>JARRLD010000311.1:0-5037 GCA_037387345.1 Gemmatimonadota bacterium
CAACTACTTCGGGGCCAAGAAGAGCGGCTCGTTTCAAGTTCTGCTGCTCATCGGCCTTCTAATCCTGCTCCTCTGGTTCTGCGGCTTCGGACTCCTACGGACTGAGGTAGGCGAGTTCAGTGGCTTCTTCGAATCGGGCAGCTCCGGCATCATCAGCGCCACCGGGCTGGTGATCGTCAGCTACATGGGCCTGACCAAGGTGGCCAGCGTCGCCGAGGAGGTGGAGAATCCGGAGCGGAACGTGCCCCTTGGGCTGTTCCTGTCCTTCGGGAGCATCATCGCGATCTACGTCGTCGGCACGGCAGTCATGGTGGGCGTGGTGGGTGCAGACACGCTGGCCATGGACGGCGGCGATCTTACGCCCGTCGCCACGGTAGCGGAGCGCCTGGAGGGTCACTGGGGGGCGGTCATCATGACGGTGGCCGCGGTGCTCGCGTTCTCGTCTGTCGCCAATGCGGGCGTGCTGAGCGCGTCCCGGTATCCGCTCGCCATGGGACGGGACCGGGTGCTGCCCGACGTGTTCGCCCACGTCAGCGGCCGGGGCACGCCCACCGTGGGGATCGCGGCGACCGTGGGGCTGATCCTGCTTTCCGTGACGCTCTTCGACCCGACGAAGATCGCCAAGCTGGCCAGCGCCTTCCAGCTGATGATGTTCGCCCTGGCCTGTCTCGCGGTGATCGTGATGCGGGAGAGCCGGATCGAATCCTACGATCCCGGATTCCAGTCGCCGCTCTACCCGGGCCTCCAGGTCGTGGGCGTCCTCAGCGCGTTCTGGCTCATCGTGAGCATGGGCCTGCTCCCCACGCTGTTCACCGGCGGCCTGATCACGTTCGGGGCCATGTGGTTCACCTACTACGCCCGTGCCCGGGTGGAACGCGAGGGAGCCATCCTCCACGTGTTCGAGCGGCTGGGGCGCCAGCGGTACGAAGGCCTGGATCGGGAGCTCCGTGAGATCATGAAGGAACGGGGACCTCGGGAGGCGGACCCGTTCGACGAGCTCATCACCGAAGCCCAGGTGCTCGATCTGCCGGGCCCGATGGAATTCGTGGACCTGGCCACCCAGGCCTCCCACCTGCTCGCGCTGGACCTTCCCGTCCCGGCACACCGACTGGTCGAGGGCTTCCTGGAGGGCAAGCGCATGGGCGTGACTCCGGTGTCCCACGGCGCCGCGCTTCCCCACATGCGATCCGGGCTCCTGGATCGCTCCCACGTGCTCGTCGCGCGGGTGCTGGAGGGGGTGCGCTTCGAGGACGAGGAGGACGAGGGGCGTCGCAGGCCGGTGGAGCCCGTCCGGGCGGTCTTCTTCCTGGTGAGCCCCGAGGCGGACCCGGGACTGCACCTTCGCATCCTCGCCCAGATCGCCGGGCGGGTGGATCAGGACAGCTTCATGCCGGAATGGATGGGCGCGCACAGCGACGAGGAGCTCAAGGAGGCCCTCTTCCGCGACGAGCGCATGCTGGTGCTCAGGCTGGGAGCGGAGCGTCCGAGCGCCGAGATGATCGGCCTCCGGCTGCGGGAGCTCTCCCTGCCCGACGGCACCCTGATCGCGATGATCCGACGCGCCGGCGAGCTCGTGATCCCCAGGGGGGACACGCCACTGGAGGACGGCGACCGACTCACGGTGATCGGTCGGCCCGAGGGGATCAACGCGCTACGGCATCGTTACGCGCCCCTCACGCCCTAGGCTCGCGGACGCGCTCGGAGGCTCAGCGCCACCATCAGCGCCACGACCGTGACCCCTCCCGCCACCAGGAAGATCCGGCCGGCCACCTGTTCGTACAGTAGCCCCCCCAGAACCAACCCGAGGATGCTCGCCACCGCCGCGCTGCTGGACGCGAAGCCCTGCACGGCGCCCTGGGTCTGCTCCCCTGCGGCATTGGCGAGGAGCGCCAGGAGCGACGGCCACAGGAGCCCGTTGCCCAGGGCCACGCCGGCGCTGGCCAGGTAGATGGACGCGACGTTCCCCGACGCGTAGCCGGCGAATCCCACGGCGAGCACGCCGCTGCCAAGGAGAACCAGCGTACGCTCCCGCGCGCGTTTCGAGGCGAAGCCCAGGACCGGGCCTTCGACCACGGCCATCATGAGGCTCAGCACGCTGAAGAACACACCGACCTCGGTGACGGTCCACTCCAACCGGGTGGCTGCGTGCACCGGAAAGCAGATGTAGAAGAAGTTGAAGGCCAGGAAGACGAGAAAGTGGATCACCAGCAGGATCCGGATCCGCGCCGGAGCCAGGACCTCCCGCAGGGAAAGGGAGGGCCCCGCTTCGATGCGGTAGCACTCCTTGTGCTCCTGCCCCAGCACGCTGCCGACTCCGTGACGCTCGGGCTTCGAAGAGATCGTGCACCGCGTCGACTCCCGAAGACCGAACAGGATGATGACGCTGGCCACCAGGGAGATCGCGATGGCGGCCAGCACCGGCGGCACCTCGCCCAGCACCGTTCCGCCGAGGACCCCCGCGATGGCCGGGCCGAGCACGTAGCCCACATTCGTCGCCACGGCCATCTTGCCGAAGCTCGCGCTGCGTTCCTCCTCCGACGTGATGTCGGCCAGGTAGGCGTTGGCGACGGAGACGTTGCCCCCGGTGAGGCCGTCCAGGGCACGGGCGGCGAAGAGGACGACCAGCGGCACGGTGAGCGTGAACGCGCCGGTGACCGCGGTGTCCACCTCCCGCCACGTCACCATCGGCAGATAGAGGGCGCCCAGGAAGATGAGCCAGGAGGCCAACGTGCCCAGCTGGCTCAGCAGCAGGATCCTGCGCCGACCGAAGCGGTCCGACCAGCGGCCCAGGATCGGTGCCCCCACCAGCTGGAACGCCGAATACGTGGCGCCCACGGCCCCGTACACCAGCGCGTTGCCGCCCATACGCGTGACCACGAACACCAGGAAGGGCAGCACGATGCTGAACCCCAGCGATCCGACGAACGCCACCGAAAGGATGGGCAGCAGACGACCGGGAGGGGGGTGTTCGTTCAACGGCACCGCTCGGGGCAGGAGGCGGACCCACAATGCCACCGTGATCGGTTCTTGTCGAGGAGACGTGAGCGAGGCTCCGGACGCAACGGATCAACCTCTCAGTGACGTTGCGGACGGAGAACTGAAGCGGGGAGCGGGACCCACCCCATCCACCCGTGAATAATCGCCCCCCGGTCTTTCGCCTCCCTGAGTGAGGGGGGCGCCGGAGCAGGCCATCCGCGATTCGGAACGCTCCCGCCTCCTTGTTGGCCCGCCGGACTCGATCCGGCCAGACCGGGAGGAGGATCATGCTCCACAACCGCTCGACGCTTCACGGCATGGCCGCCATTCTCACCGCGTTCACACTCGGAGGGTGTGCAAGCCCGTCCCCTTCCTACTCGGGGAGCGTCTCCCCCGAGTCCCTCCCCCTGGTGGTCGACGTACAGAACCTCAACTGGTGGGACATGGAGGTGGAGCTCGACGCCGAGGGCGCCCGGTTCCGGCTGGGGGTGGCCCCGAGCTACGGCCGTGTCCGGTTTCAGGTGAGCGCATCGAGGCTCGGCGGCGCCAGCTACTTCCGCCTGATCGCCAATCCCATGGACACGGGCCGGGAGGCCTTCTCGAGCGTGACCGGCCAGGGCGTGGCCGTGACTCCAGTGATCGAGCTCCTGGACCATCGCAGCGTCCACTGGACGGTGGGTGCGTCGGAGACGACCACGAACCTGATCGTGCGGTAGTGAAGTCCGCGATCCTCAGGTCAGCGCTCGGCTGACAGCGCTTCGATCCTCCGCCGGGCCTCCTCGACCCGTGGCTGGAGCTCGGGGTCGGCGTCCTTCCGCCTGGATGGGCCAATCGCGGTGCTATCGACACGACCATGCGCGAAGGACCCTTCAATTGCCCGCCTGCCACACCGCGTCTACTATTCGCGCCACGCTGACCCGTCGACTCCCAGGCCTTCCCGGTCGCAAGCAGGTGGTCATCGTGCCTCCATCTCGTCCCGACTCCATGCAGCATCGGCTCAGCGATACCCTCGCCGGTCGCTACCGGATCGAGGGCGAGCTCGGCCGGGGCGGCATGGCCACCGTGTACGAGGCGCACGACCTCCGTCACAATCGGGTGGTCGCCCTGAAGGCCTTCCATCCAGAGACCGATCAGCCGTTCGGATCGGAGCGTTTCCTTAGAGAGATCGCCCTGACCGCTCGCCACGATCATCCCCACATCGTGCCCCTGCTCGACTCGGGAGACGCCGACGGGACACTCTACTACGTGATGCCGCGGGTGCACGGGGAGTCGCTTCGGGGCCGGCTGCTCCGGGAGCGACAGCTTCCGTTGGAGGACGCGATCCGCATCGCGAGGGAAGTCGCCGATGCCCTGACCTACGCACACGGCATGGATGTCGCCCACAGGGACAGCAAGCCGGAGAACATCCTGCTGGCTGACGGACATGCCCGTGTGGTGGACTTCGGAATCGCCCGAGCCCTCGCGGCGGCGGGCGGGAGCACCTGACCCGCACCGGGACCGCGATCGGGACCTTGAAGTACATGAGTCCGGAGCAGGCGACCGGGAGCAGCGAGATCGACGCACGCAGCGACGTGTACAGCCTTGGGTGCGTCACGTTCGAGATGCTGAGCGGGGAGACGCCTCATTCCGGCTCCACCGCAGCGGCGATCATGACGAACAAGGTCTCGGGAGCGCCCCCGAGCGTCACGGCGTTGCGACCGATGACCCCCGAAGGTGTCGACAGGGCGATACAGAAGGCGCTCCAAACCGCTCCAGCGGACCGATTCTCGACCGCCGCGGACTTCGCGTCCGCCCTGGGTGGCGCTATTCAGGGGCCCCAAGCCGCTGCCCCGAGGTCGAGCCGGCGACGGAGTAGGATCCGGAAGATCGGAATACCGGCGGGGTTGGTGGCGGGAGCTGTTCTGGCGGCGGCACTACTCTGGCGAACGACGAGCCGCAGCTCCCCCCCTGGCGGGACGCAGCTCCCTACTATCGCGGTTCTCCCGGTCGACCATCCGGGCACGGCGATGGAAGAGCGGTTCGCGAGAGGCGTCCACGAGGAAGTGATGGCCCACCTCGGCA
>JARRLD010000312.1:0-8094 GCA_037387345.1 Gemmatimonadota bacterium
CTCGAGGCCCGCGTCCCCCATCAATCCGGCGACCCAATCGCGAGCCTCGAGGTCTCCATCGACTTCGCCGGGAATCTCCTCGGTCGCCGACGAGGTGCGCGTCCGGACCTGCCACCCCTGAGCCTCGGCTCCCACATCGACTCCGTCCCGGGAGGAGGGAACTTCGACGGACAGGTGGGATCCATGGGGGCCCTCGAGGTGGCGTGGACATTGGCGGACGCCGGTCACACCACCCGGCACCCCCTCGAGTTCGTGATCTTCCCCAACGAGGAGGGGGGCAAGACCGGGAGTCGGGCGCTGGCCGGTACGGTGGACGCCGCGGAGCTGGACATCGTCACCGCTTCGGGCTTCACCATCGGTGAGGGGATCCGACGGATCGGGGGCGACCCTGATCGGCTTGACGAGGTGCGACGCGGCGCCGGGTCGCTGGGCGCGTTCCTGGAGCTCCACGTAGAGCAGGGCGCCGTCCTGGACACCGAAGGAGTCGACGTCGGGGTGGTGGAGGGCATCGTCGGCATCATGCGCTGGAACGTGGTGGTGGAGGGCACGACGAACCACGCCGGCACCACCCCCATGGACCGGAGGGCCGACGCCATGGTGGGGGCTGCTCGCTTCGTGGACCTGGTGTACATGACCGTGAGTGCGATCCGGGGCACCCAGGTGGCCACCGTGGGTCGTCTGACCGCCGAGCCTGGAGCGCCCAACGTGATCCCCGGAAAGGTCACCTTGAGCCTGGAGATCCGTGACCTGTCCATGGACAAGATCGAGTCGGTCTTCGAGTCGCTGGTGGACCGAGCCAGGGCCATCGGACGGGAGACCCGCACCCGCTTCTCCTTCGACCGCTTCTACGTGAGCCAAGCCGCGCCCACCCATCCGCTCATCCGGGACACGGTGGAACGGGTGGCCCGGGAGCTGGGGCTGTCCACGCTCCGCATGCCCTCCGGAGCCGGCCACGACGCCCAGAGCATGGCCCATCTGGGCCCGGTGGGCATGATCTTCGTGCCGTCGATCGGCGGCATCAGCCACGCACCCGAGGAGCTCACGCCGCCCGAAGCCGTCGCCAACGGCGCCGACGTCCTTCTGGGCACGCTCCTGGCTCTGGACGAGGTGAACGGGGATCGATGAGGGTCGCCTGGAGGCGTCCCCGAGGCGACCGATCGACGTCCGGCCCACGCGGGGAGGCCGGCGGTTGCGTTCGACTCACGCCCGTGTGATCGTCGGAGGTCGACGTTGTTCGGCTCGCGGCACCCTCTCCCTCGATCCCCCAGACTCATGAACCGAATCGCCGGTAAGCGGGCTCTCATCACCGGTGCCTCCGCCGGCATCGGCGAGGCCTGCGCCCATGCCTTCGCGCAGCATGGCGTCCACCTGGTCCTCACGGCCCGCCGCGCAGAGCGCGTGAAGAAGCTGGCCTCCGACCTGGCCACGGCCCATGGCGTCGAAGCCGGAGGCCATCGGCTGGACGTCACGGACCGCGGGGCGGTTGCCGCGTTCGTGGACGGGCTGGCCGATTCCGGGTTTGTGCCCGACATCCTGGTCAACAACGCCGGCAAGGCCCGAGGGCTCGACAAGCTGCACGAGGGGGATATCGACGACTGGGAGGACATGATCGACACCAACGTGAAGGGCCTCCTGTACGTCTCGCGAGCCGTGCTTCCCCACATGGTGGAGCGGAACTCCGGACACGTCATCAACATCGGCAGCATCGCCGGACGCTGGGTGTACCCCAGGGGGGCCGTCTACAACGCCACGAAGTTCGCCGTGTGGGCGCTCAACGAGGGGATGAACATCGATCTGCTGGGGACCCGGGTCCGCGTGTCCAGCGTGGATCCCGGCCTCACGGAGACCGAGTTCAGCGAGGTGCGCTTCCACGGCGACGCGGAGAGGGCGGCTTCGGTGTATGCCGACACCACCCCCCTCACGGGCGAGGACATCGCGGACGCAGTGGTGTACGTGGCCAACACCCCGGAGCACGTCGACGTCATCAACCTGGTCCTCATGCCCACGGCGCAGCGTCACGCCATGCTGCTGCACAGGGAGAACGCTTGATCCACGCTCCGGAAGGAACCCTGGAGTGACGCGCAGCCGACCCTCTCCCTACCTGGTCGTCTTCACTCTCTGGCTCCTGGTCTTCTCGGCCGCGAGCCAAACCATGATTCTCTCGCCCATCCTTCCCCGGATCGGCGAGGAGCTCAGCATCGCCGACGCGGCGCTCGGAACCCTGGTGTCCGTGTACTCCCTCATGGTGGGGATCTTCGCCATCATCTCGGGGCCGATCTCCGACAAGGTCGGCCGGCGACGCATCCTCATCCTCGGAACCGTCATCATCACCGTGGCCCTGACCCTGCACGGCTTCGTCGTGGGATACCGATCGTTTCTGGCGGTCCGGGTATTCGCCGGGATCGGAGGCGGCGTCCTGAGCGGAGCCGCCGTGTCCTATATCGGGGATTATTTCCCATACAATCGGCGCGGGTGGGCCACGGGCTGGGTCATGAGCGGCGCCGCGTTCGGCCAGATCGTGGGCATCCCCCTGGGGATCGTCCTGGCGGGCCGCTGGGGGTTCCGGGCGCCGTTCTACATCTTCGCCGTCACCATGGCCGCCACGGTCCTGCTTCTCTGGCTCCGTATCCCCCAGCCCGGCGTGAAGCGGTCCGAGGGCCGGCTGAGCGCCCGCAGGGCCGGCGCGGACTACCTGGCCATGCTGCGCCGCCCCGAGGTGGCGTGGGCCGCGGCAGCCTTCTTCATGATGTTCCTGGGTGTGTCGGTGTTCGTGATCTATCTGCCCACCTGGCTCGAGCGGGATCTCGGAGCCACACCCAACCAGATCGCCACCATGTTCCTCGTGGGCGGCGTGGCCAACGTGGTCACGGGCCCCCAGGCCGGGCGCATCTCGGACCGAATCGGGCGCAAGGGCATCATCCTCCTGTCCTGCGTCGGCCTGTCCGCCGTCATGGTGGGGACCCCCTTCGCGGTGACCAGCCTCTGGTGGGCCTACCCGATGTTCTTTCTCACGATGGTGCTGGTGGCCATGCGCGTGAGCCCGTTCTCGGCCCTCCTCACCGCCCTGGTCAAGGACGAGCGACGGGGCTCCCTCATGAGCCTCACGGTAGCGCTGGGCCAGTTGGGGTTCGCCCTGGGCGGCGCGGTGGCCGGACCGCTCTTCGCGGGAATCGGGTTCGCCTCCAACGCCATGTTGGGCGCGGCCTTCGTCCTGGCCATGGGGCTCATCGTGTGGCGCTACATCCCCGAGCCGCGTGTGGAGCCGGCCCCCGCTCTGGCGGAAGCCGGCTGACTCAGGCGTCACTTCGAGACGCGCCGCCGGGTCGCCAGGCCCGGCCCTGTCCCTGGTCCCCACGCCCCTCCTATCTTGGGTCGGTAGCCAAGGACGTACCCCCCAGGCATACCGGAAGCGCGCCCGAGTGACCGAGCCATCCGCCGACACGATCCGGGTCCTCTTCGTGGAGGGGGCCTTCGACGACGTCCTTCTGGTTCGGGGATTCCTCGAGCCGCTCGGGTCCCTGGACATCACCCATTGCTCGGACGGCGACCACGCCGCGGAGCTTCTCCGAAGTGACACCTGGGGCCTGCTCATCACCGAGCTCGACCTCCCGGGCCTCGACGGCTTCGAGCTGTGCCGGATCGCGAGGTCCGTGGACCCGACCCTGCCCATCCTGGCCCTCACGGGGTCCATGGCCACCCACTACCAGGAGGAGGCGTTCCGGGCCGGAGCGACCGAGCTTCTGGCCAAGCCGCTGACGGAGGATGACCTCAAGGCCAGAGTCTCAGAGCTCACCGGGATCGGGGAAGGTCCCACGAGATCGGCCATCCTGGCCGTGGGCGGGCTGGTGGGGGATGTGGAGATGGGATGTGGCGGCACCCTGCGCAAACACGCCGCCGCCGGAGCGGAGGTGGTCATCGCCGCCCTCTGTCGCGACGCGCTGGATCACGCCGGCAGAGGACTCACCAGAGCCGGTCGGGCCGCGGAGATTCTGGGTGCCCGGTCGGTCATCGACGAGACGGCCCTCGACGACACCGAGCGGCGGATGGCCGTGGTGGAGCGCCTCGTCGGAGACCTGCGCCCGCGCATCGTTTTCCTGCCCGCCATGGATGACAGCCATCCTGCCCGGCGCGAGGCCTTTCGCATCGTGAAGGCGGCGACGGGCACCGTGCCGTCCGTCCTGGCCTACCAGACGGCCTCGAGCGGCCTGGACTTCCGGCCCTCCCGGTTCGAGGACGTCTCTGAGCAGCTCATCGACAAGATGGAAGCCCTCACCGCGTACATGGATTCGGGAGCGAACCGTCTGGACCTGGCGCCCCGGATGGCCCAGGCGTACGCCCGTTACTGGGGCCGACTCCACCGGTTCGTGGAAGTGGAGCCCTTCGAGGTGATCCGCGGCTAACCGTCCCCGACGCTTGCGGATCCGCCCGTTCATCGACGAGCTTGTTTTTCGTCCCCGACTCACGACCAGGATCCGACGTGGCCACCACCCCGCATCTCGAATTCGAGCGCGACATCGTCGAAATCCAGGGCCAAATCGACAAACTCCTCGACCTGGCGGCCCGGAAAGGGATCGACGTGCACGCGGAGGTCGGCGTACTCCGGGAGAAGCTCGACCAGCTGAAGAAGCAGACCTACGAGAGCCTCCGTCCCATCGAGCAGGTCCAGGTCGCCAGGCATCCCCAGCGTCCGTTCACGCAGGACTACATCGACCGCATCTTCACCGATTGGATCGAGCTTCACGGCGACCGGCTCTTCCGGGACGACGAGGCCATCGTCGGCGGGTGGGCCCGCATGGGGGACCGTTCCGTCATGATCATCGGTCACCAGAAGGGCCGCGACATGAAGGAGAACCTCCGCCGCAACTTCGGGATGCCGCACCCGGAGGGGTACCGGAAGGCCCTCCGGCTCATGCGACAGGCGGAGAAGTTCAAGCGCCCCGTCATCACGTTCATCGACACGCCGGGGGCCTATCCGGGGATTGGGGCCGAGGAGCGTGGCCAGGGGGAGGCCATCGCCACCAACCTCCGGGAGATTCCTCATGCTCGAGCACTCGATCTACTCGGTGATCTCGCCGGAGGGGTGCGCCGCCATTCTGTGGCGCTCCGCCGAGCATCGGGAAAAGGCCGCTGAAGCGTTGCGTTTGACGTCCGAGAACCTCCGGGACCTGCGAGTGTGCGACGAGGTCGTGCCCGAGCCGGTGGGCGGCGCCCACTCCGACTGGGACGGGGCGGCCGAGCGTCTGGGGGGCGCCCTGAGGCGGACTCTGGACGAGCTCGCGAGCATCCCGGTGGACGAGCTGGTGGAAAAGCGGTGGGACAAGTACGGGGCCATCGGGGCGTGGAGAGAAGTCTGACCAGCGCCATTCGGCGCACCGAATAGAGGGAGGAGCGGCCGTGGCAGGGTTTGCCGAGGTCTGCTTCAAGGGGACCAGAAAGGCCTACTTCGCATACTCGAACCTGGATCTCCGTCCCGGCCTCAATGTCATCGTAGAGGCGGATCGGGGCGAGGACCTGGGCGAAGTCTCGGCGGTGGGCGTCGTCGCGGAGCGCAAGTGCTCCGCGTCAGGAGGATGCGCGACGCCCACGCCGGAGCACCGCGTGCTGCGCCTGGCCCGTGAGGATGAGCTCGCCAGGTCCGACACCCTTCGGGGAGACGAGGATCGGGTTCGCTCCGAGGCACGGAAGCTGGTCGAGCGCCACAAGCTCAAGATGAAGGTCACGGAAGCCGAGTGGCAGTTCGACCGGAACAAGCTGATCATCTATTTCACCGCGGATCGTCGGGTGGACTTCCGTGAGCTCGTACGGGACCTGGCCCGCACGTTCCGCACCCGCATCGAGCTCCGGCAGATCGGTGTCCGGGATGAATCGGCGCTCCTGGGCGGCGTGGGGCGCTGCGGACGGGAGCTCTGTTGCTCCACATGGCTGCCGGAGCTGAAGCCCGTGAGCCTTCAGCTCGCCAAGGACCAGCGTCTCTCCCTCAACCCTGCCCAGATCTCCGGCTGCTGTGGCCGCCTCATGTGCTGCCTCATGTACGAGCACCGAACCTATGTGGAGGCCCGCCGACGCTTCCCGCGCGAGGGCAAGCGGCTACGAACCGCTCGGGGTGAAGAGAAGGTGCTGACGGTGGACATCTGGGCTGACACTGTTACCCTGCGCGATCGCGAGGGCGAGCGTCGAACGATCGGCCTGGCCGAGCTGAAGAGCGAGGTGGCGCATGAGCAGTCCAGGCCACGAGAAACCGAAGACGAGTCGGGAGGGGAGAGCTAGTGGCGTGAGCACACGCAGGCGGAAGTACCTCACCACACCCATCTACTACGCGTCGGGTGAGCCTCATCTGGGGCACGCCTACACGACGATTCTGGCCGACGTCCTCGCTCGGTTCTACCGGCAGGACGGGGCCGAGGTCTTCTACCTCACGGGAACCGACGAGCACGGCCAGAAGATCCAGGAGGAGGCCAGCCGGCGCGGCGTTGAGCCCCTCGAGCTGTGCGACCAGATGGCCGCCCGCTTCGAGTCCGCCTGGAAGACCCTGGAGATCTCCCACGACCGATTCATCCGGACCACGGAAGCTGAGCACATCGCCGTGGTCCAGGCCTTTCTTCAGCGCCTGTGGGACCGCGGCCAGATCTATGAGGATACCTACCGGGGGTGGTACTGCGTCCACGAGGAGCGCTATTGGACGGACAAGGACCTGGGGCCCGAACAGACGTGCCCCGACTGCGGAAGACCCACCTCCCACGTGGAGGAGAAGAACTACTTCTTCAGGATGGGCGCGTATCAGGATGCCCTGGTCCGGCATATCGAAGAGCACCCGGAGTGGATCGTACCTGACGCTCGCCGTAACGAGATCCTGGGCTTCCTGCAAAAGCCCCTGGCTGATCTGTCCATCTCCCGACCCAAGTCACGTCTGCGCTGGGGTGTGACGCTCCCGTTCGACAGCGAGCACGTGGCGTATGTGTGGGTCGACGCCCTGATCAACTACCTGACGGCCTCGGGTGCAATCGATCCGGAGCGTCCGCCGGGTGAGCAGGGCTTCGACGACGTCACAGGCTCGTGGTGGCCAGCGGACCTTCACCTCATGGGTAAGGACATCATCACGACCCACGCGGTGTACTGGCCTACGCTGCTCATGGGAGTGGGGTTGCCGGTACAGCGGCAGATCCTGGCTCACGGATGGTGGGTGGTGGGCGAGACGAAGATGTCCAAATCCCTGGGCAACGTCGTCGACCCAATGGCTCTCCGAGAGGAATTCGGGACCGACGCGGTGCGCTGGTACCTGATGCGCGAGATGCCCACCGGCGCCGACGCATCCTACACGCCTGAGCGTTTCCTCACCCGCTACGACGAGCTGGCCAACGTGCTGGGCAACCTGGCCAGCCGGACGGTCTCCATGATCGCGAAGTACAGGGACGGCGTGGTGCCGGTCGCTCCGGACTCCGGCCTCGAGGACGACATCGACAAGGCCTTCGAAGTGGCACGGAGTGCCATGGAACGGTACAAAGTGCATGAGGCGCTGGCGGCGGCCATGGATCTGGCCCGGGTCGCCAACGGCTATGTGGAGGCCCGCCAACCGTGGAGTCAGGCGAAAGACCCCCGATTGGCGGCAGATCTCGACGAAACGCTGGCCACGCTGACGCGTGCCCTTGTGGCTCTCTGCAGCATGTTCGAGCCTGTCGCACCCTCCAAGATGGCGGAATTGGCGGGATTCCTGGGCCTCGACGGCATCCCGACCCTGGAGGAGGCTCGGACGCTGCCCGTGGCGGGGCGCAGGGTGGGAAAGGCCCCTCCCCTCTTTCCCCGGGTGACACCCTCCTGGGCAAACCCCGGCTGAAGGTCGAAATCGTCGCCTGAGGAGCGTCAGGGCAGGGCCCATGTTCGGTGTTTTTTTGGGCCCGGTGGCGGCATGGTCCCTGCTTGACGGGTCTTCCGGCGCGGGTCAAGTTTCTTCCGGCCCGGCGGTGGATTGGCCTTCGGGCGGCCCACCTCGAGCGCTCAAGCGACCTCTCTCGGAGGGGGGGTTCCAGTGACCGGAAACCTCGGGACCAGATGACTGGAGACCGATGGACCTTCCTCGTCGTGCGCGGCGAGGGCGTC
>JARRLD010000313.1:0-4298 GCA_037387345.1 Gemmatimonadota bacterium
GCTCCGACCAGTCACCGGTTCGCGACCCTCGACTGCGACTAACGACGAGGTGTCTGTTGAGGTGTCCAGAGCGGCTCTCGGAGGACGACCCCACGCGTCCCCGATCCGAGCAGACTGCCCTTCATACCTAGCAATTCCAACAACTTGCTCCGATCCAACCGCTGGCGGTAACGCCTGTTCAGCGTGAGGTCGGTAGTTCGAGTCTACCCAGGCCCACTGAAGGAAACGGAAGCCCCGCGTGAGGTTACGGCCTCGGGTGGGGTCTTCTGCATGTCCTCGTGCCGACGCTTGTGTCGATTCGTGTGTCGATTCAGACGTTGGCCGAGGCGCTACGGCGCTGCCTCAGCGCGGCCTCCAGCTGCTCCTGGTCAGGGTGCTGATAGCACGTCAGGACGGTCTGGGGGCTCTTCCATCCCCCGAGTTCGCATAGCGTCTTCAGCGGCACGTGCATCAGCTCCGATGCGAACTTGCGGCGCAGCGAGTGCCAGCCCCGGCCCGGCTTGGGGTCCAGACCCGCCATGCACTCAGCCCTCTTCCACCAGTCGCGCATCAAGTGCCGCGACGCCGCCTTTGAGGGATCTCGGGGACCACCTGCTGGCCGTCGCCGCGTTCGAGCCGGAGAAGCTCCAGGCAGTGATCCAGGAGATCGCGGCCCTGTCCGCGACAGAGGCAAAACACGGGATGTTCCGGACGCGAAAGCAGGAGCTCGAGCCCGAGACTGAGGCAAAGCCGCTGGATCTCCCAGATCCATCCGGCTGGTCGGATCCTCCTAGGGACCCTGAGCTAACGCGCGAAGACGGGATAGAGCGTCTGGTCGGGGAGTACGGGATCGAGCCGCGGGAGGCCGCGATCCTCTATGCCACGGAGGTCCTAGAGGAGAAGCAGAAGGACGTGGCCCAGGAGCACGGCCTCAGCGAAGGTAGGATCTCGCAGATCCTCGGCCCTGGCTGGCCGGCCATGCCGGGCGGACGTCCGCGCTCTTGACCCGGGAGGCCTGATACGTGTTGGGGAGCCCCGCTCAGATCGCCACTACCTCACTCCGAGTCCCCGACGAGTAGGGCCAACTCCTCAACCGCCCGCTCCAGCTTGCGGCCCTCACCTCTCGACAGTCGCGCAAAGAGCTTTCGCGCCCCAAGCAGGACCGTGGGAATCAACGCGGCAAACATCACCATACCGAGCTCGTTGCCGCTGTTCGCAGCGACCAGAAAGCCGATCGCGGAGCCCATGATTCCAAACAGACCTGCAGGGAGGTGTGTGATCACAGCCGCCTGGCTGAGGTCTGCCAATCCGCGAACGGTTGTCGTGCCCTCATTCGTAGAGAGCGTAATCACGCGGTGGCCCAGTTCTCCGCTGCTCCGCCACTCAAGGAAGCTCTGTTGTTCAGAGAGGTCCCCCGTGGTCCCCATTTCATGGCGGATGACCGACAGGATGTCGCTCGCCTGGACCGAGGCAAGCTCGCCGGTAACGCGGCGTTCAACGCTGCAGGTGGTCGGCGCCCCAGCCAGCCTGGAACGCAAATCGATGCTGGACTCGACAGATCGGGCTGCGCGCTCGAGGCTCTCCGGATCGATTCCAACCTCGGCGCCGATCTCTTTGATCTCTTCGAGCGAGAGGCCACTAACAACCTCGACAGACCCCGAAGGATGGTCCTCGACCGCCTTGGCAAGGATCGACCGAAACTCAGCTTCCGTGTACCTGCGACTCAAGTAGTGTCCACCTTAGTGAGTACGGCTTCCAGAGGACGAATCGCTCGGTCCCGAGCTATGAGGCGCATCGCGCATGTGCTCAGTCGAACGGTGGATCTAAGAGGCACTGCCTACCGATCAGGATTGTTTCCACACTCTACGCGCCCGGAGGGTGTGTGGCGAGGGTGATGGGAGTGTGGAAACGATCAGTTGAGCTGAGCCGCTACGCGGTGGGTGAGGCTATGGAGATTGGGGCTTGGAGGTCGAGGACGGCGGCAGCGGGCAGGGTCGACGGGAACGCCGCTCGCAGGAGGCGCTCGTTGGGCGAAGGCTTGTCTCGAGGCTGGCAGGCCGTGAATAGCGGCGCTGAGATGCGGCACGAAGGGGCGAGTGCCCTGCCCCCCGGACCAGAGGGCCGGACCTCATGCTGCGACACGGCGAGGATGCCAGAAGGGGGGAGGACGCTCCAGGACCTGTACACAGCGGAGCACGCCCTTCTTGCAGGACGGACAGGGACGGAGAGCGGTGGGCAGGAGGTCGAGGAACACCTGGTCACGTTCAGCGTGCCCGGGATCGGGCTCAGCCAGGTAGTTGGGTTCGCCGAGAGCCCTCCGACACGAGGCGAGGAGTCGTGTGCGGCTTCCGTTGGCGAGGAAGCCGTAGTAGCGGATGCGGACGAAGCCCTTCGGCAGCACGTGGAGCAGGAAGCGGCGCGCGAACTCCGGGACGGGAAGCGTGAGCGATCGAGCTCGCCGGCTGCGGTAGTCCTTGAAGCGGAATGTGACGGTCCGGTCGTCGACATGAAGGAGCCGGTGGTTCGAGATGGCGACCCGGTGCGTGTAGCGGGCGAGGTCGGCGAGGACGTGGTCGGGATCGTCGAAGGGCGGCTGGGCGTAGACGACCCACTCGGTGCGACACGCTTCGTGAAGGAGGCGCTCGAACGCCTCCTGACTCCGGTACCGAGCGAGGCGTCCTTGCAACTCGAGCTTGCCTTGTCGGAAGGCGTCTTTGAGCCCGGCGACGAACTTGCCACGAAAGAGCCGGCTGAGCACGCGCACGGGTAGAAAGAAGCCTGGTCGGCATGATTTCCAGGTGCATCCGTCGTCGCTCAGCCCGCCCCCTGGGATCACACAGTGCACGTGGGGATGGTGAACGAGGGTCTGGCCCCACGTGTGCAGGATGGCGAAGAAGCCGAGACGGGCACCGAGGTGGCGGGGGTTCTGGGCGATCTGCTGAAGCGTCTCGGCCGTCGCACGGAGCAGCAGGTCGTAGGCGACCTTCGGGTTCTGGAGTGCGACAGGCGCCAGAGCCTGAGACAGAGTGAAGACGACGTGAGCGTAGGGCACGGGCAAGACCTCGGCCTGGCGCGCGTCAAGCCAGCCGGCCTGGGCGCTGCCCTGACACTTCGGACAGTGACGGTTGCGGCACGAGTTGTAGGAGATCTGGCGGTGGCTGCAGGCGCTACACTCGTCGACGTGCCCACCGAGGCGCGCTGTGCGGCAGGCCAGGATCTGGTCGACGACCCTGCGCTGTTCCCAGCTCCAGGAGTGGGATGGGTCCGCGGCGGGGTGAGCCTCGAGATACCTCCGGAAGATCTCGGCGACCTCGTGTCGAGGCCGCTTGCCCACCTACTCGACGATGAGGATCTCCGGACTCAGCCTGTCCAGTGGACTCCGCGTCGCGCGCACCCGCTCCGTCGCCACGTGCGTATAGATCGCCGTGGTCCGGAGCGAACGGTGACCCAGCAACGTCTGGATCACCCGCAGATCCGTGCCCGCTTCCAGCAGGTGCGTCGCATAGCTGTGACGCAGCGTGTGCGGCGTCGCCGGCTTGGCGATCCCCGACTTCAGCCGTGCAGCCTTGATCGCACGCTGGATCGTTGACGAAGTCAGCGGCTGCTCCGCCCCCTTGCCTGGGAACAACCAACTCCTCGGCCGATAGGCCCGCCAATAGACCCGCAGCGCCTTCAAGAGCACATGCGACAGCGTGACCTGCCGGTCCTGGTCTCCCTTGCCGTGCCGCACCGTCAACACCATCCGCGCGCTGTCCACGTCCCTCAACTCCAGCGCCAGCGCTTCGGTGATCCGGAGCCCGGCTCCGTACAGCACCATCGCCACGGTGCGGTGCTTCAGGTTCCCGATCGCCCCAATGAGCCGCACGACCTCCCCCGCGCTCAACACGACCGGTTGTCGTCGCTTCAGCCGTGGATAGGGCAGGTGCGGCACCATGTCCGGCCGATCGAGCGTCACGCCGTACAGGAACCGCAGCGCCCCGATCACCTGCGCAAACGCGGAGCGCGACACTCCCTGCCCCTCCTTCAGCTGTCGCAGGTAGCCCCGCACTTCCGCCTGGCTCAACGCCTCCGGCGAGCGGTTGAAGTGGCGCGCCATCTCTGCGACGCGCGTGATGTAGATGTCCTGCGTGCGCTCTGCGTAGTTCCGGATCCGCAGGTCTGCCAGCATCTGCCGCCGAAGCTCGCTCATGGTCCCTCCTGGACTGGGTTGCGTTAGGGACACGCAACCTACTCGCCCAGGAACACGACCCGACTCAGACCACGGCCTCGCCAGCCACCACGAGGGCTTAACCACCCACCGCGTAGCGGTTTAGTTCAAC
>JARRLD010000313.1:4317-12010 GCA_037387345.1 Gemmatimonadota bacterium
GGACACGCAACCTACTCGCCCAGGAACACGACCCGACTCAGACCACGGCCTCGCCAGCCACCACGAGGGCTTAACCACCCACCGCGTAGCGGTTTAGTTCAACTACCTATTGCCGACGAAGGCGGCCGGGTACCACGCGCACGCGGTACCGATTGCCGACGCCGACTGGCGACCATAGAAATGGGCAAGTCCACCGTCTGGCCGCCCATACCCCTCCGGCCAACCTTCTGCCTGCCTGGCCCCTGTGCAAGCGCAGCGTGACAGCCAACTGAGACTCCTTCCCAGGAGTCGCGCAGAGAGAGGCCACATGCCTCAGGGCTGAAGTGACCCTTCACCCTCGCGGGGAGGCTGCATGTTCTGCCTCCATGAACCCAGCGAATTGGCCTCCGGGCGATCCACTGGAATCAGGAGTATGCCCCGAGACGCAGGTGCGACGCCAAGAAGGTCTTCACGGCGCCAAGCAGCGCCTATGGGCCAATTCGTGTGTCGATTGGGTCGGTTGTTGGGCCGATCCAACCCCTGCAGATTCCGCCATCGCCCGTGGCAAGAACTGCAGATCGTGCACTCTGCCAGTGAGGTAGACGTGTTCTTGCCGGGAGCGGGCCCTGTGCGGATCCGCCTGATAAGCGTGAGGTCGGTAGTTCGAGTCTACCCAGGCCCATAGGAATGCGAGGCGGCGCCGCGAGATGCGGTGCCGCCTCGCTGCATGTCTCCGGCCGGGCGATCAGCTCGGCGAGTACTCCTGGGCCTCGAGGTAGACTCCGGCGAGCTCCAGTTGGGCGAGCCAGCCTTCGAGTGCCTCCCGGTCCAGGAGGTCTCCGCTGATCCGCAGCATCATGGATATGTCGCGGAGGTGTCGATCCGACTGGGACGACACGTAGTACTGCAGCTTGCGGAGGAGGACGTACTCCAGAGGGGCCACCCAGATCTGTATGGCCTCGAGCTCGAGCCGTCGCCGACGCTGGAGTGCCCAAGCGTGCAGGGGATCGTTCCCGACGAGGTAAACATCCCCCCGGAGTGCGGTGTCCCGATGGATGACATTGAAATGACCGCCCTGGGCTCGTTCGACCTCCCTTTCCATCGCTTCTTGCGTAGGCACGTAGAAATCCCCTCCTTGGAACGCCGCTCGAAAGTCCTGGACTCCCGCACGTTCGAGCACCAACACAAGATCGATATCGCGCGTGAAACGGGGATCGCCGTAGATCACGGAGGCGACTCCTCCGGTGATCATGTACGGGATTCCTATCCGCTCCAGGGGCTCGACGAAGAGCCCAATGAGGTCAGGGGTGGTCACCGGCCACCAGCGCCCAGGTGCGCTCTCGGACTTCCGCTTCTGGGAGGTCGGGCGCGCGGGCGCGCACCATCGCAGCCTTGAGCTCGAACGCCTGTCGGATCAACGCGTGCATGACGGCCAGCTTCTGCCCTGGCGACATGCGGCGGAGCGTGTCGGCTTCCTGGTCGGTCATGGCCATGACGCCAAGTTGCCGGAACAGCCCCTTTCGGGGCAAGGTGAATCGTGAGGGGTGGAGCGCGAACCGCCACCACTGTCCGACACTGTCTACGCCCGGCCGCAAGAAGTCGTGCTCCCCATCCCGATCCCGACAGATTGCACGGTCCATCTGATAGATCACGGCAGGGGATCGGGATTTCGGGGCCCAAGGTGTCGCCTGATAAGCGTGAGGTCGGCAGTGGATCTCCGGTTGGCCTACGGCCAATCCTCGATCGTCTACGGCCCCTGCGGGGCCTCCGGCTCGAGTCTACCCAGACCCACCTTCCAAGCGATTGCGCCGCGCTCCTGCCCCGTCGCGGGTGGCCGCCACGCAACCTTCCTTCCCCTCGAGACGTCAGATAGACAAACTAGGGAGAAGTGACCTGCGCGCGCGGGGGCTGGGATCGGGGAACGGGAGGGGGGGATGGGTACGAGGCGGATGGGGTGGTGGGGAGTCCGGTGCGTGGGGCTCGTTCTGGGCGTCGGCCCGCTTTGCAGCCAGGCCGTGGCCCAGGCCGGGCCCAACCCGGGAGAGCGCCGGATGGAGGCAGCGGTCCCTGCACCGGCCAGGGCGGTGCCCGTGGCGGCCACCGCGCCGACCCGAGTGAGCAGACCCAGGTACGGGTCACGTACGACGCCGACGCGCTGTACGTCGCGGCGCGCATGTTCGACCGTGATCCCGGGGCCATAGCAGGTCGCCTGGGACGTCGGGACGCGGATACGTCCAGCGATCTCTTCCGCGTCGCCATCGACTCGTACCACGACCACCGTACCGCGTTCATCTTCGCGGTGAACGCGGCCGGAGTCCGGACCGACGAGCTCGCGGCCAACGACAACGCGCACGGCGACACCTCGTGGGACCCCATATGGAGAGCCGAGGTGCGCATCGACTCCCTGGGGTGGGTCGCGGAGATCCGGATTCCGTTCTCCCAGCTCCGCTTTTCCACGGACCCGGAACAGACCTGGGGCATCAATTTCAGCCGCGAGATCTTCCGGAAGAGCGAGACCGTGCGTTGGACCTGGGCCCGAAACACGGAGCAGGGATACGCGTCCCTGTTCGGGCACCTGGAGGGGTTGGAGAATATCCCGCAGCCCAGACGCCTTGAGGTCCTTCCCTATGCCGTGGCGTCGGCCGACTTCGATCAGTCGGCCGACCCTTCGAGTCCCTTCAACGACGGCAGCACCGGCGGGACGGGTATGGGGCTCGACCTCAAGTACGGCCTGAGCAGCAATCTCACGTTGGACGCCACGTTCAACCCCGACTTCGGACAGGTCGAGGTCGACCCGGCGGTGGTGAACCTCAGCGCCTACGAAACCTACTTCGAGGAGCGCCGTCCCTTCTTCGTGGAGGGCGCCAACCTCTTCCAGTTCGGCGCGGGAAGCGGCGGCTTCGTCTTCGGCGCTCCCAACCTCTTCTACTCCCGGCGCATCGGTCGGGCCCCTTCGCGGCCGGCCGACGAGCCCGGTGGGTACGTGGACAATCCGACGGCCAGCAGCATTCTCGGTGCCACCAAGCTGTCCGGGAAGGTGGGCGCCTGGTCCGTCGGTGTGCTGGATGCCGTGACCAGCGCCGAAAAGGCTCGGATCCAGGCCGCGGACGGAACCCAGGGCACGCGCCCCGTCGAGCCCCTGGGCAACTACGGTGTGCTCAGCGTTCGCCGAGACTTCCGGGACGGCGCCACCGGGGTCGGGGTCATGGCGACCAGCGTGCACCGCGACCTTGCCGCACCCCTGTTCGAGGGCCTCAGGAGCTCCGCCTACGCGGGCGGCGTGGACTTCTTCCACCGCTTCGCGGGCAACCAGTGGGCGGTGAACGGGACGTTCAGCGGCTCGCGCATCGATGGCGACCGGAGTGCCATCACGGCGGCTCAGCGGTCGTCCGCGCGGTACTACCAGAGGCCCGACCAGGACTACGTGACTCTCGACCCCGACGCCACCTCCATGACCGGGTATGCCACGTCGTTGCAGTTCGGGAAAGTCTCCGGAAACTGGACGCTGGGCACGGACTTCTTCGCCTACTCGCCGGGTTTCGAGGTGAACGACGGCGGCTACGCCACGGAGGCCGACGAGATCTTCCACGGCATCCGCGTGAGCCGGCGGTGGCTCGATCCCGGCGACCGTTTTCGTCGGTTCAACCTTAGCGGCACCTTCGCCCAGGGATGGAATTTCGGCGGAACCCGGACGTTCCGTCAGCTCTATTTGGGTGTCGGCGGACAGCTGCTGAACTACTGGAGCTTCAACGCGGGGACGAACCTCAGCATGGGCGGCCAGAGCGACGCGGCGACCCGGGGAGGCCCGCTCATGGAGAATCCTCGCCAGTGGAACGCCAGCGCGTACCTGAGCTCCGATCGGCGCAAGAAGGTCAGCGGCAGCGGCAACGCGTACTATGCCCGCAACCGCTATGGCGGATGGGGCGTGGGTGGCGGACCAAGTCTCTCCATCCGTCCGAACAGCGCCGTGGACCTGCGGTTGTCGGTCTCCTACAGCGAGAGCCTGTCCAAGGGGTTCTACGTGACCCAGCGGTCCGACCCCACCGCCGCCGAGACCTACGGGGGGCGCTACCTGTTCAGCGAGCTCTTCCAGCGGAGCCTCAATTCCACGATCCGGGCCAATGTATCCCTGACGCCCGGTCTGAGCGTCCAGTTGTATGCGCAGCCCCTGCTCGCTTCCGGTGACTACGAGCGATTCAAGGAGCTGGCGCGCCCGGGGACCTTCGAGTTCCTCCAATATGGTGTGGACGGCGCGTCCACGTCGGTCTTCCACGAAGGTGAAAACCGTTACGCTGTCGACCCCGATGGCCCGGGGCCTGCGGCGCCCATCACGTTCGGCAACCCGGATTTCAGCTTCCGCTCGCTGCGGAGCAACCTCGTACTCCGTTGGGAGTACCGCCCCGGATCGACGCTCTTCCTGGTGTGGAACCATGGGAGGTCCGGGGACTCCAACGACGCCACCGTGGGGATGTGGGACGAGGCGACGAGCCTCCTCGACGACACCATGCGCAATACGTTCATGGTGAAGTTCAACTACTGGCTCAGCATGTGAGCGAGGGGCGACCGGATCCAGGTGCACGCCCCCCGATACCGCGTCTCTCAGATCGTGAGTGCGGTTGCGGTGCCCGCGTATTCGCCCTGGGGAGTGCCACCGTCGTGCTCCTGTTGGCGTCCGTGGCGGCGGTCCTCGTCCCTGCCATGCGTGTGGTCGGGGTCAGTCCAGCGGGTCGAGCACGGTGGGAGGAGACTCGGCATCCGACGGGAAGAGCACGTTCGATGACGACGCGAAGAATGGCTGAGGACGGTCTCCGCAGCGGAGCTCGAGAAGGCGGCTACCGTCACTCGTCCGTCCCAATAGCCGGATGACTTCCGCCCGCCCTTCGACGCAGTAGACCTCGTCGCCGGGCTCGGGCACCCGACCTGGTGAGAGGTGCCAGCCCGGTCTCTCGATCGAAGAGATGCGGAGGCTCTCGCGCGGTACGCGCGACACGTTTGCCTGTGACATGGTGGCTACCAGGTGGAGGTTCGCGGAAATGAGAAACGGGCCACCCCGACCTGTCGGGGCGGCCCGGAAGGCTCACTCAGAAATCGAGCGACTTACACCGCAACAACGTTCTCTGCGGCCGGGCCCTTGGTTCCGGCGACGAGGTCGAACTCGACCTGCGCCCCCTCAGGCAAGCTCTTGAATCCCTCGGCCTGGATCGCGCTCTGATGGACGAAGCAGTCCTTGCTGCCGTCCTCAGGCGTGATGAATCCGAAGCCCTTCTGATCGTTGAACCACTTCACGGTTCCCTTGGTACGCATAGTGCGCTCCCTGGTTGTTGCGAGTCGGAGCCACGCGATACGTACTTCCCGACTGCCTGGGTTGCGCGGAAACCCTCCGCGCGAGCGTGACCACGTCGGTCACAAAAGAAAAAGGCGTCGATCTCCGAAATGAGATCGCCGCCCTCACTCGAGTTGGTCTGGCCCGCTCGGGGGCCACGAGGAAGGATCGCGGAAGGCAAGTACAGCGTCAATGGGGCTGGAGACGGCGCTCCGCCCGGAATGATCGGGGCCTCGGATTCGTGAGCCACGACCTGGCCCGGGGACCGGACCGGGCTGGCTGCCGCGGAGCCTGCCTGGGATTGGTGTCCCACGGGTGCACCCGCTCCGAAGGGATCGAAGAAGATCCTTGCAAGTGCGTGACCTGATGGAATAACGTAGAGAGTTGGTTCACCTCCCCCCCAGGGATGTTCAATGACGTCGTCGCATCGCTTCGGCGATCGCGCCTCACGTGTGGGGCGTGTGCTGTGGCTTGTGTGCTCGCTCGCCGTGGTCGCGGCGTGTGAAATACCTCCCAGCGGGCCTCAGTCCGTCACGGTCACTCAGCCACGCCCGCCGACAGCCGACTTCGCGTTCAGCGCAAGCGACCTCGACGTCGCCTTCACCGACGCCAGCTCCGATCCCGACGGCTCCATCGCCTCCTGGAGCTGGGTTTTCGGCGACGGTGCTACCGACAACCCCTCGGAAACGGCGAGCGCACGATTACGGGCTGTAGGATTCAGCGCCACCGGCTCCACCACGACGTTCACCGCATTCTCCGTCACGCTGGAAGGGATCGCGTCCGTCACCCGAAACGCAACAAGTAGACCGGCAGGAGAGACGACATGAACACCAGCCAAACAAGCACGGCCTGCTTGTTCTTCTTCGTGCTGCTCTTGGGAGGATGCAGGGACGATGGCCGAGGATCAGGGCTCATCGAGACCCAAACACCTACCGAGATTCAAGTCCCCTCCAATGGAGCCTACGGAATCCTCGTGGTCGGTCCGTTCCGCGCCGGTGTGCAGGAACTAACGCTCCGCATCGGATCCGAGCAATTCGACCTGTCCTCCTACCAAGGCGCCCTTCGCTTCGATACCGCGAAAATGAGCCTGCTGGACGTCGTCTTTCCGAAGAGTGACTTCCATCTCGTCAATCGCCTCGACGAAGAAAACGGTTCGGTACGATTTGCTGGTTTCGCCGTGGATGGATTCGGTGGTGTAGTCGACATCGGGCTCTCCTTCGAAAGCGAGGTTCCGATCAGGTCCGGAGACGTCACCTTCGACCTGGGGGTTCTCGGGACACCTGTCGGGTCTGAAATCCGACGCGAGGAAATCTTCGAGATTCAGGAGATGGCCAAGAAGGGGGCGCCTTGAGCGGACCTCGATGGCTTCGAGGCATCTCGTACGTTCTCCTTCTGGTGGTGTGCGGCCCGAGGCCGTCGACAGCTCAGGAGATCAAGGTCCTGATCGGGGAGATCGGCTCCATTCCCCCAGATGCGTCGTTCACGCTGCCCGTGGAAGTGGACATGTCAGGCGCCGCAGGCTTCAACGTTGCCAGTTTGGAGCTCGAGCTTCGGTGGGATCCCTCCGTGCTGGGCTACGTGTCCTGGGCCGGCGGATCATTCGGCACCGCAACGGCCAACGAATCCCAAACGCGCCCTGGAGCTGACGTTTCAAGCTCCCAGTGCAGGAGGATCCGCACTCGTCGGCCTCGACGTAACCGCGGCAGGCAGTGAGGTCGGTGACGACCTCGTGGCTCGCATTCGGGAGAGAGGAGGGGCTCTTTGCGTAAGCGTTTCCGGCTTACTCGGTGATGTCACCGGCGACGGAGCGGTCAACATCATCGACGCACAGCAGATCGCGCGATGGTCGGTCGGGCTCACAGTCCTACCACAGGTATACGAGCGTATCCCGGACTTCGGCGACGTCAACGGTGACGGTTTAGTCAATATCGTGGACGCGCAGCAGGTCGCGAGATGGTCTGTGGAGCTTTCGGTGCTCTATGCCGTCGGCGAGCCCATTCCGCCTCGGTGCACGGGCAGCATACGGGTTGTGACGACCTCGGAGGGTGACCTACCCGACGCTGACGGCTTCGTCGTCGTCGTGGATGGCTATCAGCTCGCCGGTATCGGCGTTGATGACGATGTGACCATGGCCAATCTCGTTGCCGCTGACTACGAGACCACGCTTGCAGATCTAGCGCCGACCTGCACCATCACGAACGGATCAGCCACGCGGAGCGTGAGCGTGCTTGATGGCAAGGCGTCTAGCGAGACGTTCACCGTCAGCTGCACTGGAGCGCCGCCCGCGGCGGACTTTACCTTCAGCGCCAGCAACCTCGACGTCACGTTCACCGACGTGAGCATCGACAACGACGGCTCGATCGTCTCCTGGAGCTGGGACTTCGGTGACGG
>JARRLD010000314.1:0-5511 GCA_037387345.1 Gemmatimonadota bacterium
GCCGGTTTCCGCAATCCTTTCGGATCTGGAGCTCTGTCTAGCGGATCACCTCGAACGCCCGGTGTCGCCTCGGACCGTAGCGGTAGACCGCGAAGTCCTCGTCGAACGCGGCGGCGCGTTCGAGACCGAGGCGTTCCATGAGCGCGAAGCTGGTCCGGTCGACGAGCGAGAAGTCCTGATGCGGAAAGTCGCGGCCGATCGTCCACGCAGCCTGGAGGTCGGCCGGGCCCACCGGCTCGAGGGCGGCCGCACCGGCCCGCAGCCCCCGCCAGAACGCCTCTGCGACGTTTCGGTGGATACGCCACCGGAGAAGCGCCCACGTCTCGACCAGCACGTGGTCGCCGGAGCATCTCACGGTCGAACGACAGCTGAGTTCGCGTCATCGCCATCCTACATCGTGATGTACCCCAAAGAGCGGGGCAATGAGGCAAGTTCATGCGAGGGCGCGGCCAGCCGAATGGGGCAATGGGTCTTTCGACGAGCTCAGGGCGCATGGGCTGTCGGGGGCGGGCCGCTGAGGTGGGCTCCGGCCCCATGGCCGCCCACCCGGTCTGCCAGGTCCCGTTCCAGTGCAGCGGCGTCCGCGTGATCGCCAGTGCAGCGGCGTCCGCATGATCGACGCCGAGCGCGTCTCTGAGCCGGTGGAGGAGCGCTCGCTCCTTCTCGGTGATGCCCCCATCCCGCGTCGCGTCCATGAGGGCTGCCTCGTAGACCTGCAGCTTCCGGAATGCCACGTATTCCGGCGTGTCTCGCGTGTGGGGCATGGCTGCGCTGGCCACCCTCTCGGCGAGGCGTTGTAGCGGCGCGAGGAAGAAGACCAGCGCGGCGGCGACCAGGAGGCCGGCCATGGTACCCAGCTCGGACGACAGGAGCTGCTCGGTGCCCTCCGTGACGAGGTACAGCGAGGCGACGAAGGCACCGGCCAGGGTCGATTGCTTGATCGTCCAGCGGAGGCGCAGGTCGATATCGAAGAGCTGGGTCCGGAGAATCCCGTAGGCGATGACAGGCACGGCGAAGAGCGTGCCCGAAGCGTAGGCGACGTAAAAGACGTCCGGCCACGCACTCGGATCCGCGGCCGTCCCCGCCAGGATCTGCCCGATCCCAAAGGCGTAGCAGAGGCCCCAGCACACGTCCCGGAATCCGAAGGCCAGTGCCAGGGTGCCAGCCCGTGCCCTGGCCAGCCCACGGGGAGCCACCCGCCATGCGTGGATGGACGCCACGAGTGCGAAGCCGAAAAGAGAAGCCATGACCACGTACAGCACGACCCCGCCCACGATTAGCGGAGTGAACCACACCACTGGGACGAGAAGGACCGCAGCGCTCATGAGCGTCCGACGCACCTTGGGGCGAGCAAGGGGACGGACCAGCGGCGTGTCGAGCACCGCCGCGAGGAACAGCGGATAGAGGGCCAGCATGGCGCCGTCTCCCACCGTGTGGACCACGAAGCTGACCTGCATCCAATGGAGGTAGCCGCTCCCGGCGCGGACCTCAGGCGTGAGAAAGAAGTCCAGGATCCCGCTGGAGCCGAGGGCGACCCCCTCCACCGCGAGCAGGAGGGACAGGCGTCGGGCGATGCTCCCCTTGGCGCCGGACCGAAAGAGAACCACCGCCAGCATCCAGCACAGGACCACGGCAACGAGGCCGAATACGGCTACCCGATCTGCTTGCAGCACCTCAGGAGCTCCCTCTCTACTACCGGCAGGTACAGGGGCCTCGGGCCCGGGGGGTCGTTCTGACGTCGTGGTTCGACTGTCGCCCCATCATACGCCGCGCCGGCACGGACCTGCCAGGGAGGGACCCCAGCGACACAGGAGGATCACTGCGCGCAGAAGCGCGCGCGCCGACTCCTACCGCGGTCCGGCCGATGTGGGCTGCGCGACCGGGCGGTCGAAGTCGACCTGCTCGACGTCGGTCCAGGGCACGTAGTCGGGGCGCAGACGGCCGTCGACGAAGATCAGCATGCCGCCATTCTGCTCACCGAGGTCGCCGGTGAGCTCGAGCCGCAGCTCCTCGCCGCTCTGGAGGCTCACCCTGGCACGCCGGGCCTCACGCTCTTCGGGGCCGGGAAGCACGATCGAGACGATGAGGCCGAAGGGGATCGTGTAGTCGACGCCGTGCAAAGGGGCGTCGAGCGTCTCGGTCGTCTCGCTCTCGTCGAGGTCGTAGACCAGCCGACCGGCGAGGCGACGGCCTGACCGGGTGAGGACGCTGCCGGTGAGCGGGCGGCCTGGAGGGAAATCGCCGTAGGCGGGGCCGGCGCCGCCCGGGCCGAAGTCGACGCGCTCGAAGGCGTCCCAGGAGACCAGCACCCGTCCGTAGCGCGGGTCGTCGACGTAGATCCCGCGATTGCCGCGGCCGACCTGGCGGGTGCCGGAGAGCACGATCTCGCGGCCGTCGAGGAGCGTCACCAGCGCGCTGTCGCCCGAGCGGCGCGCGATCGAGCCGATGGCGTCGAACGGCACGCCGACCTCGCCGTCGGCGGTCAGGCCGGTGAGCGTGTCGGAGCCGAGGCACTGCTCCCGGTCCCACTGGACGAGGCCCGTGAAGTCGCCGTGCCGCGTACGCACGGCGCCGTACAGCGGGTGGGGGGCGGAGCCGGACGAGGGTGCGGTGCCAGACGAAGGGACGGCGAGGAGCTCGATGGAGCGGATCCGCCATTCTCCCAGGTCCACGACGCCGCGGCTCGCGTCCCACACCCGCACGCCGTCGGCCAGGTCGTCGGCGCCGTAGCGGTCGAGGTGGAACACGGTACCGCTCTTCAGGGTGACCTGCAGGTCGCGGCCGCGGGGGTCGATGCGCGCGATGTCCCCGAAGCGCGCCATGAACGGCCGGCGGAGGTCGCGCTGACGCTCCCAGCCGGCGATCTCGATCCCGAGGACCTCCAACGAGCGGCGCTCCGTCGGCAGCCCCTCGGACGGAGCGCGGCCGACCCAGGGGTTCTCGTCCTTGAAGCCGTTGAAGTAGTTGCCCCACAACGCCTCCTCGTCGCCTCCCCAGCGCAGTCGCCCTTCGTAGACGGCGCCGTCATCGGTGGTGACGCGGCCGTAGAGGAGCCCCTCGTGGGCCACCCCGGTGGAGCGGGTCGCTCCGGGCGCGGCCGCCGCGGCGGGGGCACCTTCCTGCTCGAGGTCCTGGCGGCCCACGGCGAGAGCGAGCACGACGATCAAAGCGACGAACGCTCCACCGGCGATCGTGCTTCTCGTCATGACCGGCTCTCCCCGTAGAAGACACGAACGTCGTGCCGCGTTGCGCCCTGGCCAACCTGGATGATGGAGGGTGTCATTCTACAATGTACTTTGTGACGTAAAGTGGATCAAGCATCTTCCCCAGCCGGACCAAGTGATCCATGCCTCAACGGCGAAGACCACAGCCACCGGAACTCGTTCAGCCGTCCTGAGCCCAACACGATCCAGAGCAGGAGGGTGCCGTAGTCGGGTAGCTCGGCGGTCTCACCCGACTCGGGCTCACGGAATAGCGACCGCGACCTACGGTTGGATCGCCACCAGGTGCCGTGGCTCGAACGCCGGCACGGCAGCGGTGCGCACGGACCGGTCGAAGGTCGCCAGCGCGCCGTCGTGGCGGACGGCCAGGGCGAGCAGGTAGGCGTCCGTGATCTCCCGGTGACCCGTCAGCTGCGATCCGTCGAGCTCATCGGGCCGAAGGAGCGAGACGTCGTCGGGCCAGTGGACGTGATTCCCACTGTCGGTGAACTGACGGAGCCGGGACACCGCGTCGGCCACGGTGGTCCGCCGGCCCGGGTAGGCCGGGTTCGAGACGACCCGCACGAGTCCGTTCTCGGTGAGGGGACAGGTGGCCCAACCCGCGGAGCGGGCACCTGCGAACCAGCGGTGCGCTGCCTCGTGGTGAACGTGCTCGGGGTCGAACAGGGCCACCAGGACGTTGACGTCGAGCAGCCAGGTCACGGGCTCGGCGCCGCCCTCACGCGTCGTCCACGAGTCGCGCCACGTCCTCGGAGCTCACAATCCGGGCATCGGGGGTGGGCTCGAGCAGGGGAACTCCGTTTCGCATCGCCCCCTCCTCTGCCTGCCGGGCCAACCCTTGCCGCACGAGGTCGGAGAGCACCTCCCCGAGCGTGCGCCCGGACAGGGCGGCCAGCTCCCTCGTCACCCCCAATACGTCGTCGTCGAGGTTCACCGTGGTTCTCATGCATCTAACATCATGCATCACACATCACACAGCAAGGGAATCTGCAAGGGGGGAGAGGCCGCTCCAGCTCCAGGGAGAGGACTGGAGGATGGCGCTGCCGCGCGGGCGATGCCATATCGTGAGAGGAACCCCGGTAGACTTTGGATTCAACATTGCTAAATTTGATCATGGTCAAAGCCGTCCGTGAACCCATTCAGGTCTACCTGACTCCCGCCGAGCGCGCCGAGCTGGACCGAGCCGCACAGGAGCGGGAGGTGTCGCGCTCCGAGGCGCTCCGCCAGGGAATCCGGGCCCTTCACCGCACCATCTACGATGGCTCGCTCCGGGACCTGGTGGAGAGCGGGGTCGTGCAGCCGGCCCTGGCCGGGCCGGGATCGCCTCCGCCCTCGGCGCCCGTGGCGCCTCTCGAGGAGCTGCTCACCGAGCTCGGCGAGGACCGGAGCGACCGTTGATCTACGTCGACACGTCGGTGGCGCTGGCCCACCTTCTGGCCGAGGATCGGCGGCCGCCGCCGGAGCTGTGGCGCGAAGAGCTCGTCACCAGCCGCCTCCTGGAGTACGAGCTCTGGACCCGGCTCCACGCCAGGGACCTGGCGCGGTCCCACGGCGACGTGGCGCGCCTCCTGCTGGCGCGTCTCAGCTGGCTCGAGCTCCGGCCCGCAGTACTCGAGCGCGCCCTGCATCCCTTTCCCGCGCCCGTTCGCACCCTCGACGCCCTCCACCTCGCATCGCTGGCCTTCCTCCGGGAGCACGGCAAGGACGTGACGCTGGCCACGTACGACGGTCGTTTGAGCGAAGCGGCCGGTGCCATGGGGATCCCACGGATGACGCTCTGACGACGGGGGCCGCACCACCCCCGGTCCGGGCCGCCGAGGCCGCTATTCGGCCAACTCCAGCCCCGCATCCAGGAAGCGCTCGAAGTCGGCGGGGTTCGACGTGGCGAGCTCGGCACCGGCGAGGATGGCCGTCGCGGCGATGATGCAGTCAGGAAAGCTGTTCCGGCGTCGGCCGGCGTGGTTGAAGAGCCGGGCGGCCTCGGTGGCTTCGGCGGTGGTGACGGGCATGTGCCTCTGCGTCACGCGCCGCGCGACGGTCTTGTCGGCCTCACCGAGAGGACCGCAGAGGAACTCGCCCCAAGCGAGCGCGCACATCCCGACCGTCCGGCGGGCTCGCAGCCACCCCCGGAGCTTCGCCCACTCGGCGAAGGTCGGATCGAGCGCTCGGATCAGGAAGCTCGTGTCGAGGTGAATCGTCCTTGCCGAAGGACGGATCACGGCCCCCAGCCCTCGCGCAGAGCCCGGGCTTCACGGAGCCAGGCTTCCATCTTCTCCGGCGTCAGCGCGAG
>JARRLD010000315.1:0-7859 GCA_037387345.1 Gemmatimonadota bacterium
AACCCCTCGGCCTCGCCGGAGTCAAAGAGCGGCAGGATATGGGGGTGCTGCAGGATCCCCGAGGTCATGATCTCCGCCAGAAAACGTTCAGCGCCGATGACCGCGGCCAGCTCGGGCTTCAGGATCTTGAGCGCGACGTTGCGCTCGTGCTTGACGTCCTCGGCCAGGTCCACCGAGGCCATCCCGCCCTCGCCGAGCTTGCGCTGGATCCTGTAGCGGCCAGCTAGGGCCGACTCCAGGCGCGTGGTGTGGGACTCGCTCATCGGTTGCCCCCGCCCAGTCGCGCCCGCATCTCCTCGAACCAGTTCCGGACCACGATGACCCGATCCGGCACGGGCGGCCCGTCCGCGCCGCGTGCCCCAGCGCCGGCGGGACGGTCGTCGACGTAGAGGATCCGGCGACCGTCGGGGTGCACGTCGAGCGCATCTCGATCCGATTCGATGCCCGTCAGTACCGGCTCGATCGAGAGGAGGGCGAACGTCGGCTCTGTCTGGACCCTGGCGGCGAAGAGCGTGTCCTCTCCGAGGACGTTCCAGTAGTAGAGTGTCGTCCCGTCGGGGCTCCAACGCGGTGACTGCCCGCTCGCCTCCGAGACCCGGCTCTGCTGCCGGGGCACCGGGAAGCTGCGAACGTAGATCGCGCGCTCCCCGCCCTCATCCGAGGCGTATGCCACCATCGTGCCGTCCGGCGAGATGTCCGCCTCCTCCAACGTCGCCTCGGCCTGAAGGTACGGTTCCGGGGCCGCATTCCCGGAGGGGTCGACCATCCACAGATCCGGGGTATCGGACTCGGCATCATCCGCGAAAAGGAGGACCCCGTCACGCCAGGAAAGGGGGTATTGCTGCCCGGGTCGCGACAGGAGCAGTTCCGGGGGCGAATCGTCGAGAGCCTTCACATAGATGTCGGCCGACTCGGATCCATCCCTGAACGACGCAAACGCCACCCGCGTTCCGTCCGGCGCCCAGAGGGCATAGCCATTGGCTCCCTCGAACGTGAGCTGTGTCGGTCTCGAGCCCAACTCGACGTCGTAAAGGAAGATGTGATCCGGGTCGCCGGATCCGCCGAACACCACCTTTCGGCCGTCGGGAGCGAAGCGCGGCACCCTCCACGGGCGCCGAGCCAACGGCGAAGGGCTCCTCTCGCCCGTGGCGAGGTCGGCGATCACGAGTTGCAGGGCCATGCCACCTCCCCCCGCGCTCGTCGCCCGGCCGGTCACGTAGACCAGGTCTCCAGCGTCCGACACGGAGTAGAACGCTGAGGTGAACGTGGCGCCGACGCCGTCCAGGACCGGCACGGGCTGGCCGGTCACCTCGAGCTTCCCGAGATCGAATGGAACCACTTGCAGTCCGCCATTCGGGTGAACGTAGAGCAGGTGTCCGGTCGACAGGTACGTGGGATGCACCCCTTCCGCGATCAGGTCGCGTACCGAGTCCGCGGCGGGGTCGTAGATCCGGATCTTCGTGCCGGTCGATACCAGCACGCCGGCACCACCCGGGAGGAGGCTCGGAAAACCGGACTCGATGTCGAGGCGCTCCAGGGCGCCCCCTGTCTCCGGCACGCGGAACAAGCCATCCGGGCCCGTGAAGACGATCGTGCCGTCGTCCCCCCAGTCGGCTACGTAGGCGCTCGCTTGATCGGAGGATACCACCGTGAGCGGCTGCCCTCCGGCCACCGACACCTTCATCAGCGCATTTAGGTCTTCGTCGCGATAGACGATCCAATCGCTCGACGGCGAAAAGTCAGGCCAGTTCGCACCCTCGGTACCGGCGAGCAGCCGGAACTCCGGCTCGTCGGCTCTGCGCACATAGAGCCCCGAGTTGCCGGCACTCGAATACGCGAACGTCGACCCATCCGGCGAGATGAGCATTCTCTCGTCCAATGGGAGCCGGACCCCACCCAGGTAGAGGTCCGAGCGACTCACGCGCGGGGTCGCCTCGGGTCGGAGCCAACCCCATGCGGCGAGGCCGGCCAGGACGACCGTGGCAGCCGCCAAGCCGCGGACGAGCGTCCAGGGCGCGCTGGGCGCCTGCGCCGCCGCGACCGCCGTGGTTCGCGGCGTCCGCGGCCTGGCAGCATGCGTGAAGCCCTCGTCCTCCAGCGACACCATGAAGTCCTTCGCCGAGTCGAAGCGGTCCGCCGGGAGCTTCTCGATCGACTTCATGACCGTCGCCGCCACGTGCGCCGGTACCGTGCGGCGGAGCTCCAGCACGTCGCGCGGGTCCTCCGTCAGGATCCGCACCAGGATGCTCTGCGCGCTCGGGCCCACATGCGGCGGCTGACCGGCCAGCATCTCGTACAGCACGCAACCCAGCGAGTACACGTCCGAGCGCGCGCTCAGGTCGCGGTCCGCGCTCGCCTGCTCGGGGCTCATGTAGTGCGGAGTGCCGAGCGAGAGCCCCGTCTCCGTCATCCGCCCGCCGCCCGCCGCGCTGATCGCCAGCGCGATCCCGAAGTCCGCCACCACCGGCCGCCCGTCGTGCAGCAGGATGTTCGCCGGCTTGATGTCCCGGTGGATGATGTCGCTCCTGTGCGCGTAGTCCAGCGCGTCCGCCACCTCCCGGGCGATGCGCACCGCCTCCTCCACGCCCAGCTGCCCTTCCCGGTCGAGCCGCTCCCGAAGCGACTCGCCCTCGATGTAGGGCATCACGTAGTACAGGAACCCGTCGGCCTCGCCGGAGTCGAAGAGCGGCAGAATGTGCGGGTGCTGAAGGTTCGCCGTCGTCTTGATCTCGGCCAGGAATCGCTCGGCCCCGATGACGGCGGCGAGCTCGGGCTTCAGGATCTTGAGGGCGACCTTGCGCTCGTGCTTCACGTCCTCGGCAAGGTAGACGCTGGCCATGCCGCCCTCGCCCAGCTTGTGTTCGATCTTGTAGCGGCCGGCCAAAGCCGATTCCAGGCGGCCGGTGTGGGAGTCGGTCATGTCAGTTGCCCTCGCCCATGCGTCGCCTCAACTCCGTGAACCAGTTCGTCACGACGTAGACGTCGCCGAAGCCCCTCCCGGGGGTTCCCTCTGAGCTGGCCAGGAAGCGGTCACCGTTCGGCGCGATGTCGTAGCCGATCCGCAGCTCGCCCCCGTTGCTGAACGGCCAGTCCAAGAGCGGAGACGGGGGCTCGCTCGAGAACGCGCCATCCGTGGACACGGATGCGCGGTGAAGTCGACCTCCCGACAGGAAGTACAGCGCCGACCCGTCAGGCGCCCAGACGGGGTCGTGGCCGCTGACCTCGGATACGCGCCACTGCCCCACGGGGTCGGGGAAGCCCCGCACGAAGACCTGCCACGTGCCCAATTCGTCGGAGGCGTACGCCAGGAAGCGCCCGTTGGGCGAGACTGCGCCCTCGATCTCGTCGAAATCGGCGGCGAGGTACTCCCGAACCGTGACAGGATCCGACTCCAGGTCGGCGACGAGGAGGTCCCTTCCCCTCTCAGCTCCTTCCTCGACCAAGACGAGCCAGCGACCGTCAGGAGATCGCGACTGGAGGTGCTGGTCACCGTCCCGGGTGAAGAGGTGCTCTGCCGGTGAGGCGCCATCCACGGCCTTGCGGTAGCCATCTTCGCCTTGCGACCCGTCCCGGATCGACGTGAAGTAGACGTAGGCCCCGTCATGAGACCATAGCGGCTCGAAATTCTCCCCCTCGAAGGTGAACTGCCGGTTCGCCCGGGTATTCAGATCGTAGATCCAGACCTGACGGTCCCACTGGTAGGCCGTGCGACGACCGTCCGGCGAGATGCGCGGCCCGCGGGCATCGTCCGCCTTCATCATCAGCGGCGTCTGGCTACCGTCCAGACCCACCCGGACGAGAGTGCCGCCTCCTGAACCCTCCGCCGAACGAGGGGGCTCGGCGTAGACGAGCGTGCCGTTCTCCGACACCGCGAGCTGGACGCTTTGGCGCTCCAGCACGGTCACGGCCGGAAGGATGGGGACCGGATCGCTCTTCACCGACTTGCTCGCGAGATCGAAGCCTACCGCGAACACCGAGCCTTCGGGGTGTCCATAGAGGATATGGCCTGTCGGAACATAGATCCCCTCCCCTCCGATTCCGATCTCGGTGATTTCGCCCGACTCGAATTCGAGCAGCATCGTCTTCACGCTGTCCCGAGTGAGCGCGGAAAAGAGCAGGCCCTTGCCGTCCGGAAGGAGGTGGGGCGTGCCGACAGTACCTCGCTCCACGAGGTCATCGCTCACGACACGCGTCGGCTCACCGCCGGACGAGGGCACCGTGTAGATCCCGTCTTCGCCCCTGAAGACGATCGTCTCCGGTGTACCCCAGTGCGGATCCCTGCCGGAGGCGATCGGGAGCCAAGCGCCCCCGGCCAGCGAAACCTTGCGGATCTCTTCGTTGTGGAACGAGAAGGCGAGCCACTGTCCGTCCGGAGAGAACGTGGGGGAGACCGACTCCGACGCTTCCGGGAGGTGCCGGGGCTCGGGGTTGTCCGCACGTCGCAGGAAGATACCCTCCCGGGGTCCATCGATCGCGAAGAACGCGAAGACCGATCCGTCCCGCGAGATCGCGACGGACTTCGTGCTCTCCCAACCGATCTCCAGGCTGTCGAGGGCGAGGCGCATCCGCACCGGAGGGGCCGAGTCCCCCGCTTCGGTGGGCCGCAACCAGCCCCAGGCGGCCAAGCCGGTCATGACCACGACGGCGGCGGCGAGCCCACGAACCAGCCTCCTGGGCGCATCGTGGGAGGACGGCCCAGCCGCGATCACATCGGTCCTCGGCGCCCTGGCCACAGTCCGGTGCGTGAAGCCCGTGTCCTCCAGCGCCTCCCGGAGCTGCCGCGCCGTCTCGAACCGGTCCGCCGGCAGCTTCTCGATGGCCTTCGTCACCGCCGCCGCCACATGGGGCGGCACGCTCCGGCGTAGCTCCCCGATGGGCCGCGGGTCCTCCGTCAGGATCCGCACCAGCACGCTCTGCGCGCTCGGGCCCGTGTGCGGCGGCTGACCCGCCAGCATCTCGTACACAGGAAGCTGTCGGCCTCGCCGGAGTCGAAGAGCGGCAGGATGTGGGGGTGCTGCAGGTTGGCGGTGGTCTTGATCTCGGCCAGGAAGCGCTCGGCCCCGATGACCGCGGCGAGCTCGGGCTTGAGGATCTTCAACGCGACCTTGCGCTCGTGCTTGATATCCTCGGCCAGGTAGACGCTGGCCATCCCGCCCTCGCCGAGCTTCTTGTCGATGCGGTAACGGCCAGCCAGCGCCGACTCGAGACGGGAGGTGTGCCCTTCGCTCATCATCGTCCCAAGGCTTCCGCGACCAGCTCGAAGAAATTCTCGACCAGGACGAGGGGCTGGTCCTCGGCACCGTAGGCCCGCCGCACCATGAGGAATCTGTCGCCGTCGGGGTGGACGTCGTACCAGCGGCTGTCGTCGTTCGCCCGGTAGGTCACGGTCGGGCGGAAGAGCGTCTCCACGGACTGGAGCGCGAAGCCCCCGGTTGTTTCGACCTGCGCGGCCCCCATCTCCAGCTGAGCGAGCCCCGACCAGAAGAAGATCTCCGAGCCGTCAGGCGACCATGCTGGCTCGGTCCCTCCGTTGGTCGAGATCTGCCAGCGCCCATCGTCCACGTTCGGAAACGGCCGTACGAAGACCTCCTTGCGCCCACCCTGCTCGTTGCTCGCGAATGCGATCCACCTGCCGTCAGGGGAGAGCGCGGGTCCGGTTTCTTCCGCGGCGGTGGCCGCGATCGGGGTCGGCACGCTGTCGACTCCGGGCCGAATGGCCATGATATCACCGCGGTCCGGCGTGCCCTCGTCGTCGGTCCGATAGACCAGCCACTCGCCGTCGGGCGACCACAGCCCCTCGAAGATGGCTCGCTCGCGCTCGAGGACGAGCTGGGCCGAACCGGCGCCGTCGGCTCGGACCTGCCAGAGCGCGTCGTGCCCGCTCGGTCCCGGAGCGACGAAAAGGATCGTGGTGCCGTCGGGGTGCCACGTAGGCCGTCGCGACGCCTCGTCGGTGAAGGTCACCTTGATCGGTGGACCGTCCGGGAGGCGCTTGACGAAGATGTTGCTCGCCGACGAGCCTTCGCTCGTGTTGATCGCGACGTGAGTGCCCCCCGGGGACAAGCGCATCCCACCGTTGGTCTCCACCTCGAGGGCGTACTCCGGGTCGACCTCGGTCTCGGTGCCGTCGCGACCCACCCACACCATTCTGTCGCCGCCGATCGCCGTGTCGGAGGCGAGCTCGTACACCGCCGTCCCGTTCGGGGAGAGCCACATCTCCGTGTAGGTGATCTCCAGACCCACCGGCTCGGTCAGGCCGACGTTGGCCCCCTGAAGCTCGAGAGATTCCGGATCGAACGCGGACGCGAACAGCGGAGGACCGGAAGACGCCTGGGCCCCGGATCTGGCCATGACCAGATAGCCCGGCTCGCCGTACCAGGCCATCGCGACTCCGTCCGCCAGGAGCTTGGACTCCCCCGCTCGCGCATCGTAGGCCCAGAGTTGTTCGCTGAGGCCACCGTCGAAGCCGGTCTCCACGTAGAGGAAGCCGCGATCTCCCGGGAGCGGGGAGAGATGGCCGACGGTAACGGTCGGCTTCGACAGCGGAATCTCCCCGAGAACTCCTCCATCTTCCGAGACCCTGACGAGCTTGCCGTTCGCCCCCACGGTGATCGTTCCGTCCTCCGTCCAGACCACGCTGCCGGGCTCCACCTCGGCCAGCACCGTGGAGCCGCCGCCCGTGCGGTCGATCTTGAGGAGCCGACCGTCGAACCCGGCCAGGGCGAGCCAGCGCCCGTCCGGCGAGAAACCGGCGAATCCCTGGCTTGCCGACTCGATCGGTACGGCCCGGGTCGATCGCGCCTCTTTCAGGTACATGGTCCGGCGACCGGTAGCGTCCAGGCCCAGGAACACCATGGCCGAGCCGTCCGGGGCGAGGGCTCCGAACCACATCGGAACCTGTGCCGCGTAGCCCGGCACCTGAATCTTGTAGCGGATGACCGGGGACGACCCGGGCGCCGCGGAGGGTAGCCACCCCAACACCGCCGCGATCACGGCGAGGATCGCCACGGCCGGCCAGGCATAGCGAGCGACCCGGGGCCTCGCGGCGCCGGCGCTCACGACGCCCTCCACGTCCCCGTATCGGAACGCCGGGTCCGACAGCGTTCTCGCGAAGTCACCCGCGGTGGTGAACCGGTCCGCGGGCAGCTTCTCGAGCGCCTTGCGGATGGCTGCGTCCACGTTGGCCGGCACGGAGCGACGCGCGCTCGTGGCCGACACCGGCAGCCCCTGGATGATCTTGCCCAGCACCGCCTGGGCCGTGTTGCCCAGATAGGGCGGCTCGCCCACGAGCATCTCGTAGAGCACGCACGCGAGGGCGTAGATGTCGGCGGCGGGCCCGATGTTCTGATCGCCGGTCGCCTGCTCCGGGCTCATGTAGAAGGGCGTGCCGACGCTGAGGCCCGTCTCGGTAAGCCGCGCCCCGCCGGCTCCCACCGCCAGCGCGATGCCGAAGTCGGCCACCAGGGGCTCGCCACGGCTGAGCAGGATGTTGCCCGGCTTGATGTCGCGGTGGACGACGCCGGCCTCGTGCGCCACGTGCAACGCGTTGGCTACCGACGTCGCGATGCCGAGCGCCTCGTCGACCGGAAGCTGCTTGTCCCGGGCGATGCGGTCCGCGAGGGTCTCGCCCTCGATGAAGGGCATCACGAAGAAGAGGAAGCCGTCGGCCTCGCCCGAGTCGAAGAGCGCCAGGATGTGGGGGTGCTGCAGGTTGGCCGTCGTCTCGATCTCGGCCAGGAAGCGCTCGGCGCCGACTACGGCCGCGAGCTCGGGCTTCAGCACCTTCAGCGCGACCTTGCGGTTGTGCTTGATGTCCTTGGCGAGGTAGACCGTGGCCATGCCGCCCTCGCCGAGCTCAC
>JARRLD010000316.1:0-4940 GCA_037387345.1 Gemmatimonadota bacterium
GACCGGACTCGACGCGATCGACGTCTGGCACGACACGCACACGTTCAGCGAAGCGCTGACGATCCTGCGCGCGCGCTACGACTTCGACGGCATCCTGGTGAATCTTCCCGGCCGCGATCCGGCGTGGAGGGAGCACGTCCGTTCCGAGGAGACCGACGCGGAGGGCAACCGGCTGCTGCGCTGGTCCGACGGGTCCGTCACGGTCGCGCCACCGGACGACAACCCGCACGTCTACACCGCCGACGGCGAGGAGCGACGGGTCGCCTTCGAGGAGGTCGACCCCGCTGCGCTGTTCTATGTGGAGCCGCACGAATTGAACGGGCTCACCTACCCGTACGCCTGGGGCCCGGTGGGAGAGACCGCCCCTCCCGGCGGGCCCGACTTCTTCCCGCCGTGGCACCTCGATACGCTCCGCGCCGTGCGGACCCGGGCGGGAGCGGACGTCTCGGTTCACGCCGAGCTCTTCAGCCCCTTCACCCAGCTCATGGAGCTTGTGGGCTACACCGAGGGGCTGATGGCGCTCCTGATCGACGAGGGCAAGTGCCGGGCCATCCTCCAGCGACTGGCGGAGGGCGCCGTCTGTCTTGGTCGGCTCTACGCGGCGGAAGACATCGATGCGCTCCTGGTCTCTTCCGCCTTCGTCGGGGGCGGGTTCATCTCCCGGGACCACTACCGGCGCTTCGAGGCACCCTACCTGCGGGCGATCGTCGAGGGCGTCCACGGGGCGCGCCCCGACCTTCCCGTCTACGTGCACACGTGCGGCGCCATCGGCGACCGCCTCGATCTGCTCGAGGGTACCGGCGTGGACGGGATCGACACGCTGGATCCCCCTCCCATCGGGACCGTCGAGCTCGCCGACGCGCTCGAGACGCTCGGCAAGCGGGTGTTCATCAAGGGAAACGTCGATCCGGTCCACACGGTGCTGCAGGGGACCCCGGACCAGGTGCGGGCCGACGCCCTCGCCCGCCTCCGCACCGCTGCGCCCGGTGGCGCGTATATCCTCTCCACGGCGTGCTCGGTCCCGCCCGCGGCGCCGCCCGAGAACATCGTCGCGCTCCGTGAGGCGGTGGACGACTACGTGAGGGAGGGATGATGGCCAATCCGGTGGCAGAGGCGATCGCCGAGGCGCTCCGGACGGGTCGACCCCTCCTCTGTGACGGCGCCACCGGCACGGAGCTCCACCGACTCGGCGTGGAGCCCGGCACGTGTCCCGAGGCGCTGAACCTCGACGAGCCCGACGTCGTGATGAGGCTGCATCGGAGCTATCTGGACGCCGGCGCCCGCCTCCTGACGACGAATACCTTCGGGGGCAATCGGTTCCGGCTGGAGCTGCACGGCGAGGAGTCCCGCGCGGCCGAGCTCAACCGGGCGGGCGCCGCGCTCGCCCGTGACACGGCTGCGGGGCAGGCCCTGGTGCTGGGGGATGTCGGGCCCACCGGCGGCATCCTGGCCCCCCTGGGCGACGTCGCCCCCAAAGGGGCACGGGCCGCCTTCCGGGAGCAGGCCGCAGCCCTCCTCGAGGGAGGAGCTCACGCCATCCTCATCGAGACCATGACCGCCCTCGACGAGATGGAGCAGGCCGTTCGCGGGGCCCGCGACGCCGGAGCGGAGGTCGTCCTCGCCAGCTTCGCCTTCGACCGCGTCAAGACGGGCGTACCGCGGACGATGATGGGGCTGGCCCCGGCCGACGCCGCCCGCGTCGCGGAGGAGCTCGGCGTCGACGTGGTCGGATGCAACTGCGGCACGTCGCTGAGCGGAGACGACTACGTGACCATCGTCCGGGAGCTCGCCAGGGCGGCCCGCGTCCCGATCCTGGCCCAACCCAATGCCGGGCTTCCCGAGCTGACGCGCGACGGGGTCGTGTATCATGAGACCCCTGAATCGATGGCGCGTACGGTCGGGCGCCTCGTCGAGGCCGGAGCGACCGTGGTGGGCGGGTGCTGCGGAACCACGCCGGCCCATGTAGCGGCGTTCCGGGAAACGCTGGGGCTGGCGGGGTAGGGGGCAGCTCCGCCGTCGCTACTCCGTTGGGCTCACCGTCGGCCCCTCCGCGCCGATCTCCTTCAGGCGCGCCATCCGGTCCTCCACCGCCGCGAACGTCACCAGAAGGAAGGCCAGGAGGTCCAGCAGGAAGAGACCGACGCCCACGAAGGTCATGGCGCTCCCCTCACCGTACCATATGAGCAGGGCCGACCCGAGCCCCAGGAACGACGCCAGGGCGGTGAGGATCCCGGTGCGGCGGCTGGCGGACGGTGCGTGCCCCCAGTGCTCCCGGGGCAGGATGAGGCCGAGATCGACCAGGTCACGAAGCGCCACGGGACACGTCCTCGGGCCCGCCGACGACCGGCTCCCCGTCGTCGCGGAAGAAGTCGAAGAAGGATTGGACCTGGAAGCGGAGGGGAGCGGCTCGCCAGCGCACGGCCACCACGGGACACGCGGACCGATTCGCCAGGGTCCAGGTGAAGCGCCCCAACACCTCCCGTCCCAGGAGTCCGCCGGGTCCGGCGCCCAGGACCATGAGGTCGTAGTCCAGGCTCTGGGCCTCCAGCTCGTCCATGGTGGAGTCCGTGCGGAGAGGCCGGAGGGAGATCTGGATCCCGTTCAACGACATGGGCGTCCGCCAGTCGGACCATGGTCCCAGGTCGATGTCGGCGGACTCGGAGAAGGCGGCGGCCATCTGGGGCATGAAGTTGTCGACGGCCTCGTCCGTGGCCCGCTTGGGGAAGAGGGTGAGGACGTCGATGTGGCTGGCCTCCAGCGTACGGGCGAGGGCGTAGCTCACCGCCAGCGCCAGGGGGCCCTGGTCAGGGTTGGAGGTGGGAAGGAGGATCCGGTCCACACGGCCGCGAGGCTCCTGCATCACCACGAAGTTGCAGTTGGCCTCGCGCAGGACCCGGTCCAGGTTGCTGCCCAGGATGCGGTTGGGGCCCCGGCTGACCCTTCGCCATCCCAGGACGCAGAAGTCTGCGTCGGAGGCATCCAGCGTCTTGACCATGGCCACGGAGGCGTCGTGGGCCAGCCGGATGAGCATCTCGGCGTCCACGCCCTCGCTCCGTGCCAGATCCAGAGCGTTCTGCATCTCGTCGCGGGCGTCGGGGACCAGCTCGTTCCCGGCCCGCAGGGGAAGCTGCCCGGGGACCGTCACCACGTGGAGCATCAGGACCCGCCGGTCCATGAGCTTGGCGAGGCCCGCGGCGGTCCGGATGAGATGCTCGGCACCTTGCGGCAGGGCGAGAGGCAGCACCACGGGGGGCGCCGCGTAGGAATACTCCAGCACCGGCCGTTCCTCCACCACGACGGGTGTCGGAATCTTGGCGTGTTTCTGGTGCCGGGAGTAGGTGACGTACACCGTGGCCCCCAGGCCCAACCAGACGACCGCCGTCACCAGCACGTCGGCACCGAAGTGGAGCATGTGCCGGACCAGCACGAGCTGGATGAGCACGGCCAGCACCGGAACCGCCGGAAAGAAGGGTGTGAGATACCCGTAGGCCAGCTTGTCCCCGAAGCGGCGTCGGATGAATACCGACGAGAGGTTCACCATCAGGAAGAGCAGCAGGAACATCAAGGAGGCCGCCGCCGCCACGCTCTCGAGTGGCAGAGCCACCAACATGAAGAGAATGAGGGCCCCGGTCGCGCCCAGGGCGACGTGGGGTGTGCGGGTGGTCCTGTGGATGCGTCCGAAGATGGGCGGAAGAAAATGGTCCCGGCCCATGGCGAACGAGACCCGGGTGGACGAGAACGTGGTGGCGTTGAGGGCGCTCATGGTGGAGAGCAGCCCCCCGACGAGGATGACCAGGTTCCCGTAGGGCACCACCTGCTCCGCGGCTCGGGCCAGCCCCAGCTCCTTGACCTGGCCCAGCCACGTCCACGTGTTGGGCTCACCAGGCGGCGGATCGATGGCCCCGAGCAGGGTGATGCTCACCAGCAGGTAGATGGGAATGACGATGATCATCGCGGTGATGACGGCCCTGGGGATCGTCCGCTTCGGGTCCTTGACCTCCTCTCCCGCCTGGACGATCACCTCGAAGCCCTCGAATGCCACGTAGGTGATCCCCATGGCCAGAAAGACGCCTCCCAGCCCGTTGGGGGCGAAGGGCTGGAACGTGGCCAATCGCTCCGGGTTCCGGAGCAGCACCCACAGGCCGCCGCCGACGAAGACGAGGATCACCGCGATCTTGGCTACGGTGACGACGGCACCGGCCAGACCCGTCTCGCTGGCTCCGCGAAAGTTGATGTAGAAGAAGAAGAGGCCCACGAGGATGCCCAGGAGCACTGCCGGGGTGTGGGCGGCCATCCCGGCGAAGACGCCCCACCGGGTGAGCTCGATCCCACCAACGCGGAGGATCTCCACGGTGAAGCTCCCGAAGCCGAGAGCGTAGAGGCTTCCGGCCACGGCGTGGGCGAACCAGCTCATCCATCCGGCCATGAAGCCGAACAGCGCCGGCAGGGCCTGGCGGATGAAGATGTAGCTGCCCCCGGCGGATGGGATGGCGCTCCCCAACTCGGCGTAGACCAGCGCGGTGAGCACCGCGACGATGCCGTTGATGACGAAGGCCAGCACCAGGGCGGGACCGGCGTGACCCGCCGCCGAGCCCACGAGCACGAAGATCCCCGCACCGATCATCGCGCCGACGCCGATGAGGGTGACGTCCCAGAACCCGAGGTCGCGGGTGAGCTCGACGGATCCGTCCCCCGAGCCGGCTCTCATGGTCTGGACTCGAGAATGGGGGACCTCCGCGTCGTGGGTTTGTCGGGCGCCTGCCAGGTCGGCGGCGCGCCTTCAGGAGCGCGTCGAATCAGAGTACGGCGTAGACCGGATGCCGTCGAGGGAAACGGGAGTCCCGCCGCCCTGGGGCGATCATGGCCCCCCGCTCACCGCCTTCAGCTCCTCGAACCAGTTCATGACCACCACGAGCTCGCTTGCGACGTCCGGCTCGTCG
>JARRLD010000317.1:0-7153 GCA_037387345.1 Gemmatimonadota bacterium
CGGCCCTCCAGGCCGTCCACCGGCAGGCCCCATACCAGCTGGATGGCGCCGTCCTCCCTCCGCGGCCGGTACTCGACCCGGAGGGCCACAGCAACGCCCGCCTCAAGCTCGAAGTCCGTCCACCGGGTGTTGATCTCGTGCTCGCTGGAATAGGCCGCCGCCAGCGAGTCGTCCACGAAGACCCGGAAGTCGCCCAGCGCCCTGCCTCCCAGTGCGTAGCGGCCCGCGACGGGGAGCAGCAGCGTGCCGGTCCAGCGCACGCTGAACGCGCCAGGCCGGAGCCCTGGCAGCGGAGCGTCCCCCCACCAGCGCGCGTCCACCCCCGCATCGGTCCGGACGGCGAAGGGCTCACCCTCGAGGTCCGGGTTGTCGAAGTACTCGGCCCGCAGGCCTCCCGGGGACGCTCCGGGTCGGGGCCGGAGAGCCGAAGCGGGAACGGGTGCGAGGACGGGAAGCCCGTCGGCGAGCCCGGAGCCCGGGGCGTACAGCACCTCCGTGCCGGGCGAGACCTTCTCCCGGATGCCCCGCAGGGGAGTCACGGGGTCCGACGGGATGCCGTTGTAGTTCCCCAGGAGGACCTCGACGTCGTCGGCGTTGGGCCCGATGACCGCGACGGTGCCGAGGTCCTTCGACAGGGGAAGCAGCCCCTCCTCGTTCTTGAGGAGCACCAGGGACTTCCGGGCGGACTCGAGCGCCAGGGCCCTGTGCTCCGGGGCGTCGTTCACGGAGTAGGGGATCTGCGCCCAGGGGACCCGCTCCGGGGGATCGAACATCCCCAGCCGGAAGCGGGCGCTCAGGAGGCGCCGGACGGCGGTGTCGATCCGGGTCTCCGTCGTCCGCCCCACCCGGACCGCCTCCACGAGGCTGCGGAAGCTCACGCCGCAGTTCAGGTCCGTGCCCCGATTCAGGCTCAGGGCGGCGGCCTCGACCTCGGTCTCCCCCGTCTTGTGGGTGGTTGAGATGTCCGAGATGGCCCAGCAGTCCGAGACCACGTAGCCGGCGAACCCCCACTGCCCCCGGAGCACCTCTCCGAGAAGCTCCTCGCTGGCGCAGGCCGGGTCTCCCCGGAAGGCGTTGTAGGCGCACATCACGGACTCCGCACCTCCCTCGATCACGGACGCGCGGAAGGCGGGCAGATAGGTCTCCCACAGGTCCGGCTCCCCCACCGCCGCGTCGAAGGTGTGGCGATCCGGCTCGGGACCCGAGTGCACGGCATAGTGCTTGGCGGTGGCCACGGTCTTCAGGTAGGTGGGATCGTCGCCCTGCATCCCCCGGACGAAGGCCACGGCCAACCGACCCGTCAGATAGGGGTCCTCCCCATAGGTCTCCATCCCCCGGCCCCACCGGGGATCGCGGAAGATGTTGATGTTGGGGGACCAGAAGGTGAGCCCCTCGTAGATGCCCCGCCGGCCGCGACGGATCGACTCGTGGTGCTTGGCCCGCGCCTCGTCGGAGATGACGGTCGCCACCTGAAGCAGAAGCTCCGTGTCCCAGGTCGCGGCCATGCCGATGGCCTGGGGAAACACCGTGGCGATCCCCGCCCGGGCCACGCCGTGGAGCGCCTCGTTCCACCAGTTGTACGCCGGAATCCCCAACCGCTCGACGGCCGGCGCGGTATAGAGCGTCTGGGACGCTTTCTCTTCCAGCGTCATCCGGCCCAGGAGATCCTCCACCCGCTCCGGCACGGGCAGGTCCGGATCCAGGTACGCCGGACCCTCGGCGGCGGCCGGATCGCGGGTGACGGCGGCCGGCGGCGTCACGGGCGGCCCACCCCCGGAGCACCCGGGCAGGAGCGTGCACGCCGCCACCGACGCTGCGAGCAGGCCATGACGGTTCGCCATGGGTCGCTACCCCTCCACCAGGGCATCGAACGCCCCCGGCACGAGCTCCGTCAGTGCCTCCACCGCCGTGTCGGCGCGGGCGCCGGCCTCCCGTCCCACACCGATGCTCGCCATCCCGGCCCGCCTCGCCGCCTCGATCCCGGCCTCCGCGTCCTCCACCACGACACAGCGCGACGGCGGCACCTCCAGCCGGGTCGCCGCCACCTGGAAGACCTCGGGATCCGGCTTGCCGGTGAGAACGTCCTCGGCGCCCACCGTCGTGTCGATGAGGCCTTCCAGGGACAGCGCCGTATGCATGACCTCGATGTTCTCACGCGGCGCCGACGAGGCAATGGCCTGCCGCCATCCTTCCTCGTGCAGGTGGCGGATCCACTCGGCGGCTCCGGGAAGCGGCGCGAGACCCTCGGCTCTCACGAGGGCGCGATAGACCCGCTCCTTCGCCTCTCCCACCCGCCGGATCCGGTCGGCGTCAGTGTCCGGGCCGAGCCACCTTCGCAGGATCTCCTCGTTGCGCTGACCGAACGTCGCCCGGAAGTCGACCTCGGTGATGCCGACACCCTCGTCGGCCAGGACTGCCTGCCACGATCGCCAGTGGTGGACGCTGGAGTCCGCCAGGGTGCCGTCCAGATCCCACAGCACCGCCCGAGGCGCCAGCCCCTCAGGTCTGGCCATAGTAGGCGTCGCCTCCGTGCTTTCGCAGGAAGTGCTTGTCCACCAGCCAGGGGGCGGGACGCGGAGCGTCGGGAGCCACGCAAAGCAGGGTGCACTCGATGCGCGCCAGGATCTCGAGGATCCGGGAGCGGTCTACCGCCTCGTGGGCGTTCAGACCCCAGGTGAAGGGCCCGTGGCTGGCCACCAGAACGGCCGACACCTCCGTCGGCGAGATGGAGGTCGAGTGGAAGGTCTCCACGATGACGAGGCCGGTGTTGCGCTCGTAGGCCCCTTCCACCTCCTCCTGCGTCATGGCCCGCGTCACCGGCACGTCGCCCCGGAAGTGGTCGGCGTGGGTCGTGCCCATGCACCGCACGCCGCGGCTCGCCTGGGCCAGGGCCGTGGCGAACTCGGAGTGGGTGTGGGCCACGCCGCCGCAGGGAAATGAGCGGTAGAGCTCCACGTGGGTGGGAGTGTCCGAGGACGGACGGAGATCGCCTCCGACGACCTCGGCGCTCTCGAGGGAGACGAGCACCATGTGCTCCGCCGTCAGATCGGCGTAGGGGACGCCGCTGGGCTTGATGGCCATCAGCCCCCGCTCCCGGTCGACGCCGGACACGTTGCCGAAGGTGCCCGTCACCAGGCCGCTATCGGCGAGCTCCAGGTTCGCCTGGCAGACTTCCTCTCTGAGCCGCGGGGCCGTGGCGGTCACGCCTCCTCCCCGACGACCCGCTCCCGGAGCGCGAGGAGTCGCTTCATCAGCGTGGGGAGGTCGGCCCGCGCCCCCGCCACGCCACCGAAGACGTCGTGCAGCTCACCGTACATGGCGTACAGCTCGTCGTACACGGCGTGGGCGGCGGGGTCCGGATCGAATCGCTCCTCGCTCAGGGAGGTCATGGCCGCCTGCGCCGACTCGAACGTGTCGTATCCTCCGGCGGCGGCACCGGCGGTCACCGCTGCGGCGATGGCCGCGCCCAGCGCCGGGGTCTGCGTGGAGCCGGCGATGAGCATGGGCCGCCCGAGGACGTCGGCGTAGACCTGCATGAACAGGTCGTTCTTCGCGGCTATGCCCCCACAGCACACGATGCGGTCGACGGGGATGCCCCGCTCCGTGAAGCGCTCGACGATCTTGCGGGCGCCGAAGGCCGTCGCCTCGATGAGCGCCCGGTACACCTCGGCACGGGTGGTGTGCAGGGTCTGGCCCAGGAGCAGTCCCGTGAGCCGTGTGTCCACCAGGATGGTCCGGTTGCCGTTGTTCCAGTCCAGAGCCAGGAGCCCGGACTCCCCCGGGCGCAGCCCCGAGGCGGTGTCCGACAGCTCCACGTGCAGCGTGTCGTCACCTTCGCAGATGGAGTCGACCCACCACCGGAGCAGGTCTCCCACCGCCGACTGACCCGCCTCGATGCCATACTCGTCGGGCAAAACCGAGCCGTCGACGATCCCGCAGATGCCCGGCACGTCGCCCAGGGGCTCCGAGGTCGGGGCTACGGCGATGTCGCAGGTCGACGTGCCGATGATCTTCACCAGCGTCCCCGCCTCCACCCCGGCCCCCACGGCACCGTAGTGGGCGTCGAAGCCCCCCATGGCGATGGGGATCTCCACGGGAAGACCGAGCTTCCCGGCCCACTCCTCTGAAAGGGTGCCCGCGGGACGATCCGCCGGGTAGGCCTCCTCGTAGAGCCGGTCCCGAAGCGGCGCCAGGCGTGGATCCAGCCGATCGAGGAACTCCTTCGACGGCAGCCCTCCCCAGGACCGTGAGTACAGCGCCTTGTGGCCCGCGGCGCACACCGATCGCCGGATGGAGGCGGGATCGTCGATCCCGGCCAGGACCGCCGGCACGTAGTCGGCCAGCTCCACCCAGCTCGCCGCCGCCTCGAAGACGTCGGGGGCGACGTTCAGACAGCGCCAGACCTTCGACCAGAACCACTCCGAGGAGTACGTGCCGCCGATGGGAGCCAGGTACTCCGGGGCGTGGCGACCCGCGATCTCGGTGATGTCCGCCGCCTCGCGGGTGGCGGTGTGGTCCTTCCACAGCCAGGCGTGGGCCGCAGGGTTGTCCTTCCACGCGGGATCCATCGCCAGCGGGCGCACGTCGGCGTCCACGGGCATGGGCGTGGACCCGGTGGTGTCCACCCCGATGCCGATGACCCGGTCCCGGGAGAAGTCCCCCTGGCCCTCCGCTTCCGAGAGCGCCCCGAGCGTCGCCTCCCGGAGACCCTCGACGTAGTCCGCGGGATCCTGCCGGGCCAGGTGGGGATCACGGGGATCGAGCATGATGCCACGCTCTCCCGATGGATAGTCGAACACGTGGGTCCCCGCGGTCCGACCGTCGGCGCAGGAGACCACCACGGCGCGAACGGAGTTGGTGCCGTAGTCGAGCCCCAACGCGAAGGTCGATTCCATGCTGCCCCCCTCAGCCGCGGAAATAGAGGGGTGCTCGTCGGTGACCGTGGCATACGTCAGGCCCGAGATGCGCTCGTAGGAGGGCTCCTGGGTCGCGTAGCTCACCCCCACCATGACGACGACCACGGCGATGAAGATGAACAGGCTGTAGTACTGGAAGTACACGTTGTTCACGATCCAGAGGAACGAGCCCGGGGCGTATCCGCCTTCGTACCCGCCCAGCCCCAGCGCCACCGGCGTGTCCACGGCCAGACGGAACGCGCCCAGGACGAACCCGGTGATGAGCGCCGCCAGACACCCCTTCGCGTTCAAGCGCTTCAAAAACACGCCCAGGAAGAAGACCGCGAAGATCGGCGGCGCGAGGTAGCTCTGGACCCCCTGGAGGTATTCGTACAGGCCCCGGGCTCCCTGGATGACGGGAATCCACGCCAGACCGATGATCACCATGATGGTCGTGGCCACCCGGCCCACCCACACCAGGCGGTGCCGGGTCGCCTCGGGATTCCACTTCTGGTACAGATCCATGGTGAACAGGGTGGACGAGGCGTTGAAGACCCCGGCCAGCGAGCTCATGAGGGCCGCCAGGAGTCCCGCCACCACCAGCCCCCGCACGCCCACGGGAAGCACGCTCATGACCAGCAGGGGGAACGCCGCCTGCGCCTGGAAGGGAATCACGTTCCCGTCCGCGTCCACCATCTGGCTCAGCGTGGAGAAGTCGCCGGTCCTGGCCAACGCCAGCGCGATCATGCCCGGGATGATGAAGATGAAGACCGGGAGGAGCTTGAGCATGCCGGCGAAGATGCTGCCCCGTCGGGCCTGCGTCTCGTTCCTGGCGCTCAGCGCCCGCTGTACGATGTACTGGTCGGTGCACCAGTACCAGAGACCGATGATGGGCGCGCAGAACAGCATCCCCAGCCACGGATAGTGGCCGTTGAAGTACCAGGCGATCCGGCCCTGCTCGATGACCGGCGCCCAGGTGCCCTCCATCCCCTCGGGGATCAGGGGCTTCCAGAGATTGAACATGTCCGGATCCAGGGCTGCCCGCAGGCCGCCCCAGCCCCCGAGGTGGGAGAGCCCGTACCAGGTGAGCAGGGCCGACCCGAGCACCAGGATCAGCGTCTGGAGCGCCTCGGTGTAGGCCACGGCGCGCATGCCCCCCGCCACGGTATAGAGCCCGGTCATGAGGATGACCGCCACCGAGCCGAGCCAGAAGCTGTTCAGCGTGAACGATCCCAGCTGCAGGCCCACGTCGGGCAGCAGCGTGGCGAACACGACTCCCCCGGCGAAGATCCCCACCGCGATCTTCGTCAGCACGTAGCCCACCAGCGAGATCAGCGACAGCACCCACCGGGACGCCGGCGAGAAGCGACGCTCCAGGAACTCGGGCATGGTGTAGACCCGGGAGCGCATGAAGAAGGGCACGAAGACCCACGCCAGGACCAGCAGGCACCAGGCGTGGAGCTCGTAGTGGGCCATGGCCACGCCGTCCGTGGCCCCCGATCCCGCCAGTCCCACCAGGTGCTCCGATCCGATGTTGGACGCGAAGATCGACGCACCCACGATGAACCAGCTCAGGTTCCGGTCGGCCAGGAAGTAGTCGTCCGGCGTGTCCTGCCGCTTGGTGAACACCCAGAGCGCCAGCGCCGCCAGCATGCCCAGATAGACCAGGATGATCAGCCAATCCAGTGTGGCCATTGCTCGGAACCCTTTCGGACCGCGGCGTCAGTCCGTCACGCCGAAGGCCATGACGGTACGCGTCCGGTATTCCTCACCGGGACGCAGGATGGTCGAGGGGAAGGAGGGTTGGTTGGGCGAGTCGGGATAGTGCTGGGTCTCCAGGCAGAAGCCGCCACGGTATTCGTAGACCTGCCCACCCTTCCCGGTGATGGCGCCGTCCAGGAAGTTGCCCGAGTAGAACTGTATTCCCGGCTCCTCGGTACGGATCTCCAGCGTCCGGCCGCTGGTCGGCTCGACCACCCGGGCTGCCAGCTCCAGACCGTCGCCGGTGCGGTCCAGCACGAAGTTGTGGTCGTATCCGAGTCCGTTGCGAATCTGCCGATCGTCGGCGTCGATGTGGGCTCCGATGGGCGTGGGCGTTCGGAAGTCGAAGGGCGTACCCTCGACAGGCGCGATCTCGCCCGTGGGAATCAGGGTCGAGTCCACCGGCGTGTACCCGCTGGCCGCGATCGAGAGCTCGTGGTCGAGGATGTCCCCACCGCCCGCCAGGTTGAAGTAGCTGTGCTGGGTCAGGTTCACCG
>JARRLD010000318.1:0-5513 GCA_037387345.1 Gemmatimonadota bacterium
TCCATCCGCCGGTTCCCCCTGGGCTTCGAGGGAGAGGCCCTGGAATGGAGCGTGCCGGGGGATCCGGAGGAGCGGCCGGAGGGTCGACTCCTCCAGGTGAGCCCGAACGTGTTCGAGACCCTGGGCACGTCCTTCACGGAAGGACAGACGTTTGCCCGGGACGCCGGCCGGGACGGTCGGCTTGTGACGGTCGTGAACCGGTCGCTGGCCGTGGCGGCGTTCGGGAGCACCCCGGCGGTGGGGCGCTTCATCGACGTCGGGCTCGATGAGCCCCTGGAGATCGTCGGGGTGGTGGAGGACATCCGGCACGGAGACCTGTCCGCCCCTCCCCATCCCACCCTCTACATTCCCCAGTACCTGAGTCCCCGCAGAGGCGCGGCGTTCGTGTTGCGGGTCGCCGGAGGACCCGAGGCAGCCATGGCGGCCGTTCGAGACGTGGTGCGCACCCTGGATCCGAACCAGCCCATCACCGAGCTGACCCTGGCCACCGAGGTCGTGGGCGGACAGCTGGTGCGCCCCGGCTTCTTCACGCTCCTCCTTGCCATCTTCGCGGGGCTGGCCCTGGCCCTGTGCGCGGTTGGCGTCTACGGTGTGGTGTCCTTCGAGGCCTCCCGACGTCGCAGGGAGATGGGGATCCGGCTGGCAGTGGGAGCCGAAGGCCGGGACGTCGTGGCCGAGGTGGTCAGGGGCGGCATGGTGCCGGTGGCTCTGGGAATCCTTCTCGGCGGCGCCGGCTCCGCGGCGACCGTGAGGGCCATGGAGTCCCTGGTCTACGGGATCGGGCTGTACGACCCGGTAGCCTACGTCGGCGCCGCCCTCGTCATCGGTCTGGTCGGCCTGGCAGCGTGTTACCTGCCGGCCCGTCGCGCCGCGGGCATGTCCCCGATGGAGGTGCTGGCCACGGAGTAGCGGGCGTCGAGATCGGGGAACTCACCTGCCGCGATGCGGCGCTGCGCGTTCCGGTTCGCCAGCTTCATCAGCTGGACGGCCCCCACGGTCATGACGACCACGCATCCCAGGGGGAACAGAATCATGGCGGTGACGTCAGCGCCACGGATGGCGATGCCCGTGGCGATCGCGCCCGCCGCACCCAGGATCCCGAAGTGCCACGGCATGCGACGCCGGGCCTTCTCGGCGCACGGCTCGCACACCAGACGGCCATGGATGAGGAAGGGCTCGCCGGACTCTGTCGCCTCCCAGTCGACTCCGCACGCGGCGCACTCGCCCCGACGATTGCGCCGACGCGATCTCCACCGCTCGAATGCCCACAGACCCCCGACGGCGGGTAACCCACCGAAGAAGGTGACGGCCGTGATCACGCCCCAGAACGTCAACATCGCCATGCTCCCGCTGGTGCGGTCCGCAGCCCGACCGACGAATGAGGGCTGCTAGCCTGCTATCCTTCCACGATAGGCAATGGACCGCCGACCGCTCAAGGAGAATGTTCCGTCGGTGGACCGAGCCGACTCCCCTCCTCCACCGGCGGCCCCGGCGGGAGCTCGGTCGGTGCCTGCCGGGCCGCCCACACCGTACCGGCAGCCAGTGCGGCGCCCAAGGCACCGTAGGATCCGCACGCCGCCATCAGGAGGATCAGCGCTCTCCCCACGGGAAAGACGGTCCACGGGGCCCCTGCGGAGGCGAAGAGCCAGACCACCGGCAACGCCAGGCCGGCCAGCGCGCCCCACAGGGCCGCGCGGCGGAAGACGCGGCGCTCACCCCCCCTCGGCCTCGACTGCGCTTGACTCGCTCGCGTCCGGACCGGTATACCACACACATGGTCGTCACTCCCTCCCGATACCGCCGCCATGGATGAGTCCCGACACGGTCTGAGCGGTGTGGTCGCGGGCCGATATCGGGTCGAACGGCCCATCGGCGAAGGCGGGATGGCGACGGTCTACCTGGGACACGATCAGCGCCACGACTCCAAGGTGGCCCTGAAGGTCCTCCGCCCGGAGCTGGCCTCGCACCTGGGCGGCGAGCGCTTCGTCCGGGAGATCCGGATCACGGCGCAGCTGCAGCATCCCAACATCCTGCCGGTGTTCGATTCCGGCGAGGCCGAAGGGCGCGCGTTCTACGTGATGCCTTTCGTGGAGGGCGAAACCCTGGCGCAGCGCCTCAAGCGGGAGGGCCCGCTGCCGATCGACGATGCCCTCGGCATCGCGGCGGAAGTGGCGGATGCGCTCGCCTACGCGCACGAGCGAGGCTTCGTCCACCGCGACGTGAAGCCGTCCAACATCATGCTGACGCACGGCCACGCCCTCCTCGCGGACTTCGGCATCGCTCGGGCCATCGACGCTGCACGGGGTGACGCGCTGACGGAGACGGGGCTCTCGGTGGGTACCGTTACCTACATGAGCCCGGAGCAGGCGCTGGGGGAGGCAGTCGACGGACGTACCGACATCTACTCGCTCGGCTGCGTGCTCTACGAGATGCTGGCTGGCACGCCGCCGTTCACCGGCTCACGCCACGCCGTCCTCGCCCGCCATTCGGTGGATCCCGTGCCCAGCTTGAGGAACCTGCGCGAGGCCGTGCCCGAGGCCCTGGAGCGGGTGATCGTGAAGGCGATGGCCAAGGTGCCGGCGGACCGATTCCGGGATGCAGGCGAGCTCAAGCGGGTGCTGGAGCAGCCGGCGGGCTCAGGAGCCGCCGCGCTCCAGCCTGCACGGTCGACGAGAAGGACCGTTCGGGTGGGCGTGCTCGCCCTGGTCGGGTTCGCCGCGGTCATCACCGGGGCCGTTTGGCTCCTCGGTCTGGGCGGCCCGCGCTCCCCGTTGGATCCGGACCGGGTTCTGGTGCTGCCGCTGCGCGTATCGGAGGGGTACGCCGGACCCTCGTCCATCGGCGAGGACGTGGCGACCCTGATCATCAGCGCCTTCGACGGTGCGGGCGCCCTGCGATGGGTCGATGGGTTGGCCCGGCTGGACCCGGAAGCCCGCGACCGGTTCCGCGTCCCGGGCCTGGAGGAAGCGGGGCAGATGGCCCGTACGGCAGGGGCAGCGCACTTCGTCACCGGATCCATCACGCCCACGGGGGCCGATCTCGTGAGCGTTGCGCTCGCGCTCTACGAGACCGGCTCCGGCGAGCTGGTACGCAGGGCCGCCGCTCCGGATCCGACACCGGCCCCCGAGGCCTGGCGCGCCGGGTTGGCCGCCGCGAACCAGCTTCTTTCCGAGCTCATCGAGGGCGCTCCGGACGTCGAGCAGGAATGGCGGGACCGCGAGCCCCGCGCCATCGCCAGCTTCCTGCGGGGGGAGGCGGCATTTCGGAGGGTCCGCATCGAGGAGGCGCTCGGTCACTACCGTGATGCGCTCTCACAGGATTCCTCGTTCGCCCTCGCCGCCATCCGTAGTGCGCGGGCCGCAACCTGGGGACATCGCGAGCGCGAAGCCGCCGCCATGGTGGAGCACGCCCTGTCCCTTCCGCTGCCGGCGCGGTACGCGGACTTCGCCCGGGGCTACTCCGCCTACCTCTCGGGGGATGCCGACGATGCCACGACGGCGCTGGAGCGGACGGTCTCCGCGAACCCGGAGATGACCGAGGCGTGGATGCAGCTCGGGGAAGCGTACACCCACCTGCTGCCCCGAGAGGGAGACCCGGATTCCCTGGCGCTGGCGGCCTTCGAGGAGGCGCGGCGGTTGGATCCCACGGCGAGCGACATCCTGCTCCACGTGATCGAGATCCGCCTCCGTCACGGAGACACCGACGAGGCGGAGCCTCTGCTCGCTCAGTTCCAGGCGGCGGAGCCGGACAGCGTGTTCGCCATGAAGCTCCGGATCATGGATCGGTGCGTGCGGGATGGTCCGGAAGCCGTCGACTGGGGCGGGCTGGCCAGAACCGCGCCCTTCCCGGTGCTCACGGCCTCGAAGTCGCTGAGCGCCGCGGCGGCTCAGCCGGCGTGCGCTACGGAGGGCTACCGGTCCCTGCTGGCTGTCGACACGTCGACGACGGATGTGGCGGCCGACGGTCGGCGCTGGGCCTCGCTGATCGGCCTACAAGGCCTTCTGATCGGGAGGGGACGCCCCCTCGAGGCGGCCGACGAGATCGATACGTTCGTCGATCGGTGGGGCTACGGAGCCACCCTGCTCGTCTTCGACGGGATCGTCGTCGATACGCTGGCCCCTCGGGCACTGGCAGCGGCGCGGGCCATGCGCGACGGCTACGGACCCTATGGGGGCTGGACGTCGCAGTACCGCTTGTGGGTTGTCGGTGCCCTGGAGGCCGCGAGGGGCGAGGTGCGTGAGGCTGAGCTGATCGCCGACGAGCTCGCCCGGCGAGCGGACGGAGACGGGGGGGATCGGGCTGGGCGAATGGAGCAGTCGCTTCGGGCTCACATCGCCCTCGCGCGCGCGGACTCCACCGAGGCGCTGCAGAAGCTGCGGGAGCTGGTGCCACCGACCCTTCCCGGGGATGAGCTGAGCTGGGACGAGTTCGCGCCCCTCGGGCTGGAGCGCCTGGCCCTTGGTCGGCTGCTGCTCGCCCGCGGTGACCACCTCGAGGCCATCCGGGTGGCCGACGTATTCGATTCACCGGCACCACACATCTACGTGCTCTTCGCCCGGCCAAGCCTCGAGCTGCGGCTCGAGGCCGCGACGGGCATTCCCGACCCGCGCCTGGCCATGCGCTACAGGGCGAGGCTGGAGACGCTCGACCGCTGACACGATCCGCCTCTCCAGGTACGGCTCGAGAACCGCCGCGTTCTCAGTCGTGATCCGGACCGTGTCGTCGCTCCGAATCAGATCGTCCGGGAAGCGGTACGCCGGACCCACCCAGGTTCGCCGCACGGGCTCCTCCGTCTCGAGCCGCTCCCGGAACGGGACGACCAGCCGGGGGTCTGGTGCCGGCCGATCTGGAACCGGACCTCAGGAGGGGATCTCGCCACCCTCGTCTCAGCGGTTCCTGGGCGACCACGGGGTTCCCCTCCCGGACGCCTTCGACCCAGTCCTCCAGGTACGGCTCGAGAAGCGCCGCGTTCTCGGCCGTGATCCGGACCGTGTCGTCGCTCCGAATCAGATCGTCGGGGAAGCGGTACGCCGGACCGACCCAGGTTCGCCGCACGGGCTCCTCCTGCTCAAGCCGCTCCCGGAACGGGACGACCAGCCGGGGATCGGGTCCCGGCGGCTTCACGCCGGGAACCGCTGAGACGAGGGTGGCGAGATCCCTCCTGAGGTCCGGTTCCAGGTCGGCCCGCACCCAGCTCTGGCGCCCCCCGGGGGTGGATCCGAGGAAGAACCTCGGGGCATCCGAGACGCCGGGGCCGGTGACCCCGACGAGGTCGCCGGCCGAGTCGAGGGTAAAGAGCGTCTCGACGTGGAGGCGCACGAGGACCTTCGGGTCATCCATGCTCAGCCCACCTTCGCTCCGACGCTGAGGACGCGCGATCGTCGCGACCGGCGCGCCTCCGGTAGAGTCGTCGCGTGGCCGAGATGTCCGTCGTCATCCGCTACCCTGGGGCGCATCATCTTCCGGTACAGCCAGCCGCCGAGAATCCTCGGGTGCGCGGAGCTCCCTGAAGA
>JARRLD010000319.1:0-4895 GCA_037387345.1 Gemmatimonadota bacterium
GAAGAATCCGCCCGAGGTCGCTTCGTCCAGGTCTCGGCGGGCGACCGCGAGCTGCTCCCGGGTCCGTTCGGTCTCGTCGCGCCAGTCGGCCACGCTCTGACGCAGGGCCCGGAGCGTATCGCCGGCGATTTCCTCCGTCAGGCGTCGACGCAGGGCGTCCCGATGGGCCTCCATGCCTTCGGCCTCCGAGGTCAAGGTCGATCGGTACTCATCGAGGGCCTGGTCCAGGGACATGGCCGACAGGTCTTCCGGCACCCCTTCGGTGTCGGTAGTCGACTCCGCCTCGGCGGTGACCTCGTCGAGGATCGCGTCGATCAGGTCCGGTGCCTCACCGCTCCACGACCGATCTTCCGGGACGGTTTCCAGAAGGGTCGTTCGGATCTGCGCGCGGGTGAGGCCGAGGTCCCGCCCCGTCTCCACCAGCACGCGGATGGCGTTCTCGGCGACGGTCGCGTTTTCGGCCCGCTCCAACGCGAACTCTCCCCCGGCAAGGCTGAGGATCTCGCCGATGCCGGCGCGGCCCGCGACGATCCTGCCGTCCGGGGCTTCGCCCACCGAAACGATGCCGGGACCCGGGTTTCCCCGGTCGAAATCGATCCCGAACAGGCTCCACAACAGCACGGTGATGCCGGCCACGATGACGCCGAAACAGCCCACGCTGAAGCGCATGGCGCGGCCGAAGACGCTGCCCTTCACCGGAGTGCGCCTGAAGCCGGCCCGGATGAACAGGACAGCCGCCACGATGCCGAGGACCAGGGCGAAGGAATTGGTCACCGCGGTGATGACGCCGATGACGACCAGGTCGATCAGGAGTGCGAAGAGACGTCGGGAAGGGGGTGCGAGGGGAAAGCCGAGGAGGTCGTCGGCCACCTCGAAAGCGTCCGGCGTGATGATGCTGCGCGGGTCGCGGGTCGCGGGTCGGACGGGCACGGGGACGAACGGCGTAGGGCGTCTTCGAAGGGGGCCCTACCGCTGCCGGTTCCACATGACGAGGGCGAGGCCCGCCGCGGCGCCCAAAAGGGCGCCTCCGATGGCCGTCCTCGTCCACGGGCTCGTCCATCCGGAGTGCGTCGCGTCGCTCGTCACCAAAGCGCCAGGGCGTCCGTCGGTCCGCTGCCCATCGTCTTCGTAGCGGTCGGCCTCCGCCTCGGCACCTTCCCAGCCGCATGTCGGACATTCGACGAGCCCCCGGTCCAGGGCGGTCCGGTTCGTGTGCACCAGCTCGGCGGAACACGCCGGGCAGGCCAACCCCGCCGGGCGGGGGCGGATGAGGCCGTAGAGCACTCCCTTCGAGAGACTCAGATCCTCCGCGATCTGGTTCACCGAACGATCGGAGCTCCAATACAGCTCGTTGGCTCTGAGTTCGGTTTCTTGCTCCTTCATAGCCCCCGCCATGGGGTCTCCTCCATTCTCTTGACCCTCGTCGGACCCTTGACGAAGATAGCTGAGTGACACCCGCGCCGCACGGCGAACCATGCCGACGGGCGGGGTTTTTTTGCTCCGGTCCGCGGTGGCGGGCGGAGGTCCTCCGACTCCCGAGCGCGCCTGTTGAAGATCCCGGTTTCCCACGGATGGCTCGAAGCGGCGCTCCGGGAACCCGAAGGAGGCCCGCGAGGCGCCGCGGTCGTGTGTCACCCCCATCCTGTCTACGGCGGGACCATGCACACCAAGGCGGTCTACCGCGCCGCCCAGGGACTCCTGGAAGCGGGGCTGGTGACGTTGCGCTTCAACTTCCGGGGCGTGGGAGCGAGCACGGGGACCCACGACGAGGGGATCGGAGAGCAGGACGATCTCCGCCACGCCCTGGATTGGCTCGAGGCCCGCTATCCCACGCTCCCCATGGTGGTCGGGGGGTTCTCCTTCGGCTCCATGGTGGGCCTTTCGGTGGGTATCGAGGACCCACGGGCCGTGGCTCTGTTCGGGCTCGGGCTTCCCGTGGAGCGGGCCGAGTACGACTTCTCCTATCTGGCTGACTCGGACAAGCCGTTGCTGGTGGTCCAGGGAGAGGGCGACGAGTTCGGATCGGGCGCCGCCGTGGCCGAGCTCGTGGCACCCCTGGGATCTCGAGTCACCCTCGTACGTATCGCCGGCTCCGACCATTTCTTCACCGGGCGCCTGGGTGAACTGAGGAGGGCGGTGCGGGGATACTATGAGTCCGGGCCCGGCTCACGCCTGCTGGCCGCCCTCTGAACGCCGCCGCCGAGAGGAGAGACAATGCGGAGTCGTGATCGCGTGCTTCAGAGTCTCGAGACCGTCTACCGCGAGGCCTTCGAAGGGGCCAAGGAGCGTGAGGACAAGGCCGAGATGGCCCGGCTCGAGCTCGACTACCAGCGGGATCAGCTGCATCTCGAGGTGATGCTCGACATGCGGGACCTGCTGACCACGCCGGAGGAGCAGGAGAAGACGTCGCTCCTCGAGAAGGCGCAGAAGCTGAGGGGTCTCACCAAGCTCAGGATGCCATGAAGATCTACACACGGACCGGTGACGCCGGTGAGACGACGTTGTTCGGAGGGCCGAGGGTCTCGAAGGACCATCACCGTGTGGTTGCGTACGGCACCGTAGACGAGTTGAACGCGTCGGTGGGGTTCGCCCGGATCCAGGTGGAGGACGAGGAGATTCTCGGTCGTCTCGAGCTGATCCAGCACGACCTGTTCGCGCTGGGCGCGCTCCTGGCGACGCCGCCAACCCAGGAGGATCGTCCCGCCCCCAGGGGCCTGCCGGAGGTGCCTTCCTCCAGGATCGTGGAGATGGAGACATGGATCGACGCCGTCGACGAGGAGGTCGCTCCGCTGCGGGCGTTCATCCTGCCGGGTGGATCGCCGGGAGCGGCGGCCCTGCACGTGGCGCGGACCATCTGTCGCAGGGCGGAGCGTGCCGTGGTTCACCTGGCCACCCTCGAGCCGGTGGAACGGGAGATCGTCAGCTACCTCAACCGCCTGTCGGACCTCCTGTTCACCTTTGCGCGCCTCGAGAACCACCGGACAGGCGCGCCCGACGTGGAGTGGCGCAAGGGGGTCTGACGTCGTGGGAGGCGAGGACCGGGGAACGGCCATGGCGGCCAGCGTGGTGCGTACGGCCCGGTCCACGGGGCTGGGCGACGACGGGATCGAGCTTCTGAGCCGCGCCCACGTCCTCGCCATGGCGCCTCGGACGCGTCAGCTGGGTGACGATCACCATCCCCAGTTCCTCCATCCGGGGCGAACAGTCTTGATCCTCCTGCGCGACGTGGGTGTCGCGGACGCAGAGGTCCTGAGCGCGGCCGCCGTGACCGAGTCGGAAGACGAGCGTCTGCGCGTGAAGCTCGAACGGGTCGGTCGGGTTCTGGGCAACGGCGTGAGGAGCCTGGTGGATCGAGTCCCTCGCCCGGATTCCGAGAGCCTCTCGGAGTCCCTGGTCACGGCACCCACAAACGTGCGTCTCGTGGCTCTCGCGGAGCGCCTGGATCACCTTCGCCACGCACACCTGCGGGTGGGCGACGAAGTATGGCAACGTTCTGCTCATGCCCAGGCCGAGTCCGTGTACCTGCCCGTGGCCGAACGCACCCATCCGCTTCTGGCCAGGCGGTACAGGCACTGGTGCCGGACCTTCCGCCGGCGGTGGGAACGGTAGGGCCCCGGTCAGCGAAGCCGCGTGTAGATGGCCAGGATGCCGTTGCCGGATCCCAGGCCAAAGAGGTTGCCCGCCTCCACCGGCCGGTACAACACGATGCGATCGATGGCGTCCGGTGGGAGCTGCAGGGCCATGTCGGGGTTGGTGGCCCGCACGTCGTTGATGAAGATCACCATGGGCACGCATCCGGAGTTGAACATCATTCGGACCTGCCCTGGCATGTAGCCGACGCAGGTGCTGCCGTCGCTGCGCCGACGGACGATGATGCCGGGCAGGTGCTGGGCCTGGAGGATGTCGGCCGCATCACGGACTCGGGCCCGGATCTCGTCGATTTCTGCCCGGTTGATGACCAGGCCGCCCATGGCTCTCTGGGTGAGCGGCCTGGACTCCACCGTCACGGTCAGGGGCTCCATCTCGATAGCCCGGGCGTCGACGCGCATCTCGACCGTCAATGTCTGCTCGGACGGCACCTCGAGCGTGTCCTGTCTGGTGCCGTACGCCAGGTGTCGGGCGAAGAGCGTGTAGATGCCCGGCGGCACCGACCCCAGCACGAACGCTCCGTTCGAGCCGGTCACCGTCCGGAAGGAGGTGCCCCGCAGCCAGACCTCGGCGTCCTCCACCGGACGGTCGGTCGAGGCATCCAGGATACGGCCCGCGATCCTGCTGGGTGCGAGCTTCCAGAGAAGAAAGCCGGCCTCCGTGCTGCCTCCCACGGCCACGGTGATCTCCCGGCGCAGGCCCTCTCGGTCCAGAAAGCGGGCCGACGCGGTGATGGGGGTACCGGCCGGAGCCTCGCAGGTGTAGTACCACCCACGGGAATCCGCCTCGAGATGGAGTCGTGTCGGCTGCACCCCTTCAGGAGGGGTCCAGGCCAAGGTGACCTCCGCGCCGGGCATCCCCATGCCACTTTCACCGTCGCCCACCCACCCACCGCTCCCGTGCCGGGGGCCCGAGCACCATAGAGGCACGCCGACACGACGGACGTGAAGATGGAGGGCGTGGCCAGATTGACTTCGACCGTATCTCCCGGCCGGACCTCCAGGGTCTGCGGGCCGGGGGAGATGCCCCTTTCGCCCAGTCGTGTGTGGAAGAACAGGATGGAGTACTCGCCCGGAGGCACGGCCGGAATGAGGAACCGCCCAGCGCTGTCGGTCACCGCCCGATGTGAGGTGTTCCAGAGAAAGACGGCAGCGTCGCCCAGAGGCTCATGGGTCGTCGAGTCGTACACCTCGCCCCGGACCGCGCCCACATCTTCGGCTCGCCGACTCACCTGCGCCTGGAGCGCG
>JARRLD010000320.1:0-7102 GCA_037387345.1 Gemmatimonadota bacterium
GTCGACGGATTCGCCGACGGCCTGTACGGCGCGTCCGGCAACGCCGTGGGCCCCCGCGGCTACCTCTGGCAGTCCAGCTTCCACGGAAACTACGTGTCGCGGGTCTCCCGGACGGGCGAGGCCGAGATGTGGGTGGACGAGGGCCTGTCGGGGCCGGTGGGCATCGCCGTGGACCCTGACGGCACCCTCTACGTCAACAACTGCTCCGCCGGGACCATCTCGCGCATCGGACCCGACCGGGTCGCAAAGACGTTCGCCGAAAGCGAGCTGCTGGCGTGTCCCAACGGGATCACCTTCGACGACCGCGGGGACCTGTACGTCGTCAACTTCAACAACACGCTGGTGGTGCGCATCACGCCCGACGGGGAGGCCAGCCGGTTCGCCGACCTGCCGGGCGCCGGGGGCAACGGCCACATCACGTTCGCCCGGGGCGGCTTCTTCGTCACCACGTTCCGGGGCAACCAGGTCTTCCGCCTGGCCCGCGACGGCACGTCGCGGGTGGTGGCCGGCACGGGACAGGCCGGGGAGACCGACGGCACCGCGCTGTCCGCGGCCTTCACCCGACCCAACGGCATCGCCATGGACGCCACGGGGAAGAACCTGTGGGTGAACGACCTGGTGTCCGGCGCAGGACTCGGCGTGGGCCCCTCGGTGGTGACGCTCCGACGGATCCGCCTGGTCACCCTGGCGGACGTGCTGGCGCAGGTCGACCCGGAGGGAGGCGTGGACGCGCTCCGGGCCGCGTATGAGGTCTACAGGCGGGAACGTCCCGACGACGACTCGACAGGAGAGGCCATCACCCTGGCCTTCCAGTGGATGTCCGGCGGGCGGGTGCCAGTACCGCCGGGTCCTGGAGCTGGACCCGGGCCATCGCCAGGCCCGGGCCCGGCTGGAGCTGGTGGGCGGAGGGACCCCGCAGGCGTGACGGGTGTGGCGCCCCCTCAGCGGGCCACCGAGGCCCGGTAGTCCAGCGGCGGGTCCCGGTCGCCCAGGAGGGGATCGTACCGGAAGTCCGGCCCGCGCTTCTCCTCGAACTCGGCGCGGATGGCGGCGCGGCGGTCGGGGTCGGAGAAGAGGTCCACCGCCGACAGCGCCAGGACCTTGGCCGCCGACATCATGCCCTTGACCCCGATGCTCATCCCCCCTGCGGAGATGGCCTGCCAGCTGTGCGCCGCGGTTCCCGGCACCCAGGTGGCGGTGCTCAGCGTAGACGTGGGCACCATCCAGCTCACGTCACCGGCGTCGGTGGACGCGTAGGTCGTGTGCCACTCGAAGGGCTGGACCCGGGCGGCGGACTCCAGGGTGGGCTCCGCGGGCAGCGTCTCCTTGAGGACCGCCGCGAAGCGCTGCTCCTCGTCGTCGTAGCGGATGCCCCCCACCTCGGTGAGGTTCTCGTAGACCACCTCCTGCAGCGCCACCACGGACAGGCGGGAGTAGGCGCCTCCGATGACCTCGTGCTCCACGGTGGTGCCCGTCCCCCGGGCGGCGCCCTCGGCCGCGGCGGCCACCCGGTCGAAGATGGCGCGCACCTGCTCCGGGTCCGGATGGCGCACGTAGTAGTAGACCTCGGCGAAGTCGGGGACGACGTTGGGCGCGCTGCCCCCCGAGGTGATGACGTAGTGGATGCGGGTCTCCTGGGGCACGTGCTCCCGCATCATGTTCACCATGAAGTCCATCGCCTCGACACCATCCAGCGCCGAGCGGGCCCGATCCGGAGCCCCCGCCGCGTGGGCGGATACGCCTCGGAAGCGGAACTTGGCCGACTTCACGGCCAGGTTCGATCCCGGGCTGGCGCTGTTGCGGTCCCCCGCGTGCCACTGGAGCATCACGTCGACATCGTCGAAGAGGCCGGCGCGCACCATGTAGACCTTGCCCGAGCCGCCCTCCTCCGCGGGGGTGCCGTAGAAGCGGATCGTGCCCTCGTGGCCCGTCCGCTCCAGCCACTCGGCGGCGCCGATGGCCGCCGCGGCCGATGCCGTCCCGAAGAGGTTGTGACCGCATGCGTGTCCCGAGGTCTTGCCCTCGATGGGCTGACGGACGGGGACCCGGTCCTGGTTGATGCCCGGCAGGGCGTCGAACTCACCCATCATGCCGATCACGGGCTCGCCGCTGCCGTACGAGGCCACGAAGGCCGTGGGGATCCCGGCGACGCCCCGCTCCACGGTGAAGCCGTGGGCCTCGAGCTCGCCGGCCAGGAGCGCCGAGCTCTGCTGCTCCAGATACCCAAGCTCCGCCAGGTCCCAGATCTCCATGGCGATGTCGGTGAGCCGCTCCTGCTGGGCGTCGATGAACGAGGCCACTCCGGCCTTGGACATCTGGGCCCGGGTCGGAAGGGGCAGCGGTCAGGCATGGTCGGGCTCCGGGTACGTGAAGAACGGGGAATAATGGAGCACAGGGGCCGCGTCCGTCCAATCCCGGTCGCGCCCGTCAAGCCGATCCTGCCATCTTGTGAACGTTCACCCGACACTCTTCCATCAAACCAGATCCATGAAAGCCACAGGCGAGATCCAGGTGATCCCCATCGGCGTCGGCGTATCGGTGCGGGAGCAGGTCCAGCGCGCCCACGCCATCCTCGAGGACGCGGGCCTGCACGCGACCCTGCACGGGCAGGGCACCAACGTGGAGGGCGAGCTGGACGCCATCTTCGAGGCGGTGAAGACGATCCACGAGGTGCTGCACGCAGAGGGGACCGTGCGCCTGGCGACCTTCGTGAAGGTCGGAACCCGCGTGGACAAGGAGCCCACGCTGGCGGGCAAGCTGTTCTGATCGTCCCTCAACGCTTGGGCAGAGGCGCGTCGCCGTACCCGGTGAGCTCCACGTAGCCGCGTCCGGAGACGGGCGTCGCCCCGTCGAAGGACGTCACTGCCACGCTTCCCTCCCAGTAGCGGAAGGCCAGGTTCAGCTCCTGATCCTCGAGCACCGGAGTCACCCGGAAGTCCCATCCCCGGTCGGGCACCTGGATCCTCCAGGTGGAGGGGTAGGCGGTCCCGCTGTGGGGCGAGGTCCAGGTCCCCAGGGCTTCGACGAGCACCCCGGAGCCCCACGTCAGCCGGCGCTTCGTGCCCTGCGGATCCACCAGCACGCCCTCGGACAGCGGATGGGCCGAGCCGTCCGAGAGGCGCAGGGCGTAGACCAAAAGCTCCCAGCCGTCGTCCAGCTGCAGCGCGAACCAGTCCCATCCCACCAGGCCCTCGGTGAGCACCGACGTGCTCCACTCCCGGTCCATCCAGGCGGCGCCGGTGACCGTGAGGGTGTCGTCGTCCAGGACCACGGTCCCGCGCGCGGGCAAACGCGTGTGGGAGTAGTAGTAGGATGCGTTGCCGGGCTCGGGGCCCTTCCGGCTCAAGCCGGCGTCCCCCTGCAGCACCGGCGGCTTGCCCGCCTCCAGCACCAGGTCGAGGGCCACGTCGCCCCCGGCGGCGGACAGCCGCAGCGGGAAGGTCGCCTCGGGTCCCGACGCCTCCAGCACCCAGTCCTCCAGCCACACCCGGAAGGGCCTGGCCCGGGCTCCCGCCAGGAGCTCCGCGCCCCGGGCGAACCGCTCGAAGGCGTGGAACGCCCCCCGCTCCGTGTCCGTCACCGCCAGGTGGGCCATGTACGCCTGGCTCGTGGCCCAGGGCGACGACGAGGCGGGCGGTGTGGGAGCCAGGGAGTTGCGGAAGAAGGTGAGCTGGAAGCCCACGGGGCGTCCGGTCCCGTCGGCCAGGTTGCCGGTGACGTACCACCACTCGGTCCGGTAGGCGGGGTGCGGGCCATGGTCCTCGGGAAAGCGGAAGGCGCGGGGACGGTCCGCCCGGGCGTACCCCGCGGTGTCGGCGCCGCCGAGGGTGGCCACGAGCGACATCCGGCCGGCGTCGTCTCGGCCTGCCTCGCCGCAGCTGGCGCTGAGGAACACAAGCACGGGGACGAGGCCCCGGGGAACACGCGGCGCCCTCATTCGCTCCTCAGCGCTTCGGCGGGGGACGTACGGGCCATGCGCCACGACGGATAGAGGCCGGCGAGCAGCGCGCCCACGAGCGCCAGGGCCACGGCCTGGACCACCACGTCGGGACCCACCTCCATGCGCAGCGTCCACCCGAAGGACCGCTTGTTCACCACGAAGATCATGACCGCGGCCAGGACCAGGCCCATGGGCACGGCCAGCGCGCCGGAGATGAGACCCATGAGGCCGGTCTGGGTGGTGACCAGCCGCCACACCTGCCCCGGGGTCAGCCCGTTGGCCCGCAGCACGCCCAGCTCCCGGGCCCGCTCGAGCTGGAGCGCCATAAGCGCGCTCAGGACGCCGACGAAGGCGACGGCGAACGCCAGGAGGCGGAGGACCGCCGTCACCTGGAAGGTCCGGTCGAAGACGTCCAGGGACGCGGAGCGCAGCGTCGCGTTGGTGCGGATGATGAGCGTCCGATCCGCAGGCACCAGGGAGCGGAGCTCTTCCACCACCCGCTCCGCGTCGGCGCCGTCGTCCAGGAAGAGCCCCAGGGAGGTGACGCCGTCCTCGTCGAAGAGGCGCCGGTAGGTGCGGCGGCTCATCATGACGACGCCCTGGTCCGACCCGTAGTCGTAGAAGATTCCCGCCACGGGCAGCGCACGCGCTCCCTTCGGCGTGGGCACCGTCAGGCTGTCGCCCACGTCGAGGCCTCTCCGGTACGCCAGGGGCTCGGAGACGAGCACCGCGTCCCCGGCGCGGAACGCAGCAAACGCCTCGCCCGGCTCCCCCTCGAGGAAGTCGAACGCCCCCTCGCCCAGGGGGTGCAGGTCCAGGCCGACGAGCCGCAGGACGCCCCCCTCCACGGGCACCTCCACCCCCCGGTACGTGCTCCGTCCCCGGACGGCGGGAAACGCGCTCAAGGTCTCCACCACGTCCCGGCCCAGGGTTCCCGCGGCACGGGACGCCATGGGGGACGGCAGCGACACGTACACGTCGGCCTGGAGCGTCCCGTCCAGCCAGCGGGCCAGCGTGCCCCGGAAGCTCTGGATCATGATGCCCAGCCCGACGGTCACGGACACCGCGACCACCAGCGCGGCGATGGCCGGGGCCGTCCGGCTGAGGGCCGTCACCACGCCCCGGGCCGCCATGGTTCCCAGGACGCCCATCCCCCGGGCGGCCGCCGGTCGCAGCACCCGGACCAGCAGCACCGCCCCGGCGGGTGTGAGGAGCGCCATGCCCAGGATCACCAGGAAGAGGGCGCCGAAGCTGACGAGGAGGCTGTGCGTGGGCACGGCCAGCGCGGCGGCGCCCGCGGCGGCCAGCAGGCCACCCAGCGCGGCGGCACGGGGAACGGCCCGGCTGGCGCGCGCCTCCACCTGCGAACGGGTCCGGGCGACGCGGGGTGGAGCGGAGGCGGCCTCCAGCGCCGGCGGCAGCGACGCCAGAAGCGTGGCGCCCAGGCCGAGCGCCGCGCCCTTGGCCAGCACGGCCGGCGGCAGGGCGAGATCCTGGACCGACACCACGAAGTAGAGGTCGTTGATGGTCCGGGTCACCATGTGGACGAGTCCCCGCCCCAGGACCGTGCCCAGGACGAGGCCGGCGGCGGCGCCGACCCCGCCGATCCAGGTCGCCTCCCGCAGGACGCCGGCGAGGACCTCGCGCCGCGTCACGCCGAGGGCGCGCAAGCCGCCCACCATCTCCCGGCGCTGGACCACCGAGAACGTCATGGCGTTGTAGATGAGGAACATCCCGAAGACGAGCGCCAGGAGGCTCAGCGCCCTCAGGTTCAGGTCGAAGGCGCCGATCATCTCGGAGAGCGCCGCCGTGCGCACGCCGGCCGGCTCCACCCGGGCGTCTCCGGGCAGGAGGTCCCGGACCGCCTCCAGCGCGCCGGATTCGGAGTCCTGAGGCAACCGGAGATCGATGCGCGTGAGGCTGCCCGGCATCCCGAGCAGATCCTGGGCCGACGACACGTCCATGATGAGCACGTCGTCGAGGCCGGAGCGCCTGAGGCGCTCCTCGGGGTCCAGGAGGCCTACCACGGGCAGCGCCGCGCGCCGGCCCGCGACCAGGACCGGGAGGGAGTCCCCGAGGCCGACTCCGGCACGCTCGGCCGTGGCGGCGGTCATCGCCACGGCCCGCGGCACGGTGAGCAGCGCCGACACGTCCAGGCCCGAGGGCCCTCCGGCCACGAAGGGACGGAAGGGGCTCTCGGAGAAGGGGTCCACGCCGACGACGCGCAGGGCCGCGCCCGGCCGCAGCGGGCTCGAGGCGTAGCCCTCCACCACGGGCGCCGACGCCCGGATGCCCAGCTCCACGCGGATCCGGAAGAAGAGCGAGTCGGGCAACCCGCCGGGGCCGCCCAGGACGTGATGGGTCGCCCTGCCCGCCACCGTCTCCGCCGAAACGCGGAACGCCTCGCGGGAGCTCTGGACGGCCAGGTCGATGGCCACGACCACCGCCACGCCCAGGGCCACGCCCAGCACCGACAGGACGAGCTGGCCGGGGTGCCGGCTCAGGTGCCGCCGGCTGGCCCGTCGCACCAGGCTCATGGGGACTCGGCCACGAGCCGGCCGTGATCCAGGCGCAGGACCCGGTCCATGCGTCCGGCGAGCTCCCGGGAATGGGTGACGACCAGGAGGGTGTGTCCCTGGTCGCGCACCAGCGCCTCGAGGAGGTCGGCCACGATCTGGGCGGTATCCTCGTCCAGGTTCCCCGTGGGCTCGTCCGCCAGGACCAGCGTCGGCTCATGAACCAGCGCCCGGGCCACCGCCACCCGCTGCCGCTCGCCGCCGGAAAGCCGGTCGGGGAATGCTCCGGCCCGGTCCTCCAGCCCCACGGCCTTCAGGAGCATGGCCGCCCGCTCCTCCTCCTCCGTCCCTACGGCCCCTTTCAGCTCCACGGGCAGCAGGAGGTTCTCCATCACCGTGAGGGTGGGCAGGAGGTTGAAGAACTGGAAGACGAAACCCAGGTGCCGGCGCCGGAACAGGGTGCGCTCGCGCTCGGACCGGGCCGTCAGCTCCACCCCGTCGATGCGCACCGTGCCGCCGTCGGGAAGGTCGATCCCACTCACGAGATTGAGCAGGGTGGACTTGCCCGAGCCCGAGGGCCCGAGGATGGCGACACACTCCCCCCGTCCCACCACGGCGTCCAACCCGTCGAGCACGACGTGCTCGC
>JARRLD010000321.1:0-4842 GCA_037387345.1 Gemmatimonadota bacterium
CCGGGGGGCGGGGGATGGATGCTCCGAGGGTGTCTTGCGGGCGTGGGACCCTTTCGTTACACCTAGCTGTCCTCTTGACGCTGACCACGAAAGCCACGGTGCTTCGCCCCGTAGACGGGCACGACGAGAGGCCGTGCGGAGGCTTCATGACCTACATCATCGCTGAGCCGTGCATCGAGACCAAAGACGCCAGCTGCGTCGAGGTCTGCCCCGTGGATTGTATCTACGAGGCCAGCGATCAGTTCTATATCCACCCGGACGAATGCATCGACTGTGGTGCCTGCGAGCCCGAGTGCCCGGTGCAGGCGATCTTCCCCGACACGGACGTTCCGCCGGAGTGGACGAGCTACATCGAGAAAAATCGGGTCCACTTCGAGTAGCGACGCCCGCGGGTGTGAAGAAAGCGGCGGAGGGAACGAGATTCCCTCCGCCGCTTTCGTTCGGCGGTGTCCTCCAGGCGCGGCACGCCTGGAGGGAGGTTGCGTGGGTCTAGTAACCGACCGCGCGAATCCGGTCCAACGAGATGGTGCCGGGGTGGCTCTCGCCGGCAGGAATATCCTGCGAGCCCACCAGGGCACCCATGATCTCCTCGTCCCGCTGCTGGCGGACCAGAAGCAGGCCGACGGCCAGGGCCGCCGCTCCGAGGATGCCGAAGGTCAGGGTGCGGGTTGGTCGTTCGGTGCCGGTGCGTATCATCATGCCAGGTACAATAGCACGATCCGTGCCCACGGTCCGCGGGGACCGAGAATGCGAGAGTCCAGTGATCGCAACCTCATTCAGTGTCGCGGCTTACCGGCTTCCTCCGGGTTCTGGACCCAGGGCCACACATTCCCGGTGGGGGGCGACAGTTTTTTGAGTGTCTGCTACGGAGTTGTCGCGTGACCACAACATTCGAACACGTGGAGGAAGGAGCCCGGAACGGGGATCCGGTGGCTCTCGCCCAGGCTCTGGTCGCGATCCCTTCGGTCAATCCGACGCTTGCCCCGGACGGATCGGGCGAAGCGGAGATGGCCGCACGCTGCGCCGCGTGGCTCCAGGGCTGGGGTCTGGAGACCCAGACCGCCGAAGTGGCGCCAGGGCGCTGGAACGTCATCGCGCGCCTCGAGGGAAGAGGACCGACGCTGCTGCTCAACGGCCATCTGGATACCGTGGGTGTGGAGGGGATGACCATCCCGCCGTTCGAGCCTCGGGTGAAGGACGGTCGGATGAGCGGTCGGGGGGCGTGTGACATGAAGGGTGGGGTCGCGGCGCTCCTGGCTGCCAGCGCGCGTTTGGCGCGTGGCGGCCCCAGGCCCGGCCTCGTCGTAGCCCTCACGGCCGATGAGGAGCACGCGAGCATCGGTATGGCGGCGGTGGTGCGCTCGGAGGTGAGGGCGGACATGGCCGTGGTGTGCGAGCCGACCCGCCTGCGGGTCATGCCAGCCCACAAGGGCTTCGTGTGGGTCCGAGCCGTATTCAGGGGGCGCGCGGCTCATGGATCGCGGCCGCAGCTCGGCGTGGATGCCATCCGCCACGCGGGTCTCTACCTGACGACTCTGGACGAATATGCCGAGCACCTTCGGAGTCGGGCGGCTCATCCCACGCTCGGACACGGTTCCGTCCACGCGGGGACCATCGCCGGAGGCACGGCCGGGTCGGTGTATCCGGATCTCTGCGAGCTGCTTCTGGAGCGGAGGACGTTGCCCGATGAGCCACCCGACGACGTGGTGCGCGAATTCCAGGAGGCGCTCGACGGGCTGGAAGGCCGGGAGCCCCATCTCGACGCGTCGCTGGAGATGACCCTCCACCGACCGGGCACGGAGGTGGATGTGGACTCCCGGCTGGTGCAGGGGCTGCTCGACGCCTGCCGCCAGAACGGGGTGGAGTCCGGGATCCAGGGAATGACCGCCTGGGTCGACGCGGCGTATCTCAACGAGGCCGGCATCCCGGCCGTCTGCTACGGTCCGGGTGACCTGGCACAGGCGCACTCCGCCGACGAGTGGATCGACGTGTCAGAGATCATCGCCTGTGCCGACGTGCTGGAGACCTTCGCCCGAGGCCTTGCGGAGTAGGCGTGGACCGGGTGCCAGGTCGCCTGGGAGGCGATCCGACGTTCGGGGTCCCCGGACGTCGCCCGTGACGTGACCCCCGGTGCTTACCTTCGCCGCGTGGTGACCAGGATGGCCCCTCCGTCGAACCCGGTGCCGTAGCGGGTGGTGGCATCCGACGAGCTCAGGAAGCGCATCTCCTGGATCTCGGATACCCGGAGGGAGCGCAAGGCGTCGAGGCCACCTGGCTGCCGGTTCCCGTCGACCAGAACCTGCGGTGACGCCCCGCCCCGGGCCCGGAGCCACATGGGGCGGAGGCGCCGGACGGCATCATAGCCGTCGAGCTGCTGGACGGGCTCGAGCTCCTCGAAGATGATCCGGTTCGCCGACCCGCGGGGTGCGCTGTCTCCTCCCCCGCCGCCGCCGGAGCTTGCGCAGCCGGTGAGTCCCAGGGCGAGCGCCAGGAAAGCGATCAGCAGGCGGGGTGAAGCGAAGCAGCGCATGGTTCTTGTCCTTGTCTCCGGATTGGCTGGGCCCGTGGTGATGACTGTCGGTCCGTTCGGACCGGAGGACAAGATGCCCTCCGACTGCCCGACGCGCCATGAGGGTACGCTTGCCCGCCCCATGTCCATTCGGATAACGTCCCGGTTCCGGCGGGTGGAGGATGCTGGACGAATCGACCGCGGGGAGAGGACATGAAGTCCAAGCGGACGTGGCTGTTTCTGGGTACGCTGGCGATCGTGGGGTGTTACGGATCGGAGGGCGGCGTGGCAGATCTGGTGTTTCTGGGCGGCAGCGTGTGGACCGGCGAGGACGGGACAGCCGTGCAGGAGGCCGTCGCTGTGAGGGATGGCCGCATCGTCGCGGTCGGCACGGACGAGAGCGTGGAACCGCTCATCGGTTCGGAGACCCGGGTGGTGGAGCTCGAAGGTCGCTCGCTCCTGCCGGGATTCATCGACGCCCACACCCATTTCATCGATGGCGGGTTCAAGCTCTCCGGCGTGGATCTCAGGGACGCGTCCACCCCGGAGGAGTTTGCCCGACGTATCGCCGCGTTTGCCGCCACCGTTCCGGCGGGCACCTGGATCACCGGCGGCGACTGGGATCACGAGCTGTGGGGAGGCGAGCTTCCCCGCCGGGAGTGGATCGATTCGGTGACGCCGGAGCATCCGGTATTCGTGAACCGCCTGGACGGCCACATGGCGCTGGCCAACACCCTGGCCATCCGGGCCGCAGGCATCGATGAGGGAACGACGCCGACGCCGGATCCGTCGGGGGGAACCATCGTCAGGGACCTGACCACCGGAGAGGCGGATGGCGTGTTCAAGGACGAGGCCATGGGGCTCGTCGGCGCCGTTTTGCCCGATCCCTCCGACCGGGAGATCGACAGGGCGCTGCAGGCTGCGGCGGCGCATGCCCTGGAGCGGGGTGTCACCCAGGTCCACGACATGGGAGGCTGGAGGGGGTTGGAGGCCTATCGCAGAGCCTACGCCCGGGGCGAGCTTCCGCTTCGCGTCTACGCGGTGGTGCCCATGGCGTCCTGGGAGCGGCTGAGAGACTACGTAGCCGAGCACGGCAGGGGCGACGGGTGGCTCTGGTGGGGAGGGCTCAAGGCCTTCGTCGATGGATCGTTGGGATCCACCACGGCGTGGTTCCATGAGCCCTACGAGGATGAGCCCGAGACCGCGGGGTTCATGACCACGGACTCCGCCGCCCTCAGGAGCTGGATCGAGGAAGCCGACGCCGCGGGGCTGCACGTGATCGTGCACGCGATCGGAGATCGGGCCAACGACTGGCTCCTGGACGTCTACCGCGACGTGGCCAGGGCCCACGGCGCCCGCGACCGGCGATTCCGGGTGGAGCACGCGCAGCACCTGAGTATGGGGGCGCCGGCGCGGTTCGCGGGACAGGACGTCATCGCGTCGATGCAACCCTACCATGCCGCCGACGACGGTCGGTGGGCCGAGAAGCGCATCGGGCCTCGGCGCATCCAGACGACGTATGCGTTCCGGACACTGCTCGACGCTGGGGTCACCCTGGCGTTCGGGTCGGACTGGACCGTGGCTCCTCTGGATCCCGTGCTGGGCATCGACGCCGCGGTGACCCGCCGAACCATCGACGGCGCCACCCCCGGCGGTTGGGTGCCGGCGCAGCGCATCACGCTCGAGGAGACGCTGCGGGCCTATACTTCCGGGGCGGCCCGGGCCGGCTTCGTGGAGGACCGGGTGGGGCGCCTCTCGGAGGGGATGGAAGCCGATCTCGTGGTGATGTCCGACGACCTTTTTTCCCTGGAGTCGAACGCTTTGGTCCAGGCACGCGTAGACATGACGGTGGTGGGCGGTCGGATCGCGTACGAGCGGTCCGGTGGCGAGGGGTATCCAGCGGGGGAGCGATGACGGAAGATTCCGGCGGGCACAGACAGTCGATGGGACAGAGCCGCCAGATGACGGTGGACGCGCTGTGCGAGCACTTCGCCAACGATGTCATGTCGGTGGAGGAGTTCGAGAAGCGCGTGGATGCGGCTCACAAGGCATCAACCGCGGACGAGCTCAAGGCGCTGCTACAGGATCTTCCCGGAGCCGCGGTCCCTGCGGTCAGGAGCGCCGAGGCGGTACCGGCGCCCAACCCCGAGTACAAGGTGACGGCGGCGGCCCATGTGAAGGAACGGGAGTACATGGTGGCGGTGCTCGGTGGATCCACCCGCAAGGGCGGCTGGAACCCGGCCCGCAGGAACTACGCCGTGGCGGTCATGGGCGGATGTGAGCTCGACTTCCGTGAGGCCCGGCTCGGCCCCGGAGTTACGGATCTGCGCGTG
>JARRLD010000322.1:0-5484 GCA_037387345.1 Gemmatimonadota bacterium
GCCGTCTCACCGCCCGGGAAGTCGAGCCCCCAGTGGTCAAGCACGTAGCGCAGCAGCGTGGCCGGGACGCCGTAGACCAGGCGGCTACTCGGGCAGGGGCCGTCGTTGCCGTCGGATGCGTTCCCGATCCACGTGCACTGCTCCGGAGCACCGGACACGCGGCTGGTCGAGCTCTGGTACCCGAAGTAGGCGGCCAGGTCCGCGACCCAGTCGTAGTACCACCCCCCACCTGCGCTCCACTCCGAATACTGGAGATCCTGCCGAGAGCCGTGACCGAAGATCCGGTTCCCGACCAGCTGTTCCGCGAACGTGGCTCCGCCCTCGAGCTCCCAACGAGCCTTGGCGCCAGCTCCGCTCCATATCCGCTGAGAGAACTGAATGATGTGAGTGACCTCGTGAGCGATGAGGGATGGGTAGAGGTCCAGTACGTCCTCTTTGGTCCACGCGCGGCCGACCTGGCCGTCGGGATCGGGGACGACGCCGTAGAAGATCTCGGCCTCGTTGCTGCCGGGGCAGTACGCCGCCGTGATCTGGTCTCCGCTCCACACGTAGCCGAGCAGGTTCTCCTGTTCGTTCACGGCCCTGGTCATCAGAACCACCATCCGGCCATTCTCATCCACGTCCTGGTCGCCACCGATGTAATCGGAGAGCGTGGCGGCGATGTTGTCCGTGTAGAGGGCATCCAGGCTCTGGAGCTCCGACTCGAGGAACGCTGGCCCGGGATTGTCCACGTCCTCCAGGAAGATCGTGCCCGAGCCGACGAAGGTCGCCACGGCCGTGACGGTGTCACGGTCGACGCAGGGAACGGCACGCTGGGGCTCGCCGGCTGCTCGCCGAGGCGGCGATTCCCGCATCAGGGTCCCGAGGGCTTCCGCGCCTCCGAGGGACCGGATCATCTCTTCTTCCTGCTCGCGCAGCTTCGCCTCGGCTCTCCAATGCTCGCGCCACGCGTCAGCTGCGGCGGGCACGACGTCCACCGGGCTCGTTGCCGCTCTCTGGGGGGTGGCGGCGAGCGCGGAGAAGCGTTTCGGAATCGGCCGCGCTTCAGGTGGTGATAGTGCCGTGCCGGGGGCCTGAGCCGAGGCAAGCACGCTCCCGGATCTCGAGAACAGGCGGGCCGGGGTGAGGGACGACGGTGCCTCCGACACCGAAAGCACTCCGATCAGGTACTCCCTGCCGACCCCCCCACCCTCGAGGTGCAGACATCGGGCGGCGTCGGTCGTATACCATCCGTCTCCCACGTTCAGCGAGCCGACGCTCGCCGGCGTGATGCTCGCCGCCTGGCTGTCCTCCTGTCCGTCCCTCCGGACGAGAACCGTGACCGAGCGGGACGGATAACAGTCGAAATACGGGACGTCCACCTGAAGCTCCGTGGCGCTCGCGGATGTGATGGTCGCGGACGCACCGTCGATGAGCACCTCGTTGGCCTGGACCGAGCTGCCGAATCCGGACCCGGTGATCGTCGCCGTCTCCCCCTCGACCAGGACCGTGGGCTGGATCGACCCGATGGTGGGAGCGGGTCCCGTGGAGAAGTCGACGGTCACGGTGGCGGATGCGGTGGCGGATCCCGACTGGGCCGTCACGGTGGCCGTTCCTTCTCCTACGGCCGTGGCGAGGCCCGTGTTGTCCACCGAGGCGACAGCGAGATCGCCCGACACGAAGGTCATGGGCGCACCGTCGAGAACCATCTCGCCAGCGAACGCTTCCGCCGTGAAGCGCGTCGTGTCTCCGACGAGCCCCAGGGTCACCGACTCGGGGCTGATCTCCAGCCGATCGGCTTCCGGCAGGATGGATACGGCCGAGAACACGACGTTGACGCCTCCGTCCACACGGGCCTCGACCGTCTGATCACCGGCGACGAGCCCCAGACGCCATGAGGCGTTGGCCAGACCATCGCCGCCGGTGGTGGCGTCGGATGACTCGAGTGCGCCGTCACCGCTCAGGACGCTCCACTCGAGCTGCGCGCCCTGGACCGGCGTCCCGCCCTGATCCTCCGCGCGCACGACGAGAGACGCGCTCAGCGGCTCACCGGCCGTTCCACTCTGGCCGTCCCCGGACTCCTTGGTGAAGGCGCTGGCCACCTGTCGCACAAACACGGTTGTCGACGCGGACGCGCTGCCCGCACGAGCGGTGATGCTGGCGATGCCGTTCGAGGCGGCCGTCACCAGGCCAGAGGAGCTCACGGGCGCCACGTCGGGCGCGGACGAGCTCCAGGAGATGGCGGCGGCCAGCTGAAGCCCGGTGGAATTGAGCGCGGTCCCCTGGAGCTGCACCGTCTCCTTGATCCACGTCAGGGTGTCCAGCGCAGGGGTGACGACGACGGTGGCCGGGATCGACGCGGTCGGGTCCACGACGTCTGCGCTCCCGCCGTCACCTCCACAGGAAGCGAGCGTAAGGACAATTGTGAGACCCGGAAGCCAGGGCGCGGCTCGAGTAATCTTTTCCCCCTCTCTACCGTGGATTTGCGTGACGTGGAAGGGACGACGCCTGCATTTGGCCCTTGTTGGGGCAAGTTCGATACCGTAGTTGTGGGTAATCGCGACGGCCGCAGCCCTGCCGGAGGGAGGGGCGGATGAAGAACGCAACCATCGTCATCGCAGTGGCTTTCGGGCTCGCGTCCACCCTTGCCTGTCAGACGCATGAGCCCGCGCCCGCCACCCAACCTGGTCCCACGGGGGATGCACCTGACGCCGAAGGTACGAATCCCGACACCAGGAGGGCGGGGGCCGTGGTGACCCTGGAGTCCGAGGAGGAGAGCGGCGGGCACTTCACCGATATGGTGGACATGCTTCGGGGCCGTGTGTCGGGCCTGCAGGTGGTGGAGCTCGCCAACGGCAACATATCCCTGCGGATCCGGGGATTGGCCACGTCTTTCATGGCGAACCAGGAGCCCCTGCTGGTCGTGGACGGGCTGCGGGTCCCCACCTACGCCATCACCAACACGCTGAGGACCATCGACCCCCGGGAGGTGAGGAGCATCCAGGTCCTCAAGGACGTCGCCTCCACCTCGGCCTATGGAGCCCGGGGCGTCAACGGCGTGATCGTGATCCGGTTGAAGAAGCCCGGCGGCTAACCGAAGGCGGCCGAGCCGCGTGAGGGCGCAGACCGCGCGTGGTCCTGTGACCGGCGGTCAACTCCATGTCGGTCGGACCTCAATGAGCTCCTGCAGGCCCACCTCGAACTCGTTGACCGCGGACGCCCTCGAGGCCGGCGTCAGCGAAACCGTGCTTCTGCAGATCCAGAACACCGAGCGAGGCGACCGGAGAACCGTGTACGGATGTCGGTGATCGATCGCGGCGTCCCGGTGAGAATCTGCACCAGGATCGGCTGGGAAGGCGGGTCCGTGTGGGTGGTCGCCGGCCAACGCTCGTACCGAGCGCGGGCGGGGCTGTAGGTGCCCGGAAGCGACTCGCCCTGTCCTGGGTCCGAAGAGATCCTGAGCACGCTGCCAAGGACGCCTGTGACCCTTCTCGCCCCGTCCTTCAACCGCGATGTTACTCAAATGCCCACCCACCTCCCACCATACCGTCGCTTTTTCGCGGAACTAAGGCGTCGTCGCGTGTTTCGCGTGATGGCGTTGTACGGAGCCGCTTCCTTCGCTTTGCTCCAGGCTGTCGACCTCCTGGTGCCCGTCCTGGGGTTCTCCGACACCGTTACACAGCGGACAGCTCTGCTTCTTGTTGCCGGCGCGCCTGTGGCCATACTCTTGGAGTGGGCATTCGAGCTGACGCCGGAGGGTCTGCGACGCACCGTCCGGGCAGCGCCGGGTGAACTGACGGAGATCATTGCGGCCCCTGCCCACAAGCGCTGGCCTTCCGGGTTGCTTGCCTTCGCCGGGATGACCGCGTTGCTGGCCGGGGTGTGGTTCGCAGGGAGGGAATCAGTCTCCACTCCGGGCACCGATACACCTGCCGTATCTTCGCCTTCCCTCGCTGTGCTGCCCTTTGTGAACATGAGCTCCGATCCGGAGCAGGAGTACTTCTCCGACGGCATCTCCGAGGAGCTACTCAACCTGCTCGCCTTGACTCCCGAGCTGCGGGTGGCTTCCCGAACGTCCGCGTTCTCCTTCAAGGGCCAGGGGCTAGACGTCTCTGAGATCGCCCGGCGCCTGAACGTCGCGTACGTTCTGGAAGGATCGGTACGCAAGGCCGGTCACGAGGTGCGGATCACGGTTCAGCTCGTGGATGCGGCATCGGACACCAACCTCTGGTCGGAAACGTGGGAACGGACTCTGGAAGACATCTTCGCCGTCCAGGACGAGATCGCCGCCAAGGTGGCGAACCGGCTCGAGGTGAGCTTGTTGGGAGAGGTGCCGAGGACGACGACCACCAACCCCGAAGCCTATGCGCTCTTCCTACAAGGTCGTCAGCTGGGGCGGCAACGCACTGCCGATGGTTTCCAGAGGTCCATAGAGGTACTGAAGCGAGCCCTCGCCGTCGAACCCGACTATGCCCCCGCCTGGGGTGAGCTGGCGCGGGTATATTCCACCCAGGCAGGAAGCGGGGATCGGTCGTTTGACGAGGCTTTCGGGTTGGCCCGCGAGGCGGCCAACCGGGCTCTGGCCAGCGACCCGGGGTATGCACCGGCCATCTCCTATCTAGGCCTCGTCGCCATGGCGCACGACCGTGATCTTTCCGCCGCGGCTCGATACTACCAGCAGGCCCTGACACTCTCCCCCAACGATACCGAGATCATCGGCGACGCCGCGACGCTTCTCCAGAGTCTGGGCCGCCTGGAGGAGGCCATCGCCTTGAAGGAGTATGTGGTGGCCCGGGATCCGGTAAACCCTCGTGGACATCACAATCTGGGCAACGCGTACCGGTGGGCGGGACGTTGGAGTGAATCCATTGCGAGCTACCAGACTGCCCTGAGCCTTAGCCCTGGCTACATCGGCGCCCAAACGGGGATCGGCCAGGCTCTTCTCGGCAAGGGGGAGCCCGAAGCTGCCCTCAGGGCTATAGAACTCGAGTCGTCCAGACCCTGGCGACTTATCGGGTTTGTCATGGCGAATTCCGCACTGGGTCGTCAGGCCGAGTCGGATGCCGCTCTTTCCGAGCTCACCGAAGGGTGGGAGCGGGACGCGGCCTACAACATTGCTTACGTGTTTGCCTTCCGGGGCGAGGTCGATGCCGCCTTCGAATGGCTGAGCAAGGCGGTGGAGTACAATGATCCAGGACTATCGGAGGTCGTCGTGGAGAACTCCTTCGCCAAGATCAAGGCCGATCCCCGTTGGCTGCCCTTCCTGCAGGACGTCGGCAAGGCGCCGGAGCAGCTGGCCACCATCGAGTTCCGAGTCATGCTCCCGAGGTAGCCGGGATACACCACAGGCTGTCCAGAGCAGGAGGATGCCCCACCGTCTCATCGCCGCTCGGGCCGCGGCTCCCCGAACTGGACGGAGTCACGAAACACCCTACCGCAACGTTGCTATTCCCTTGCGCTCGCCCTTCACGACAGCATTCATCACGCGCTCGCAGTGCAGCCCCT
>JARRLD010000323.1:0-4830 GCA_037387345.1 Gemmatimonadota bacterium
CGCGCAGACGTCACAACCGACAGGAGCGTGGACTTCCCGGCATTGGGCTCACCCACCAGCCCGACATCCGCGATGAGCTTCAGCTCGAGAAGCACACGTCGCTCCTCCCCCTCCTCCCCTGCCTCCCACCGACGGGGCGCCTGCTCACGGGACGTGGCGAAGCGGGCGTTCCCGCGCCCTCCCCGCCCTCCCCGAGCTACGACGAGACGCTCGCCGGGACGAAGCAGCTCGCCGAGCACCGCTCCCGTTTCCTCTTCCCGGACCACGGTACCGGGAGGAACCCTCAGAATCATGTCTTCCCCGGACCGTCCCGTTCGGTTGCTCCCCTCGCCGTGCCGGCCGCGGGCCGCGCGATAGTGCCGTCGGTAGCTGAAGTCCAGCAGCGTGGAAAGGTGGGGATCCACTTCCAGGACTACATCTCCGCCCTTGCCGCCATCTCCCCCGGACGGCCCACCCCGGGGCACGCCGCTCTCCCTGCGAAAGGCCTCGGCGCCGGAGCCGCCCACACCGCCTCTGACCTCGATGACCGCACGATCGACGAACCTGGTCAGGTCGCGGCAGAGGGACGCTGCAGGACCGCCTCCAGCACGTTCGAGGCGCGGGCCCGAGCCTCCTCGGAACCGAAGGTTGCGGCGATGTCCATGGCCCGCCGGACTGCCGCGGGGGAAGCCCCAACGTTGAGCGCACCCCGAACATGGGAGTAGAGCTGCCTGGGGGCGTCACGGACAGCCAACAGCGCCACGATGCAGAGCTCCCTCGTGGGGAGGCCGAGCCCCGGCCTGCCCAGCACCTTCCCGTATCCCTCTTCCAGCATCCACTGCTCCATCTCGGGATGAAGCCGCCTGACGTTGGCCCGAAGGCCGTCGTACTGGCCACCATAGACCGCGGCGCACACCCGATCGCCGCGCTGACGCCAGCGATCGGTGTCGGGGATCGCGGGCCCTGCCTCACGGCCGGTGAGGTCCCGCCACCGCCCGAAGCCGTTCAATGCCGCAGGATACCCCAGGAAGAGGTAGCTCTGGAGGAGGGCCTCCTCGACCTCCCGGGCACCGGCCCTCGCGTCCGCCTGCCGGAGCGCCCGGTCCAACGCCGGCGCGCGGCCTCCTGCGAGCGCAGCGCTGAGACCCACGAGGGCCTCCTGAGCCGGTGTCAGGATGACGGCGCTCACGGGGTCACCAGCTCGAAGGACGGGCGGATCTCGCCCACCACATCGCCCCGTGTGTTGTGAACGGCCGGCCGGCGCCATCGGGCCAGGGCCTCGAGGTCGGGGGGCCCGAGGACGTCGAGGCGCTCCAACACATGGAGCAGCGCGACCTCCACGGCCCGGCGCGCCCCATCGTGCACCTTGATGGCGAACCCGATCCCTCGGTCAGTCAGTCCCCCTCCGTACACGCCCTCGGCTCCCAGCTTCACGAACGCCCGAAACCCCGTTCGCTCCATGACCTCGGTGCACGCCCGGCCCGTCCCTCCCACCAAGAACGGGTGACGCGTCATGGCCGATACCACGCTCGCGGCGGCTTGCCCCTCCGCAGCCGCGGCAGCGAACCGCGCGAACGATGCCGCCATGGCACGCAGAGGCACGGAAAAACAGGTCACTCCACAGCCGTCGACGCCCGTTTCCACCTCATGGTCGGGAACCCCGGCCCAGCGCACGATCTCTGCTCGCATCCTCTGCTGGACCGGATGCTCCTCCCGGTAATATTCCTCCACGTCCCATCCCCTGGCCACGGCCAGCGCCAGCATCCCCGCGTGCTTGCCCGAGCAGTTGTTGTGAATGGGGCGTGGCTCCTCCCCCCGACGTGTCAGCGCGCGGGCTTCCTCCTCGGCGAACGGAGGGTGAGGCCCGCACCGCAAGTGCCCTTCGTCCAGCCCTGCCTTCTCCAGGATGGAGCGGGTCGCAGCCAGGTGCTCGGGCTCCGCTTCGTGCGAGCCACAGCAGACCGCCAACTCCTTCGCGTTGATCCCGAAGCGCTCCAGGACACCATCCTCGACGAGCGGCAGAGCCTGGAAGGGCTTCGCGGCCGACCGATAGAATGTCCTGGGCTCGGCATCCCCGGCCATGGCCATCAGCCGCCCGCTGGGACCCGCCACGGCAACGTGGAACGCGTGGCGGGACTCCACCACGCCTCCCCGCACCACCTCGATCATGCCCGCGGCCTCACGACCCGAAGGGCCCCCTGGTCGACGGGGAACACGCTCATGCTCCAAAGAAACCGGTACGTCTGGGACGTGGCGATGTCCGCATCGGCCCTCGAGCGGCGGGGGGCTGCGATCAGGTTCCCACCTGCTGGGCCGCCAGGTCCTGCTCCGCGGCGGCCCGGAGAAGCTCTTCCGTGGAATCGACACCCCGGAGGAGCTCCAGGGCCCTCGAGAGCTGCCGGTCGGATTCGCTCTCCCGAAGGAACTGACCCCTTTCGCCCCAGGCCTTGAGGGCGATCTCACGCTCCAGGTGGTAACGGACGAACCGGGTCGCAGCCCGGAAGTCGTCGCGGTCCACCGACACCTCCCACTCCGGGAGCGCGCGGTAGAACGCCCGCAGATCCCCGTCCTCCAGGGAGAAGTCCTGTTGCAGATCTGCATGCTCACCCACGTAGCGGACCGCGAAGTTGAACAAGGCCACGTTGAACGCGCCGGCCTGCTGATAGATGGCCCGAACCGCAGCCTCCTCGGCAGCCGACAGCGTCGCCGGCTGCACGAAGACATCCGGCGTGATGCCTCCTCCCCCATAGAGAGTCCTGCCGCCCGTCGACTGGTAGGTCGGGCGAGAGTCGAGATCGGGCTCGAAGGTGACCTGCCCATCCAGGGTCAGCGCGAGGGATCCATCGGCCACGGCCTGGCGGTTCTCGAGATCCCGGTTGATGGATCGACCGACCGGCGTATACCACCGGGCCGTGGTCAACCGCAGCACGCTCCCGTCACTGAGGGGATAGAGACTCTGGACCAACCCCTTCCCGAAGGTGCTCTCGCCCACCACGACTGCTCGATCATGGTCCTGGAGGGCACCGGCGATGATCTCGCTGGCGGACGCCGAGCTGCCGTTGACGAGGACCACCATCGGCAGGTCCGGATATTCGTCAGGACGGCGAGCATCGTAGGATACGTTCTGTCCCCGCTCCCGACCCCGTGTCTCGACGATCGTCAGCCCTTCGTGCAAGAAGAGGTCGGAGACCGCGATTCCCTCGTCGAGGAGACCCCCGGGATTGCCACGCAGATCCAGGACGAAGGCCGTCATGCCTTCGGTGCGAAGCGAGTCCAGGATCTCCGCGATCTCCATCGATGAGGACTCGAGCACGCTGCGCAGCGGAACGTATCCGACCTCGGCGTCCAGGAGGGCGGCAAACGGAACCGCCTTCAGCTCGATCACGGCCCTCGTCAGCGTGAACGGAATCGGCTCCTCCACGCCTGGACGGAGGATCTTCACCGACACGTCCGTACCCGGACGTCCGCGGAGGAGCGCCACCGCCTGGTCGGTGTTCATGGTATCCGCGGCCTGGCCTTCGATCTCGAAGAACTGATCGCCGGCCCTTATGCCCGCGCGGGAGCCCGGCGTGCCGGGGATGGGACTGACCACCGTCACCCACCCGTTGCGGTCCACGACCTCGAGCCCCACACCCCCATAGTCTCCGTCGATACCGCGGATCCGCAGGTTCTCGAAGTCGCCGGCTTCGAGAAAGCTCGTGTACGGGTCATGCAGGTCCTGCAGGACTCCTTCGATGGCGGAGCTGTAGATGTCCTGCCGGTCCACCTGGTCGACGAACGACGATTCCACCCGGTCCACCACTTCCTCGAACAGGCGGACCCTGACGTACACGTTCTCGGCGCGGTCGACGCCCTGCTGGAGCAGCCAACCCCCGGCTACCACGGCGATGGAGATGACCAACAGGGGCGTGATGACACCTTTGCGCATGCTCGACCTCGCGGATTTTCCTCTCCGGACCGGACATCTCCGGCCCCCTGGGCGGACGTTTCCTACACCGCTCGCGGCCAGAAGGTCGCCGGTAGAACCTCCTCCAACAGCCGGCGGATCCGGTGGTGGACCTCCTGGGGCGAGCCCAGGCCGTCCACCAGCCTGGCTCGGGGTTCCTCGTCCGAGAGGGCAAGATACCCGTTGCGGACCCGCCGGAGAAAGTCGTCTCCCTCCCGTTCGATGCGGTCCGGCGTCATCCCGCCCTGCCGCTGTCGTCGGGTTCCGTGCTCCACCGGGACGTCCAGCACGACGTACAGGTCGGGCTGGAGCCCACCGGTCGCGAGATCGATGCCTCGACGCACCCGCGTCAGGTCCAGGCCCCTGCCGTATCCCTGGTAGGCCAGCGTGGAGAGGGAGAACCGGTCCGCAATCACCACCTCTCCGGCGGCCAGGGCGGGCCGGACAACCTCCTGCACGAAGGCGGCGCGGGCCGCGAGGATCAGGAACAGCTCGGACTCCGGGGGCATCTGGAGATCCGTGCGCCCCAGCACGACGCTACGTATGGCCTCTCCGACGGGGGTGCCGCCGGGCTCACGGGTCACCCTATGGGGGATCCGGGCTTCGTCCAGCCAGCTGCCCAGGAGGTCGGCCTGGGTCGTCTTCCCGACCCCTTCGCCGCCCTCCAGCACGATGAACCGCCCTTCCTCCCGCATCGGCACTTCAGTCGTAGTACTCCACACCAAGGTGCGTCAGCATCTCCTCCTTCATCAGCCACCTGAGCGTGTTCTTGAGCTTCCAGTGCTGGATGAAGATGTCGTGCTCGGGATAGAGGCCGGGTGCCGTCTGGGGACTCTTGAAATAGAAGGACAGCCACTCCTGGATGCCGTCCATTCCCGCGCGCGACGCCAGATCCATGAAGAGGG
>JARRLD010000324.1:0-4782 GCA_037387345.1 Gemmatimonadota bacterium
TCGGGGGCCCCGGGGAGCGCCCGGGCCATGGCCCCGAATCCGGAGTCAACCGTGGGTGTGAAGTCGCGTCCCCGCAGCTCCGCCTGCACCGCCGGTACGCTCGTATCGTACGCGATGCCGACGACGAGGAGAGGCGGAAGCTCACCGTGGAGCTGGTGCATGATGCGCGTCATCTCGACGGCGGTGCCGAAGAAGAGATTCGCGTCGAGCACATAGAGCACCCCCCACGGTGGAGGGGGCAACGGTCTCCATCCCGCCAGGGGAGTGGCCACCCAGATCCGGTAGTCGGCGTCCGCGTGCCGTGAGCGCAGATCGTACACCTCGGTCTGCGGGAGCGTCACGGATCCAAGCATGTCGGTGTCCTCCTGGGTCAGGGCCGTTCCGGGTCGCCTCGTACCTCGAGAGCGAGGCGCGCCTGTGAGGAGGCTAGCACCTTACGCAGGGTGAGGATCAAGGACCTGGACCCAGGACCGACTGGCATGGTAATTGCTTTTCTCCCTGGTACGCTGAGACCGGATTCCACGCGGGTCTGCCCCCACGGATCCAGTCAGGCTTCCGGACGTCGAGACGACCCCCCAAAGGAGGTACTCGCATGCTTCGGATCATTCGTACGGGGGCAGCCCGGGGAACGCTCGGCCCCACCTTCGTCGCCTTCCTCGTCGTCGGCATCGCGTACGATACGAACGTACCGGCGGTGCAGGCGGAGCTGCGGGGACGCGACTTCACACCCACGGTTGACTCCGGATTCGGGGCCATGGCCCGGGCGCTCCCCGGGGCCCCCGAACCGACCCTTCCGCCGGACCGACGCCTGGGGCGGGCCACGGAGTTTCTGGCTTTCCTCGCCGAGGAGGTCCGGCCATTCGTGGAGGAGCGGTATGAGGTGGCGGAGGAGAGCTCGGTGCTGTTCGGCTCGTCCCTCGGGGGGCTCCTCGTTCTTCACGCTCTGCTCGAGCGGCCCGAGGCGTTCGACGCCTACCTTGCCGCCAGTCCCGCGATCTGGTGGGACGAACGGCGCCTGCTGCGCCGCGAGCGGGAGCTGGCGGCATCGCGGGAGGACATCGACGCGACGCTGTTCCTGGCCGTGGGCGCGGGGGAGGAGCGTGAAGACCTCCCCGTGCTCGCCCCGTTCCGAATGGTCTCGAACCTCCGCGACCTGGCCGATGGACTCCGGGCCCGCGGCTACCCGTCCCTGGACATGACGACGTTGGAGGCCGAGGGGGAGTCGCACACGACGGTGGTTCCTGTCGCTCTGACCCGGGGCCTCAGGTACATCTTCCGATCACCGTCCTAGGAGGGCTCTGCGCCGGCAAGAGGGGCTCCTATCGATGACCACCCTCATGGCTGTTCTCGCGCGCCCCACGCGGGCGGGCGGCCGGCGGACTTATTGCTTCGTGTAGACCAACGAGTCCGCCAGCATCGGGCAGGCACCCGCTGCGCTCGCGCCGATCCCCGTGCGCATCGTGCTGCCGGGGTCCACGCTGGTGACCCTTCCGATCCCCGTGACCGTCCGGTCTCCGCAATCCGGGTCGAAGTCCAGTCGAGAGTACGACAGTTGGAGCCCGAGGAAGGTCCCCGAAACGGGCTGCACGCCGGAGCGACCCATCGTGTCGGTGAAGCCCTCGCTCCCCGTCACCTGCGTGCCGGACTGCTCCAGGGTCAGCGTGAGGGAGGTGGTCTCACCGGTCCCGTCCTCTCCCTGGAACACCGTGCCCTCGAGGGTCGCCGTCCAGGTACCTGTGACTTCGCCCCGGGTCGGGCTGAGTCTCTCGTCGCAGGCGCTGAAGAGCACCATCACCGATATCACGACAGCCAGTCGAGCCATGCCCGAATAGTGTCGCGGGGGTACCGTCCCACGCCAGGGGCGACGCGCATTAACATCCTGCGTGCCTCACCCGTACTATCAGCAGGGCGGGTGAGAAAGCAGCCCAGGCGTGGCCGGTGCCATGCGGACAACGGAGACGCAGCCTTGCACGAGGACGACCTGAATGCGCTGGGCCGGGCGGTTCGACAGGGCGACCCGCGAGCGTTCCGGACGCTGGTGGAGACGCTCAGCCGACCGCTGATCGCCCTGGCCTATCGGTACACGAACGACTGGGAATGGGCGCGGGACCTGACCCAGGATACCTGGGTCCGGGTGCACCAGCGCATCGACCGGTACGATCCGGGCCGGTCCTTCAGCGCGTGGCTTCACGCGGTCCATCGGAACGGCTGCTTGGATCACCTCCGCAGGAAATGGGTCCGCCACGAGGCGATGCCCGGAAACGAGGTTCTCGCGCGGTTGGGGGGACCGGCCCCGGACGACCCACACGCGGACCTGGAGCGGAAGGAGTTCCACGAGCGTCTCCTCATGGCCGTCCGGAGTCTGAGCGAGAGCCAGAGGCAGGTCTTTCTGCGCGTGGACCTCGAGCAGACGGGGCAGAAGGAGGTGGCCCGGGCCCTGGGCATGAAGCCCGGCACATTGCGGGCCACGCTGCATTACGCCCGCAGGCGAGTGGCCGCCGCCCTTCGCGGGATGGAGGGTGCGTCTCAACTGGAGGAAGGCACGTGACCAGAGACATCGATTGCCAGGTTTTCGACGATCAGCTCGGCGCCCTGTTGCAGGACACCCTGCCGGAGGAGGGCAAAAGGCAGCTTCAGCTTCACGCCGCTCGCTGTCCGGACTGTGCCATGCAGCTGAGGGTCCACGAGCACCTGGCGCTCCCGTCGCTGGAGGAGCTGGAAACAGAGGTCCCCTCGGAGCTCGTCGACTCCATGTGGCCGAGCGTACAGACGGCGATTCAGGCGGACGGCCGGGACCAGCGACCGGGGCCTGCCCCGGCCCGATTCGGCTGGCTCGTTCCGGCGCTGGCCGCCGCGTCCGTCGCCCTCCTCCTCTCCACGGCCTTCCTGTTCAGGGAGCTGGGGCGCATCCAGGCCCGGGAGATCGTGCTGGCTCAGCAGATCGTCGAGCTGGAGGAGGGCCTCGCCGCCGTCGACGGGCGCACGGAGTTGGTGGAGCGAACCGCCAATCTGGGAGCCCCGGACAGCTGGGTTCTCGCCCTCTCCCGTCAGGAGCGGATCAGCGTCGTGAGCCTGAGGGATCGACTCCGGAGTCTCCCTGCCGATGCCCCCTTGCTCGACGCCTCCCAGGTCGACGCCCTCCTGAGGAGCGCCCCGACGTGGACGCCAGCGGGTTGGCGCAACGCGTTGAGACGACTGAGGGCAGGTGATGGAGTCAGCGTCCAGGATCTCCTGGGCATTTTGGACTCCTCCACGGTGAACCCCGAAACCACGATACCCACGGCCCCGCTCATCGATCTGTTGAGCTAGGGATCCGTCGGTCGGAGAACGTACCATGAGAGCATCGGGAATCAGGATGCGGCCAGAGCTGCCCCTCCTCGCGCTCGCCCTCACCTGGTTGGGGGGATGCGTCGAGTACACCATCGAGACCACCGTACGCCCGGACGGAAGCGGCGTCCGGGTGGAGAGGATGGACGCACAGGAAGACGAGAACGTGTCCGTCACCTCCGGGGACTTCACCGAGCTGATGGCCGTCTCCGGCGCACGGGGCTGGACCCACCGACGGGACGTGAGCGATGAGGGCGACTCCATCCACGTCTTCGAGCGCCGCCGGGACATTCCCGGACTGGACGCCTGGGCCGACCTCACCGGGCAGGTCCGTATCGCTGGGGCACCGCGCCGAGCGTCGGGAACCAGGGTCGGCTATGTGACGCTGGGCGACGTCGGGTTCTCGAACCAGGTCCTGGTGGTCACGGGGATGGGGAGCGATGGAAGCCGGGCGTACACATACCGGGAGACCTTCTCCTGGGACAACGCCGTGGACGTGCTCGTGGAGTTCTTCATGGAACGCGTCGACCGCACGTTGGGAGCCAGATACCCAACGCTGTCGGGCCGGGAGCGAGGGGAGATCGTGGGGTTTGCCCGGGCCAGGCTCTGGCACGCCATGGACGCGGGTCTCATCGGGGCGGCCGACAGCCTGGAGACCCGGCTCATCTCCCAGGTCATCGACCATACGGTTCGCCACGGCCTGAAGATCGTCCGCCTTCGATATCCCGACGAAGGCCCGGACTTCCTGCAGCGCGCCCTGAACCAGCTCTACGAGGGCAGCGACGAGTGGCTCGAGGAGATCCTGGAAAACCAGGTTCCGGGCCTGAACCTCGCCTTCAACACCGGAATCGAGTTCCGGCTGACCATGCCGGGACGGGTCACCGACACGAACGCCCACAGGCGGGACGGCAACACGCTGGTCTGGGAATTCGGACCTACCGACGCCATGCCCGGGGACATCCAGGTCTTTGCCCGATCGGTGGTGGAGGGCATGCAGCTGAACCGCTGACCGGTGCCTCCAGGGGTGACCGCGGGACGGTCCGGCGCGCTCCCGTTCTGCCGGTGAGGCGGTTCTTGCTTCGCCAGGGGTGAGGGGTTATCGAGTGGAGCGAGAATCCCCGGTCGGAATCCGGCGACCCTACCCGAAGACGAGACCGTGAAGAAACCACGCGATCTGTCCAGAGTTGCGTTCTTTCTTTCGGCGGGGGTCCTCCTCTTCGGCTACGGTGTGGCGGTCGGCGGCCTGAAGATCTTCCCGTACTCCATCCTGGACTACGGCGCCAGGGCGGTGAAGCTGGTGTGGGAGAACCCCTCGCTGCTCCGGTTCTCCGTGCCCACGCAACACCTGAGGCCGGCCCGGCACGAGGGCAGCGGCGTCACGCGGAACCAGCAGGACCAGGTCCAGCCCGGCCTGACGCTCCTCTCGGGGCTCTTCACCGATACCAACGAGCTTCT
>JARRLD010000325.1:0-4772 GCA_037387345.1 Gemmatimonadota bacterium
GTGGCCGGGTCGTACCCCGGCAGGCCGGCCCGGGTGTGCAAGTCGTTGATGATGGCCACGGCCGTGGCGTCATCCCCGGTATTCGCGGCCGACTCCGCCACGATGAGCCGGGCCTCCGCCCACTTCGCGATGGGGATCGGCGTGTCCCGGCTGGGCCACTTGTCGCTGGCCCACAGCTCCGTGACGCCGTCCAGGCCGAGGCGTTCCTGGTCGGTGACGTGCACCCTGGGATCCGGCACACCCTTCCATTCGAGGTCCCGGAAGCCGGGCGCCACGGTGTGGTGGCGCTCCTCGACGTACATGATCCGGCCCTTGTTCTCCCGGTGGCTGAAGTCGGACCCTCGGGTGGCGTTGAGCAGGAAGCCCTCCGAGACCGACTCCGCGGCCTGCCGTGCCCCCTGGTAGTCACCCCGGTCGAGGCGCACGCGGGCCAGCCCGAGTCGGGCGGCATCGATCATGGTCGCATCACCCGAGGATTGGGCGAGCTGGAGCGCGCTCTCGAACTTCTCCTGGGCGAGGTTGAGCACGGCCTGGGGCGCCATGGGAGCGCCGCCGTCGATGGTCACCTGGCAGAAGGTCTCGCCGAAGTAGGTGTACATGAACGCACCGTACGTCGCCGCGGTCGCGAGCTTCAGATCTCTCTCTTCCACGGCCTCGAACCCGCTGATGCGCTCGAACACGTCCTCGGACTGGAAGCGCGCGGTGTGCATGGTCGTCCATAGGCCGAACCCGGCTCCGCCACACGTGCCGGTCACGTAGTTCGCGAACGTGTCGGTGATCTTCCGCTGGCCCCAGTTGCGTTGCACCACGTTTCCGGAGGACTGCCACATTTCGTCGCTGTGGGCGGCCGAGCCGAAGGTGTAGTTGTTGTATGCGCACTCGAAGTCTGCGATGACGCTGTTGACGAGAATGTCCGACAGCGCCGGGTCATCGAGGGCGTCTTCGGTCACGTCTCCCGGGAGCTTCACCTCCAGGAGGCTGTCGCACGCCGTGAGCCCGCCTGCCAGCCCCGCGGCGGCCAGCACCGCCAAGAGCCTCCGGTGACGCCCGCGTGCGCCCTTGGTTCCGTGGTTTGTCATGGTGTCCCTTCCATCGGTCTGTGCTGGCTCTGCGGTCCCCTGACCCATTAGATGGCTGTTCATGGCGCGGCCTCAGAAGCTCAGGCGGATGCTGGTGGTGATCGTGGTGAACTGCGGCCAACTCTCCTGGTTGTAGATGTCGGTCGCGCTGCTCTCCTTCCCGATCTCGGGGTCCGTGATCCGGTGTCCGTACTTCGCGTCCTCCTGCGTCCAGATCCTGAACGGGTTTTGCACGGCGATGGTGAACGTCCCTCGGGAGGATCCGAGCCTCTCGATGAGCGACTCGGGAAGCGTGTAGCTGGCGGAGAGTGTCCGCAGCTTCGCGAAGCCCGCTTTCATGGTCCCCGTCTGCCAGACCTGCCCGATGGAGGCGTAGGCAGCGAGCTCCGGGTCGCAGATGGGCCGCTCGTTGATGCATCGGCTGTTGGCGAAAAAGAGATGGGATCCCGCCACGTCGCCGTTGACTCTCCAGTTTCCTCCCTGATAGTCGGCCAGCGCGTACAGGCGGAGGTCCTGGAAGAGGGTGAGCGTCGTCGACAGGCTGCCCTGCCACTTGGGCAGCGCTCCTCCCCAGTACACGGTGGGCGCCTGCCCGCATGGGACCGGCGACCCGCCGGAGTCCCGGCCGCTCGGCCCTCCTCCGCCGTCGCACATCACGTTGGTCAGGTTGCCCGAGCCATCGTATTCGGCGCTCACGACCTTTCGCATGAAGATCCCGTCGATGGGGAAGCCCACGACCTGTTCGGTTTGCGTGCCCGGCGGGATCGCGATACCCCCCAGGTCCTTGATCTCGTTGGTATTCGTGGCCAGGGTGAAGGCGACGTTCCAGCTCAGGTTCGCCCTGCGGACCGGCGTCGCGTTGATGCCGAGCTCGATGCCGCTGTTGGCCACCTCGCCCACGTTGAGAAACTGGTTGCCGGGAAACCCGGTCGAGGGCCGCACCGGGGCCTGGATGAGCGCCTTCTTGGTGGTCTGGTCATAATAGGTGAACTCGACGCCCAGGCGCTCCTCGAAGAAGCCGGCGTCGAAGCCGACCTCGAGCTCCTGGCTCTTTTCCGGCTCGAGATCCGGGTTGCCGATGTTGCTTGGCGTCACCGTGGGCGTCGCGTTGTTTCCGCTGGAGGGGGAGTAAAGGCGCACCGCGGCGAAGGCGCTCGGCTGCTGGCCGGCCTGACCCCAGGCGGCCCGCAGCTTGAGCGTGCTGAGGAACCCGACGTCCTGAAGGAAGGCCTCCTCGCTCATGACCCAGCTGCCCATCACCTTCGGGTAGACCACGAAGTCGTAGTTCGTTCCGAACGCCGAGTGGTCGTCGCCCCGCACCCCTGCGGTCAGGAAGAAGCGGTCCCTGTAGCCGAACTGCTGCTGAACGAAGGCCCCTACCGTCCGCTCCTCCACGTAGCTCTCGGAGGCGCTGCGAAGGGCTGTGGCGCTCACCGTCTCGAGCCCGGGAACCGGGAAGGTGGACCCCGAAGCCCCGTCGCTCTCCGTCACGCGACGGATGAACGTGCCTCCTACCGAAGTCTCCGAGCGGATGTCCGTGGTCAGGTCCAGGCCCGCGGTGGCGGTATAGTCCACCGTGGTCAGGGTGTTGCGGGTCTCCCCCACGTCCTTCTGGCCCAGGCTGGCACCGCCCCAGGGTCCAGGCTGCACGAGGCTACGCTGGATGAGCTGGTGACCACGCCGGAAGGAATGATCGTTCCCCACGGTCAAGCGCTGGTTCAACCATGCCGTCGGGTGGTGGTTGAGCTGGAGGCTGTAGATCGTGCGGTCCAGCTTCTCGATGCTCTCGATGTCGTCGTAGTCCTCGGGGGCCACGAGGATGAACCCACGTGTCCGCGTGTCCTTGAGCAGGGGGGTGCCCCAGAGGACCATGGTGGTGATGGGTTGGTATCCGGACGACTGGGTCTCCATCCGCACCGTGCCGAGGTTGAACTGCATGTCGAGCTCGTCGGCCAGCACGAAGCTGAAGTTGGAGCGGAGGTTGAGCTTGTTCTGCCAATTGTAGCTCACGACCCCCTCCTGCCGGTTCCAGTCGCCGGAGAGGTAGTACTGCACGTCGTCGGAGCCGCCCCGGACGCTGGCGCCGTATGCCTGGTTGTATCCCGTGCTGAAGGGAGAGCCCGGCCCGTTGTCGATCTCGTTCTGGATGATGTTGAGGCTGACCAGCTCGTCGCCCTGCCGCGCCCACACATCCGGGTACATCTCGGTCGGATTGGGCATGTAGGTCACGCCCTGGTCGGAGCGGAAGTCCCACTGGGCTTCCTGGGTACGGCCCCGCTTGGTGATGATCTGGATCACGCCGTTGGACGCCTCGGTGCCGTAGAGCGTCGTCGCCGCGGGACCCTTGATGATCTCGATGGACTCGATGTCCTCGGGGTTGAGGTCGTTGATCCGCGCCGTTCCCGCACCGGAGCTGGATCCGACACCACCCTCGTCCGGGTCGTTGTCGATGCGCACCCCGTCCACGTAGATGAGCGGCTGGTGGCTGAGGCTCAGGCTTCCCACCCCCCGGATCGCCATGGCCCCACCGGCCCCGGCCCCACCCATGGCGTGGGAGACGCTGACGCCGGGAACGCGGGCACCGATCATCTCCCGGACATCGGCGGGCGCGGTGATCTCCTGTATCTCGGCGCCCTGCAGCTGGCCCACCGAGTTCCCCAGCGCTCGCACGCGCTGGGCGCCCGGCGTGCCCGTGACGACGATTGCGTCCAGTTCCACGGCCGTGGGCTCCAGGGTCAGCACGACGTCCATGTTCCCGACGCTGACCGTCTGCTCGAGCGTCCTGTAGCCGATGAGCGTCACGCGCAGAGTCACCTGCTGGCCTACCATATTCAGCAGCAGGAAGCGGCCACTGGTGTTGCTGAGCACGCCCCTCTGGGTCCCGACCACCTGGATCTGGGCGTCACCGAGTGGTTCGCGCGTATCCGCGCTCACCACGCGCCCGCCCACGGCCTGTTGCTGGGCGAAGGCCGACGGAGCGAAGATGAGCGAAGCCGCGAGCGCCAGCAGCACAGGGATCCCGAGGGCGCGTCGGCCCCCTCCCGGGGGGCCGCTTCCGCGGGCGTGACATTCCTGAGGATTCGGACGATTGAATAACACGATTCCTCCTAGGCCAGGTGGGTACCAGGGGAGTCCGTACGTCGGATAGCGACCACGACTTCCCGCGGGCGGCGGTTTCGACCTGGGCTTGGCCCCGACGCCGGTCGCGGTGTCGACCTCGTTCCTCAGGGTGCCGAATCGGATGCAGAAGTGCATACCAACCGCTCGGTTGAGATACCAGCCCCCGGTCGGCTGGTCAAGAGGGGCGGACGCTCCGTGGGGAGGCGTCCTTCCTACCAGGAACCCCGCTCGCCGATATGCCCGATCACGGCCCCCAGGCGGGCGGCCGCGCCTCTCCAGTTGCCTTCCACGGCAGCCTGCGCACCGTCCGGATCGCGCCTCGAGATGGTGTCGACGATCGCCGTGTGCTCCCGGTACGACGTCTCGATCCTGTCCGGAAGCATGAGGGTGTAGACCCGCCCGTAGCGTTCCACCTGGGGCCTCAGGGAGTCGTGGAGGACGAGCAGCCGGGAACCAGCGGCCTCCTCCACGTAGGTCCGATGGAAAGCCTCGTCGAGGGGCCAGTACCGGAGCGGGTCGGGCTCACCGCTCTCGGCGAGCTCCAACAGCGCATGGTTGCGCTGGCGGAGCTGC
>JARRLD010000326.1:0-5797 GCA_037387345.1 Gemmatimonadota bacterium
CGCCGGCCGTCGCGTGACCGGGGGGAGAGAGCGCCCCAGGCTAGAGGTCCATGGCCGGTAATCATAAACGGGCTGACGCCTTCGGGGGAGGAGGATCCCAGCGCTGCCTTCGCGACTCTGCGGGAGGGAGTTCCCAGCCCCCCTTCGAGGGACTGGGACACACACGGGACACACAGACTACGGGATCAAAAATGCAATGAGATCAGGCGGTTGGTCCTGTAACGGACGGGTTCGAGTGCCGGGTCGGTGCGCAACCGATCGAGTCGTCGCCGACGCATCGCTGCAACGTCGCGACTCGCATTCGAGAACAGGTCGCCCAGGCACCGACGGTGCGCGCGGCGCCAGTCTGTGTGTCCGGCGTGTGTCCGACCGGATCGCGGCCGCGTAACCACCGGAGTGCGCGAGACAAATGGCGGGGCGGACGGGACTCGAATCCGACCCAGGCGCTCGAAGCGCTCGAGCTCAGTTCCCCTCGATCGTCGCCGCCTCCGCCGCGGATCTCTTCGCATCCTCGGCCTTGGGAAACTCCCCCAGCTGGAAGACGACCTTGTCGAGGGTACCCGTGTAGGGGAAATCGCCCGCGTAGAGCGTGGACACCTGGGTGCCGTTGTCGCGTCCCACGTCGAAGGTCTCGGAGAGCGAGAAGGTCGCGGGGTGGGTCTTCGGCATGTGCACCTTGTCCACGCTCTTCCCGTTCACGAAGAGCTCGCCGGTTCCCGCGAAGTTCCCCGCGTGCACGAACTCGAACTTCACCTCGTTCCTGCCCATCGCGAGAGGAGGCGACTCGAGCAGATAGTGCACACCGTCGAGATAGTTGTAGTCGTAGTGCAGGCGACCGTTCTTCACGAAGAGCGTGTAGCCCCCCGTGAAACCCCCGCACGCCACGATCACGCCCTTCTCACCCCCCTTCAGGTCGAGCTGCGTCGTAATGGTATGCGTACGCCCCTTGATGGGCGGCGAGGCCTTCTCCGCAATGCGGACCGCGCCAGGAAAATAGTAGGTGAAGCTCATCCGGTCCCCGAACATCCGCTCGTGCTGCTTGGCGATGCGCTGCATCATGTCGTCGTAGAGCGGATAGACGTGATACTTGCGGGCCTGATCGTCGAATAGCTGCTTGAGCTCCTCGAGCTTCTCGGGATGCTCGTCCGCCACTTCGTCGGCCTCGCTGAAGTCCCTGGCCACGTGGTAGAGCTGCCACTCGTCCTGGTCGAAGGGCTGGACGACGTTGATGTCCCAGGGCAGGCGGTTCGCGTGCAGCGTAACGGCCTTCCAGCCATCGGCCCAGATGGCCCGGTTCCCGAACATCTCGTAGTACTGGACTTTCTTGGCGTCCGGGGCCTTCGCGTCGTTGAATGCGTAGCGCATGGAGACACCATCCATCGGCTGCTGCTTCACGCCGCCGATCTCGTCGGGCACTTCGAGCCCCAGGATGTCGAGCAGCGTGGGTGCGATGTCGGCGATGTGGTGGTACTGGCTTCGCACCCCGCCGCGCCCTTGGATTCCCTTCGGCCAGTGGATGATCAGGGGATCCTGAATGCCACCCCGGTGCACCGCCTGCTTGAAGTACCGGAACGGCGTGTTGCCGGCCATGGCCCAGCCGGCGTGGTAGTGGGGATAGGTACTCGGCCCGCCCCATTCGTCGAAGTAGCGCATGTTGGTCTCGAACGGCGTCTGGACGGCGTTGATCACGTAGGTCTCGTTGAAGGTCCCGGCGAGCCCTCCTTCCCCGCTCGCCCCGTTGTCGGAGGTCACGAGGATGAGCGTGTCGTCCAGGACACCCACGCGCTCTAGGGTCGCGACGATTCGGCCGATCTCGTGGTCGACGTGCTCCAGCATGGCGGCGAAGACCTCCATCTGGCGCGCGTAGAGCTTCTTCTCCTCGGCGCCGAGGGAGTCCCAGGCGGGAATCGCCTCGATCCGCTCGGTGAGCTTCGCGTCCGCTGGGACGATCCCGAGCTTCTTCTGCTTCTCCAGGATCATCTCGCGTGCGCGGTCCCAGCCCATGTCGAACTGGCCGCGGTACTTCGCGATGTACTCGGGCGGCGCCTGGTGGGGAGAGTGCATGGCGCCAGGAGCGAAGAAGACCATGAAGGGGCGGTCGGGGGCCAGTGACACGTGGCCGGTGATGTACTCGATCGCCTTGTCCGCCAGGTCCGTCGAGTTGTGGTAGTCCTTCTGGCCCTTCCAGGGCTCGATCGGCGCGTGGTCCTGGAACATCAGCGTTCGGTACTGGTCCGCGTCGGCCGCCATGAACCCGTAGAAGTGGTCGAAGCCCTCGTCGCTTGGCCAGCGCTCGAAGGGGCCGACCTGGGACACCTCGTAGAGCGGGGTGTGGTCCCACTTGCCCAGGGCGTAGTTCACGTAGCCGTTCTGCTGCAGGATCTTCGCCACCGACTTGGCCGTGGGCGGTACGATCGCGTTGTAACCGGGGAAGCCCATGGCGGTGAGGGCGTGGCTTCCGAGCCCGATGGAATGGGGGAAGCGGCCGGCCATGAGCGAGGCCCGTGAAGGCGAGCAGAGCGCGGCCGTGTGGAAGTTGTTGAAGCGCAGCCCGCCGGCGGCGAGCGCGTCGATGTGGGGCGTGGCGCTCAGGCCGCCGAAGCTCCCGATCTGGGAGAATCCCACGTCGTCGAGCAGGATGATGACCACATTGGGCGCGCCCTTCGGCGCCGGCGGCACCGTCTGGGGCCACCATTCCTGCGAGTCCTCGTAGCGTTCGGCGATCTTGCCCTTGAACTCGGACCCACCGTCTCCGGCGGCCCACGAGGAAGTCGCCACGCAGGCAAGAGCCAGCGCGACGAGGGACACGCGTGCCACGAGGAGCTTCCTCCATCCATGGGTCATCTCGATACTCCCCCTTTTCGATGCGCTACATCTTGCTGGGCTCGAGCTTCACATGGAGCTTCTCGAGCTTGCCGGTGAAGGGGAACGGCACCTGGTAGTCCTGCTCGTCCACCGACGTCGCGGTATCGATGCCCACGTTGAAGACCTCGTTCCACCCCGTCGTGATCGGCAGGCTCTTCGGCATGGCGTGTTCGTCCACGGTCTTGCCGTCCACCTTCAGGGTGCCGGTACCGCCCTTGCCGAGACCGGGGCCATCATAGTCCCACGAGAACACGATCGTGTGCTTGCCGGGCGCGAGCGGCTCCTTGCCCCGCCACTTCACGCGCTCCAGCTGGACCAGATTCCAGGTGAAGTTCGGCACGCCCTTCAGCAGATAGAAGCCGTAGCCACCGAAGCGGCCGCCGTCCGTCATCAGCATGCCCTCGGCACCACCCTGCGGGACCTCGATCTCGGCCGTGATGGTGTACGACTTGTTGAGCAGGAACGGCGCCGAGCCGGTTTCGGCGAACGGCACGTTCATCACTCGGCCGGTGTACGTGAACTCCGTCCGATCCGGCGTGTAGCTCGGCTTGTGCGAGATGAACCTGGCGAGGCGCGAGTCGTCCAGCGGGAAGACGCCGTACTTCTCCGCCTCCAGGATGAAGCGCTGCTGCATGTCGCGCAGCTTCTCCGGCATCTTGGCGGCCAGGTCGTTCGACTGCGTCCAGTCCTTCTCGAGGTTGTACAGCTCCCACTTGAAGCTGTTCATGACGTCTGGTGAAAGCTTCTCCAGTCCGAGATCCCACGGCGAATGTGTGGGCGGCGCCGAGGCGATCCAGCCGTCGTGGTAGATCGCGCGAGAGCCGAACATCTCGAAGTACTGCGTGACCCGTCGGCCCGGGGCGTCCGCGTCGTCCCAGGTGTAGGCCATGCTCACGCCCTCGATCGGCTTCTGCGCGATGCCGTTTACCATCTCCGGCTCCGGAAGGCCGGCCGCCTCGAGGATGGTCGGCACGACGTCGATCACGTGGTGGAACTGGTGGCGGATGCCGCCCCGGTCCTTGATGCGCTTGGGCCACGACATGACCATGCCATTGCGCGTACCCCCGAAGTGGGAGGCCACCTCCTTGGTCCACTGGTAGGGCGTGTCCAGGGCCCAGGCCCAGCCCACCGCGTAGTGCGGATAGGTCTGGTCCGTGCCCCAGGCGTCGTAGAACTTCATGTTCTCCGCCACCGTCGGGTGGACCGCATTCGCCACGGCGATCTCGCTGTACAGCCCGTGTAGCGTGCCTTCGGGGCTCGCGCCGTTGTCGCCAGCGATGTAGATGACGAGCGTGTCGTCGAGCTTGCCGGCGTCGTCGATCGCCTGGATGACACGGCCGATCTCGTGGTCCGTGTAGGCCAGGTATGCGGCATAGACGTTCGCCTGGCGGATATAGAGCTTCTTCGCCTCGGCCGACAGCGTGTCCCACTTCGGGATGTCGTCCGGCCAGGCCGTGAGCTTCGCGTCCTCGGGGATGATGCCGAGCTTTTTCTGCCTCGCGAAGATCTGCTCCCGCACGGCGTGGTAGCCCTCGTCGAACAGGTGCATGGCGGTGATCTTGTCCACCCATTCCTGGGTCGGCTGGTGCGGGGAGTGCGTGGCGCCCGGGGCGTAGTAGACCATGAACGGCCGGTCCGGCTGGAGGTCGTTCATCATGTTGATGTGCCCGATCGCCTCGTCGGCCATCGCGGTCACCAGGTTCCAGCCGGGCTTGCCCACGAAGGGCATGACCGTCGTGGTGTTGCGAAACAGGTTGCCCGGCTGCCACTGATTGGTGTCGTCTCCGACGAAGCCGTAGTAGTAGTCGAAGCCCTTGACCGGTCCCGTCGGCCAGTTGTGGAAGGGGCCGGCCTCGGTCGCCTCCCACTGCGGCACGTTGTGGTCCTTGCCGAACCACGAGGTGTCTATTGTACCCCGGGAAGCCGGTGGCCTGGTCGACGACGACGCCGGTGGCCGCCGAGTGGTGGTTGCGGCCGGTCAGCAGCGCCGCGCGCGTCGGCGAGCAGAGCGCCGTGGTGTGGAAGCGCGTGTAGCGCAGTCCCGCGTCGGCGATCCGGTCCATGGCCGGCGTCGGAATCACGCCACCGAAGGTGGACGGCGCCGAGAAGCCCTCGTCGTCGATCATGATGAGCAGCACGTTCGGCGCGCCCTTCGGTGGCGCCACGATCGGGGGCCAGTAGGGCTTCGAATCCGCGGCGTTCGGGCTGATCTGGCCCTTGAACTCCGGGGGCGGCGGAGGCAGGGTGCGACCGTCGATGGTGGTCGTCGCGCCCGGTGATCCTGGCGTGCCGGTGGTCTGCTGCGCCAGCACCGGTGCCGAGCCCAGCAGCAGAGCAACGAGTGCCAGGCAAACCGCGTAGAGCTTTACCCTCGTCTTCATGATCCCCTCCCGTCGTCGAACCCCTCGAGCAATGACCATGCCACTGGCGAGGATGGGCCTTTCGTAACGCAGAGAGCCGGCACTCGGCCATATCCGAAATCGGCAAGGCTCTTCCGAGAGCATGTGCCGACCTGGTGGAAGCCCTCACCCGAGCAGGAATCGGGATCTCACCAGCTGGGCCGCTGTCGGGCCCCAACCCGTGCTGCGCGCAGGTCGCGCGGTCATGGAGAAAAGCGCGTGATGTCGAGGTGTTGGGCGTCGGGCTCCGGATCGGACGCGGATCGGGATCGAGTCGGTAGAATGGAACTGACCTTCCGATCGGGCCGGGGCGGAGGCGACGTGGAAGACACGAGTGCGGTCAGCGCGGCGGAACACGCGCCGCCCCCGTGCACCCGGCGCGCGCAGGACGCAGATCTCGATCAGATGGCTGCGTCCGTCCGAGGCTGGGAGACGCGGCTCACCCAGCTCGGCCCCGGACCCGGCCGCGGGAGCGTCGTCGAGACGGTTCTGCCCGCGGCCCGCTTGGTCCGTCTCGTGGTGGAGACCTGGGC
>JARRLD010000327.1:0-4767 GCA_037387345.1 Gemmatimonadota bacterium
GGCGCTCTTCGCATTGGCCATGCCCAGCCCGCTCTCCCCGACGTCCGAACGGCGGACGCATGGCCTCCGCCGCCTACCCCTGGATGAGCCCCAAGACCCTGCGGAAAAAGCCCTCCAGGTGAAGACTTATTGAAGACTTGGCTCCCACAGAGAAAACGGCCCAAGGCCGGAAAGCCTTGAGCCGCTTAGTGCCCCGCCAGGGACTCGAACCCCGAACCTACTGATTAAGAGTCAGTTGCTCTGCCAGTTGAGCTAGCGGGGCGGACACGTTCCGACATGGAGTCGGAAGCAGTAAAAGGTACCGTCTGCGCGGGACGGGTCAACCTCAGCGGATCTGCCGGTTCGGCCTCCCGATCCAGCCTGGTTCAGCCGCCCGCCGCGACCGGCCCCTGGGCCTTCACATCCACCTCGATATCGAACCCCTCCCGGACGCTCTGCGTCACGATGCAGAAGTCCTCGAAGAGGTCGACGCACCGCTCGAGCCGCTCATGCGGCACGTCGTCCACGGTCGGCTCCAGCGTCACCCGCATGGAAGCGATGCGGAGGCGGCCTCGGTCGTTGCGGGCCACCGACACCTCCACGATGGCCCGGATGTGGACCACCGGGACCCGGGCCTTCTCCAGGCAGAACAGGAGGCTGGCGGACAGGCAGTTGCCCACGGCCGCCGCCAGCAGGCGGGAGGGATTGGGAGCGGACCCCTCCCCCAGGGGCTCGGGCTCGTCCGTCCGTAGCGGGGCCCACGACGGGTTGTCGAAGGCGATGTCGAACTTGAATCGCTCGTGCTGATCGACGGTCAGCGAGAAGCTGGGACGCTCGCTCACGGCTACCTCCAGGGGTTCAGGCCACTCCGAAAGATGGCCGTGCCCGCTTCCGGAGGTACCCGGAGGCTGCCGGCTTCGCTTGTGGGGATTCTCCCACCTTGCCGAGGGGTATTCATCCTACAGACATTGTCAGGCAGCAGGGCCCAACGTGTTGCAGGTCCGCGCGGGAACGCGCGGTCGACAAGTCCCCACCCAGAGATGTCCCGGAGGCACAACATGCGGAAGCTCTTCCTCGTCACGCTCTCGGCAGCGCTGGCTGCCTGCGCCGAGCCGGCCGAGCCACCGGCCACCTCGGCGGAGACTGCCGTCGCCCCTGCAGCCGACGCGGTAGCCGTTCCTCTGACCGAGGTGCAGCAGGAGGGCAAGGGGATCTTCGAGACCGTCTGCTGGACGTGCCATGGTCCGGCGGGTCGGGGCGACGGCCCCGCCGTGCAGGCGGGCTCCGTCACGCCGCCACCCACCTTCCACACCCGTGACTACGCCGAGTCGTCTGCGGCGACCCTGGAGCGGCGCTTCCGGGCGGGCATGGCCGGTGCGGACCCGAACCATCCCCACATGCAGTACGTGTCCTCACTTCTCAGGCCCGAGAGCTTCTCGGCCGCCCTGGCATACATCCCGGCTCTCGCGTATCCGCCCGAGATCCCCGGCAGCGCCATCAACGGAGAGCGTCTCTACGCCTTCCGGTGCGCAGGCTGCCATGGGGAGACGGGGCACGGTGACGGGCCCGCCTCGGCGAACCTCATCGACGTGCTTCCAGCCGACTTCACCGCCGACACGCTCATCGCCGCCCGGGATTGGGACGCCCTCTTCGGCCGGGTGCGGGAGGGAGGACGCACGGTCCACGGATCGGTCATGCCGCCGTGGGGCATCATCCTCTCGGAGGGGGAAATGTGGGATCTGGTGGCCTATCTCGCCCTCTTCCAGGAAGGCAAGGTGCGGCCCCCTCCGTGGGCGAACTGAGCCTCGTCCGCCGCGACGAACGGAGCCCCCGGCGCTGTGTGGCGCCGGGGGCTTCCCTGTTCGGGCCCGTCAGCCGTGGCTCTAGGCCGTCGCGCTGGACGTATAGCCCAGATACGTGAAGAGCAGGATGTAGGCCAGCGCGCCGTAGGTCAGATAGGTCCAGAGCTTCCCTGGCTTGGCCCCGGGCTTGGGACGGTCCAGGAAGGGCACGACCAGGAGGATCAGCCCCAGCACGCCGAAGGCCCCCACCCCCACGAACTCCCCGTTGATCCCGAGAATGTGGGCCGGCAGATACTTCAACGTCTGGAACATGAACATGAAGTACCACTCGGGCCTGATACCTGCGGGCGCCGGGGCGAAGGGGTCCGCCTTCGCGCCCAGGTGGGCAGGGAAGAACGCCGCCGCCGCCGCCAGAAGCGCCAGGGCGGCCAGCCATCCCACGAGGTCCCGAAGCAGGAACTGCGGGAAGAACTTGATGCTTCCCTTCGGACCGCCCTCGGCCTCCACGCCCGGAGGCACGCTCATGCCGTGCTTCTGGACCAGGAGCACGTGGAGGGCCACAAGCATGAAGGCGAGCGCGGGTAGCACGGAGACGTGCAGGGCGTAGAACCGCGTCAGGGTGGCGCCGCCGATATCGGCCCCTCCCCTGCCCAGCTCCCGGATGAAGGGCCCGACGACGGGGATGACGCCAGGAATCTCCGTGCCCACACGGGTGGCGAAGAACGCCAGCTCATTCCACGGGAGCAGGTATCCGGTGAACCCGAGAGCCATGGATACGAAGAGCAGCCCGACACCCGTCAGCCAGGTGATCTCCCGGGGCGCCCGGTAGGCCTTGAGCAGCATCACGCTGAACAAGTGCACGAACGCCATGAAGATCATGAGGTTCGCGCCCCAGGAATGGATGGAGCGTATCAGCCACCCGAACTGGACTTCGGCCATGAGGAACTGTACGGACTCGTACGCCCCTTCGGCACTCGGTCGGTAATAGAAGAGGAGCAGGATGCCGGTGGCGATCTGTAGAACGAACAGAAACAGAGCCATCCCGCCGATATAGTACCAGAAGGAGTGCTTGTGGATCGGCACCTCCTTCTTCCGCATCAGCGGCCACAGCGCCGTGAAGCCGATGCGATCATCGAGCCAGCCGATGAGGCGTCCGAACATCCCCAGGAGCCCTCCCGTCTTCCGTGTCCCGCTCGTCGTTCTGTCCATCATGCCCTCGGGGACACGACGATCTGTCCGTCACGGACGTTCACGTTGTAGGCCGGAAGAGGCGAGGGTGGCGGCCCCTGGATGTTGCGGCCTGCCAGGTCGTAGTGGCCGTTGTGACACGCGCACCAGATATGGCTGATGTCGTCGCGGAACTGGACCGTACAATCCAGGTGCGTGCACTCGGCCGAGAAGGCTCGGAGCTCGCCTGAAGGAGTCTTGATGATGATGCCGGGCTTGTTCCCCATCTTGAAGATCCGGCCGGAGTTCGGGGGCATGTCGTCGGCCTCGAACGGGAGGATCACCGAGCTCACTGCGGATTCCGGCACCTCCGGCGGAATGACGTACCGCGTCACCGGATAGAGCACCGCCACCAGCAGGCCACCGACGCTGGTGCCGAGCAACCAGTCGATGAATCCCTTGCGAGAGACCCGCCCGCTCTCCTTCCCACCGCTGTGCTTCGTCGTCATGAGTCCTCCGATCCTGTGCCGTAGCCGGATGGGGCGCGCGTGGCGACGCTGCCTGCCTCCATCTCTCTGATTTTCAAAAGAAGCGCCACGATGAGCAGCATGATGATGGCCGTGGAGATCCCGAGCCCCACCCGACGGAAGCGGTGCTCGTCGAGCGCTTCTTCTCCGCGCTGGGTGGCGCGCTCCGTGATGGCGAATCCCGCCCCGACTTCGTCTTGCACGACCTCCACACTGAAGGCGTGAATGGCGCTGCGCGCCCGGTGGCGTGCGTTGGTCACGTCCTCCAGCTCGAAGAGCGCCTGGCTCACCTCCATGCCAAGATCGTGCGCTTCCTCCAGGAGCTGCTCGCTCTCGGCCGCAGCCGCGTCGAGGGAGTCGAGAACCCGTGCCATCTCCCCGAAGGCCCGGCCGCCGCGATCCGACGGCTCATGGCAGCTCTGGCAGACCTCTCGGGAACGGACGGTGAGCGCCTCGTCCGTCGCGACCTCGATCTCATGTCGCCCGTGGCACGCGGCACACCCCGGAAGCTCCGCCTCGTTGAAGACCTCCTCGTGGCGGCTCTGGTCGAAGAAATCTCCCATGACGGAATGGCACTGCCCGCACACGCTCCGGACCGACGACACGCCGGGAGGCGCGGCTCCGTGGTTGCCATGGCAGTCGTTGCACAGCGGTGCCGACAGGTCTTCTTCCTCCAGCAGAAGCCTCCCGTGCACGCTCCGGGAATACTCGTCCACGATGTCCGTGCTGATGGACCGTCCCGCCATCACCTCTTCGCTGGCATGGCACCGGCCGCACGTCTCGAGGACGTGAGACGGGTGCACGCTGGATTCCGGATCCGACGGCGGCCGGATCTGGTGCGCAGGATGGCAGTCAATGCAGGTGGCCACGTCCGGGTCGTTTCGGTCCCGGAGGAGGATGCCGTGGCTGGACGTCCAGTATTCAGCGACCTGATCCACCCGGAGGGAGGGATTGAACTGGCGCATGAACGCCGGGTCCGCGTGACAGCGGCCGCACATCTCCGGCACCTGCTGCCGCTCGGGCGCGCTGAGGAACCCGAGCGATGGGTCGAGCTGACCTTCACCTCCGCCTCCGTGGCAGGCCAGGCATCCGAACCCCGTCACCGCGTGGATATCGGTGTCGTACAGCCGGGCGGGCTCCGCCAGACGCTGATCGGACAGCTCGAGATGGCAGTTGCGGCAGTCCTCGGACTGGGGCAGCGTCTGGCGGAGCCCGCCCGGCTGTACGACACCGATATCCACGCGGTGACGGGGTTCGGATGCCTGGCCTGCCACGGAGGCGGAGGTGAAGGT
>JARRLD010000328.1:0-4739 GCA_037387345.1 Gemmatimonadota bacterium
AAGATCCTCTACCAGCACGAGCTCTTCCGCCACGACCGCTTCCTGATCCAGCTGACCGTGGGTCCCATGCCCCACGAGAAGGTGCTACGGGCCATCGAGCTGCTGGGCACCGAGGTCGCCCCGGTCGTGCGCAAAGAGACGGGCGCGCCGGCGGAATGATGTGGGCGACGCGCCCTCCGCAGAGCCCGGAGGCACCTCTTCTCGAGACCTCCGAGTGGCTCCGCCTCGCCGACAGGCACCGCATTCGCGTGAGCCGATGGGTGGCCGGATTCCGGGATCGTCGGGCCCGCGGGACCTCCCATCCCGTCCACGACTTCCTCTTCCGGTACTATCGGTACTCACCGGGCAAGCTGGAGGAGTGGCACCCGGACGTCTGCACGGCGCTGCGCGACTCGCCCGAGGCCCGGGAGCGCTTCGAGCCGCCACGGTATCTCGCGAGGGCCGGCCGGATCATCCTGGACCCCGGCGCCCTCCGGCCGAAGGAGCGGGTGCGCTTGCGCTGGGTGCGGGACCTCCTGGCCGCCACGTCCAAACGTCCGCCCAACCTGGGATGCTTCGGGATGCACGAGTGGGCCATGGTCTATGGTGGAGAGGATATCCGCCACCGCGAGACCGTGCCCCTGCGCCTGTCTCAGGAGGAGGTGGACGCGTTCGTCGAAAGCCGACCCATGGTGTGCAGCCACTACGACGCGTTCCGATTCTTCAGCACTTCCGCGCGCCCCATGAACCGCGTCACCCCGACCCTGTCCCGGCGGCTGGAGCTGGAGCAGCCGGGTTGCGTGCACGCCAACATGGACCTGTACAAATGGTCGTACCGATCCATGCCCTGGATCGGAACCGAGCGGCTCTGGCGGAGCTTCGAGCTGGCCCTGCGCCTGAGGGCTCTGGACATGCGGGCGAGTCCCTACGACCTCACGTCCCTCGGATACGAGCCCATTCCCGTCGAGACCGAAGAGGGACGGCGGCAGTATCGTCGGGAGCAGCTCGCCTTCTCCGAGGAAGCCGGGCGGATCCGACTGCGGCTCATCGACGCCCTCTCCCAGGTGCTCGCGCTCGCGGAAGCAACGCCGCCGCGATCCGAGCCTACTGCTCCGGTCTCGGGAGAAGGCGCATGACGCAGCCCTACGCTCCCGACCGCTCCGCCATGATCCCCGCCGGCGGCTCTCCCCGCTGGAGCGCCTCGGCCATCCACTCCATGGCCGGGCCGACGTGGCCGAAGAACCGCTTGTACCCGTCGCACAGGTAGTTGAGGCCGGGGTCTCCGTCCGGGGTCTCGATAAACCGATTCTTCGGGCATCCGCCGTTGCACGCGAACCGGACCTCGCAGGTACGGCAATATGCCGGAAGCGCCATCCGCTTGGCCGCCCCGAAGGCCCTCTGGTCGTCGCTGTCCACCATCACCGGCAGGGATCGCTCGCGGATGTTGCCCAGCCGGTACGCCGGCGTGACAAAGTGGTCGCATGAGTACACGTCGCCGTTGTGCTCCATGGCCAGCGCGGTCCCGCAGGTCTTCTGGAAGATGCAGAGTCCGGGATTACGGCCCGCCCACGAGGCCAGCGTCACATCGAAGATCTGCACGAAGATCTGGCCTACGTCGTGGCGCACCCACTCGTCGAAAACGGAGCACAGGAAGTCCCCGTACGCCCTGGACGGCACGGATTCGGGAGTGACGTCCCGTCCGGCCCGCTCGACGATGGGGATGAACTGGATGAAGCGCGCTCCGACCTCGTCGCGGAGAAAGCGGTATACCTGAAGCGGGTGGGGAGCGTTGGCGGCGTGGACCGTGGTGAGGACGTTGAACTCGGCTCCGTGTCTCTGGAGGAGGCGCACCCCCGCCAAAACGGAGTCGAAGGTCGGCTTGCCTCCTTTGTCGACGCGGTACGCGTCGTGGAGCGCGGACGGGCCGTCCAGGCTGATGCCCACCAGGAAGTGGTGCCGGGCGAAGAACCGACACCAGTCGCCGTCGAGACGGACGCCGTTCGTCTGGATGGTGTTGGAGATCCTCACGCCTGGGCGGGCGTATTTCTTCTGGAGCTCCACGGCCCGCCGGAAGAAGTCGAGCCCCATGAGGGTCGGCTCCCCGCCCTGCCAGCCGAAGACGATCTCCGGACCGCGCTGGCTCTCGATGTACTGTCGGGTGAAGGCCTCCAGCACATCGTCAGGCATCCGGAAGTCCGATCCGGGATAGAGGTCCTCTTTCCGAAGGTAGTAGCAGTACGTGCAGTCGAGGTTACAGATCGCCCCGCGGGGCTTGAGCATCACGTGGTAGCTCGGAATGTCGGGGATGGTGCGACTCGGCACGGAGCTGCTCCGGTGTGTTCTCGCGGGGTGACCGCCGCCGCCGTAGGTTCCGCCGGTGGGGTCGGGGCACGGTACGAGCAACCGTAGGTGGGGACAATGCCCGACAGAGGGATCGACAGGAGGGGCTTCCTCCGCACCGTGGGGCTCGGCGCCGCCACGCTCGCGGTGGCCGGACAGGGAGCATGTCGATCCGCGAGCGTCCACGGCCGGCGTCCCAACATCATCTTCATGATGGCCGACGACCTGGGATACGGCGAGGTCGGGGCCTATGGCCAGACGAAGATCCGCACTCCAAACCTGGACCGGTTGGCCCGGGAGGGCATGCGCTTCGCGCAGCACTACTCCGGCAGCCCGGTGTGCGCTCCCTCCAGGTGCGTGCTCCTCACGGGGATGCACACGGGACACGCCGACATCCGGGGGAACGACGAGATGTCGGACCGCGGCGACGTCTGGCACGACCTGAGCCTGGAAGGCCAGCGCCCGCTCCCGTCGGGCACCACCACCGTGGGCACGCTCCTGCAGGAAGTCGGCTACGTCACCGGCGCCATGGGGAAGTGGGGCCTGGGCGGGCCCGGAAGCACGGGCGCGCCGAACCGCCAGGGCTTCGACCGCTGGTACGGGTATCTGGGTCAGAGGCTCGCCCACAACTACTACCCCGCACACCTCTGGCGGGACAGCGCGAAGCACGTACTGGAGGGGAATCAGTACTTCCACCCCCACGAACGACTCCCTGAGGAGCTGGACCCCCACGATCCCGCGTCCTACGAGCGCTACTCGGGGGAGCAGTACTCCCACGATCTCATCGTGAGCGAGGCCCTGGCGTTCATCCGCGAGAGCCGGGATCGGCCCTTCTTCCTCTACCTGCCCTTCACGATCCCGCACCTGGCCCTCCAGGTGCCGGACGATGCCCTGGCCGGGTACGAGGGGGCCTTCGAGGAAACGCCGTACCTGGGAGATGATGGCTATACGCCCCACCCAACGCCCCGCGCGGCCTACGCGGCCATGATCACCCGCATGGACCGGGACGTGGGCCGGGTGATGGACCTGGTGGCCGAGCTCGGGCTGGATGAGGACACGCTGATCGTCTTCACCAGCGACAACGGTCCCTCGTGGGTCGGCGGCGTGGATTACGTCTTCTTCGAGAGTCAGGGGGGACTCCGGGGCCGGAAGGCGCAGCTCTGGGAGGGTGGCATCCGCGTGCCCACCCTCGCCCGGTGGACGGGAAGGATTGCCGCCGGGTCGGTTACCCGGGAGCCCTCCGCGTTCTGGGACTGGCTCCCGACCCTGACGGAGCTGGCAGGCGCCCGAACGCCCCCGGGGATCGACGGCGCGTCGCTGGTGCCCACGCTCCTCGGCCGACCCGAGGAGCAGGAGGGACACGACTACCTCTACTGGGAATACGAGGGAGGTCAGGCGGTGCGCATGGGAGACTGGAAGGGAATCCGGCTCTCCCAGGACGACCCGGTGGAGCTCTATGACCTGTCGGCCGACCCTGCGGAGACCACCGATGTGTCCGCCGAGCATCCGGACCTCGTCGGGCGCATCCTGGAGATCATGGCCTCGGGCCGCACCGAGTCGGACCTGTTTCCCCTCCGAAACGCGTGAACACGCGCAGGCTGTTCGGGCCGGGAGCGGCAGCGCTGTTCCTGACGGCGTGCGCCGGCCCGGACACGAACTTCCACAGCGAGATCCCGGGGTTTGCGGAGCGCGTCTGGGTGGGCCCCGAGTATTATGCCAACCGCTTGCAGGATTGGAGGATCCGCGGCGGACGGATCGAGAGCGTGGAGGGCAGCGCGGCCAAGCCCGTGCGTACGCTTCATCTCCTCACCCGCTCCCTGTCGGAAGACCCGGGAACGGTGCACATGCGGGTACGTACCGCCCCTCTCGTGGAGGGTCCTCGCCACGAGGACACCTGGTCGGGGTTCCTCCTGGGCGCCGGCGGATCTCATGTGGACTTCCGCATCACCGCCCTCACCCACCACTGGCCTTCCACCGACGGCGGGCTGATCGTGGCGCTGGACGGCACGGGTCGCATCGTCGTTCGGGACAACTCGGTCAACCAGGGATTTGTGGGACCGGACCCCTCCATCCCCGTCGACGCGTGGCCTCTGATCCAACCCACCACCGAGGAGCACGGGGCCGACCTGCCGACCGAGGCGGTGCTGGAGGCTCGGGCCACTCCCGAGGCTGACGGATACTTGCTGCGGGTGACCGTCACCGATCCGGAGTCCGGAGATCGGCTGGCCGAATCCACGTACGCGGGGGTGCCGCCAGAGCAGCTCTCCGGAGGCGTCGCGCTGGTCTCCCACCGGAGTCCGGACCTCCGGGGCCCCGGGTACTGGTTCCAGAACTGGGAGCTCTCGGGCTCCAAGGTGGAACGGCACGACGACCGTGCCTTCGGTCCCGTGATGGGCGCCCTCTACACGGTCAGCCAGGGG
>JARRLD010000329.1:0-10259 GCA_037387345.1 Gemmatimonadota bacterium
GGACTTCGTGCTGGACGTCACGCCGGCCATCCTCGCCCACGAGTTCGAGCACATGGTCCACTTCAACGAGCGCGTCCTGAAGCTCGGGGCGGAGACGTTGGAGGCCCAATGGCTGTCGGAGGGCCTCGCCCAGATGGCCGAGGAGCTCGTGGCCACGGCGCTCGAGTCGAGGGGGGACGCGGACGGCGCCGAGCGCTTCCGAGAGGGCAACCGGGTCCGGGCCCGACGATACCTGACCTCGCCTTCCTCGGTGAGCCTCATCTGGGTATCGGGCTCCGGGTCACTCGAGGACCGGGGGGCGGGCTGGCTGTTTGTGCTGTACGTGTGGGATCAGGGGGGAGGCGACGTGCTTCGACGTATGACGGCCAGCACCAGGACCGGTGTCGACAACGTCACGGCTCAGATGGGTCGGGCCTGGCGAGAGCTCCTGGCGGACTGGCTGGCGGCATTGTACGTGGATGGCGACGGCACATCGACCTTTGCGTTCGCGTATCCCACCGTGGATCTCCGCGCCCTCCTTTCGGTCTCCGGCGGAGCCTTCCCTTTGGCTCCGGAGGTACTGGGGTCTTCGGACTTCCTGAGAGGTGGATCGCTATGGTCCTCGTCCGGAGCGCACTACATTGTGGTGCCCCCTTCGGGTGGGTCCGTCTCCGTTCGTCTCAGTGGGGCGCACGGAGGCAACGCCACCGAGGGCGCCCAGATGAGACTTCGTGTCGTCCGCCTTTACTAGGCTTTTGGCGCTGAATCTTCTCCCAGGGGCCCTCGTAGTGTGGATTGTCCTGACGTGCGTTCGAACGCTTCCTGACTGAGCATGCGCTGTTCCACCTGCGGAGAGACGCTTCAACCGGGTGCGGTCCAATGCCCCACGTGCGGTACCGGCACGCCCGTGGGGATGGCGCTGACCCGTCCGGCCGGAGTTCGTCGGTGCCCCCGATGCGGCTATCAGGGGGAGGGCATTCCCTATTTCCGACGAGGCGGTCATCTGGGTCTGCTGGTGGGCGTGAGCCTGTTCACGTACGGGTTCGGGGGTCTGATCTACTGGCTCGCCCGGCGCAAGCACCTCATCTGTCCCCGGTGCGGCCTGGGCTGGGAGCATGCGTCTCGGGCTCTCGAGCTCACCGGACCCGAGCCCGAGCGCCATGCGCTGAAGCCCGCAAACGACCAGCCGCTGCCCGGCAGTGGGATCAAGCGCAGAGCCCTGGGCGTCGGCCTCATTCTGGCGGCCAGCCTCCTGGTGCTCCTGGGCTTCGTCCAGGCCGAGGCAGCGGCCGTGGTGGTGGGAACGGTCATGGGTGCCACGGGATCGCTTTCCTACTACTGGGGGTGGAGGGGACAGCAGGAACGTCGCAACGCCATCATGCAGGGGCTCCAGCGGCAGATTCTGCGCCTTGCCACGGTGAGGGGCGGGACGCTGACGGTCACCGAGGTGGCGGCGGAGATGAACCTCTCCCTTCCCGCGGCGGAGAAGATCCTCACCTCCATGGACGACGGGTTCCGGGTCCGCTCGGAGATCTCGAAGGAAGGCGTGCTCTACTACGAGTTCCCCGAGGTCCTCCATCGGAAGGAGCTCGGTCCAGGGGACTGACGCGGCGTCACACTACCACGGTAGAGGATGGCCCATGAGAGAGTTCACCGACCCGGATGGCGTCACCTGGACGGCGTCCATCGAAGAGCAGGATGGACCGGATTACAAGGGTCGCTTCCACCTCGTGTTCACGTCGCCGGGAGATCGCGCAGAGCTGAGGGATGTGCGCTGGAACAGCGAGCGCACGGCCCGGAGGACGCTCGAGACGATGTCTACGGTCGAGCTCCGGCGGAGGCTACGCTCCGCCACGGGTCGGCTGGCCCTTCCCGCGGGGTGAAGCGCGGCGGCCCTTGAACGGGGAGACCATCGCTTCGGTGCGGGCCAGGGAGTACCCGAACCCGAGCGACTCGATCTTCCTCAACACCGCTTCCTGGGGGCTGCTTCCGGCCAGCGTCATCCGCGAGGCGACGGAGCTTCTCGGGTCCCGGAACCGTGCCGACGGCGTCGACGAGCGGGAGCTCGGGCGGGTCCAGCACCGATGTCGTGGCTCCGTGGCGAAGCTGCTCCACGTGACGCCCGAGGAGATCGCCCTCGCCCCCAACACGTCCTTCGGGGTCAATCTCGCCGTGGCGCTGGTGGCGGCGGGGCCGCCGGGCATCATCGTCTTGAGCGAGGGAGAGTTCCCGGCCAACGTCTTTCCATGGCAGTCTCTGGAGGCACGGGGCTTCACGCTGGCCATCGTCCCGGCCGACCATCTCGGTCGTCCTCGCGAGGAGGCCCTCGCGAACGCGCTGGACCGGCCGGGCGTCCGCGCCCTGGCTCTGTCGGCCGTCCAGTTCGCGAGCGGCTACCGGGCGGACCTCCCGGGCCTCGGGTCCGTGTGCCGAAGCCGGAACATCCTGTTCTGCGTCGACGCGATCCAGGCCCTGGGCGCGGTTCCCCTGCATCCTCGGGAAGCGAGCATCGATATCCTGGCGTCAGGGGGACAGAAGTGGCTGTGCGGGCCCTGGGGCTCCGGCTTCGCCTATGTTCGGAGGGAGCTCCTTGACGCCTTCGAGCCTCCCATGGTGAGCTGGCTCGCCGTGAAGGGCGGGGCCCGCTTCGACGACATGCTCCACTACCGGAGGGAGTGGTTGGACAGCGCCCGCCGCTTCGAGCTGGCCACCCTGGGAATCCAGGACTATGTGGGGTTGGCGCGCTCCGTGGAGATCCTTCTCGAGATGGGCGTGGAAGAGGTGAGGCGTCACATCCACGGACTGCACGAGCCCGTGGTGGAGTGGATCCTGAACCGGGCCGACGTGCGGCCGGTGACGCCCCTCGATCCGGAGCGCCGGGCCGGGATCCTGTCGTTCATTCCCCGCGATCTGCAGGGCTCGGTGTCGGCATTGGAGGAGCTCGGAGTGATCTTCGGCGTCCGCCAGGGGGCCATCCGGTTGGCACCCCACTTCTACACGACGCGCGAAGAGATGGATCGGGTCGTGGAGGCTCTGGATCGGGCGTGCTGACGCCCAGGGCTCAGCGCGGGTCGGCCGAAAGGGAGAGATCCATCCCCCGGTGGAAGGCCGCGAGGCGCGCGCCGATCCGGTTCTCCACCATCTTGGCTCCGCCCTCGTCGGGCGTGCCGTTGACCAGGATGGAGAAGGCCAGCCGCTCTCCGTCGGCGGATCGGACCAGGCCCGTCAGGGCCGAGACCCGGTCCATCGTGCCGGTCTTGGCCCGGAGGTTGCCTGCAGCAGGTGTGCGGTACATTCGTGCCAGCTCTCGCCGATTGCCCGCCACCGGCAGCGTTCCCTGGAACTCGTCCCAATCCGGTGTGCCGGCCATGCCCACCAGCGTGCCCACCAGCGTCGAGGCGCGTACGCGGTTGCCGGCCGAGAGTCCGGATCCGTCCATCTGGAGGATTCCCGACGTGTCCACGCCGACACTCGCCAGGGACGAGCGCACGGCCTGAGCGGCAGCGTCGGCGGTCCCGAGGCCGCCGCCATCCCTGCCCAGCGTCCTGAAGAGGAGCTCGGCAAAGAGGTTGTTGCTCCTCTTGTTCACCACCGACAGGTAGTCGAGCAGAGGTGGCGAGGCGTGCTCGGCGAGGATGCGGGGCCCCTGACTCCCATTGTGCGAGGCCGGGGCCGTGACGCCTCCCGGCCGCATCAGGGATTGGTGCGGGTCTCGCACCGTCCGATTCCGACCCCGGACCTCGATCCCCCGAGCCTCCAGGGTTGCACGAAAGACCGAGAGGGTGAACGCCGCGGGATCGGGGACCGTGAGCTGGCGCCAGACGTCTCGACCCCCGAGCCGGATGGACCCGGTCACCAGAACCGGGTCCAGCGGATCATCGCGGGAAATGAAGACCCGAGACCGACCCTCGCCCGTGGTCGCCTGATTCACGATCTCGAGCTCGGCGAACTCCGGGATGGTGTGGACCTTCGGCGGGTCGCCCACCGCTTCTCCTGCCTCGATGCGGATCGTGACGATGTTCTCGTTGAACGAGAGGGCCGATACTCCCGGGGCGAAATGATCATTGAGGTCCCGGGGATCCCACGCCTCCGGTCGCACCGGCCCGGGCAGGAAGGAGGCGTCCCCGACCAGGTCCCCCTCCACCGTGTGGATGCCCCGGGCCTGCAACACGGCGATGAGCGAGTCGAACACGGCCACTTCCGACGGATAGAATCGGTCGGAGATGCCCGGATCGCCCGTGCCGTACAGAACCAGGTCTCCGAGGAGCCTACCGGACTCCACCGGCGCCTCGCTGAGGAGGTAGGTGCGAAAACGGAAGTCGGGTCCCAGCTCCCGGAGGGCTGCAGCCGACGTGAGGAGCTTGAGGTTCGAGGCAGGCGCCCGGGAGGCATCGGCCTCCACGGAGAAGAGGGTGTCCCCCCGGTCCAGGGAGACCACCAGCACGCTCCACTCCGCCGCCCGCCACCGGACGGAGCGCAGAAGGGCCTGGAGCTCGGAGCCGAGACGATCGACCTCGGCGTCGCTGAGTCGCGGCCCGACGGCCGGTGCGGCCGCCGCGAGACCGAGGGCCACCAGGGGCCACACGACCTTCCCACTACGTCGCATCAGCCACTCCACCTGGGGGCTTGGGCCGCCACCTGGTTCAGGCGGTAGCGATGCCGCGAGGGGCACAGGAGGGGCAATATCCGGACAGCTCCAGCCTGTATCCGGTAACCCTGAACCCGTCCGTGCGAGCCTCGAGGGCTCGCACCTGGTCGTCGGTGAGGGTCGGTCCGGCCGTCGTAACGAGCGGATCCGTCGCTGTAGGTCAACTTGACGGCGAGTCCGCAGCCGACGAGGGTTTCCAGGCTCTTGTAGACCGTGGCCAGAGAGATGCCGGGAAGGTGCTTGCGAACGGCCAGGAACACCTCGTCAGCGGAGGGGTGGACGTCCGTGGAGGAGAGGAAGCGGAAGACTGCTGAGCGCTGCTCCGTGAACCGCTGTCCGCTCGCCTCCAGTGCCTGGCGGAGAATCCGCTCGCTGGCGTCGGCGTGCATGGCCATGATCTTTGAAAGCTCCCATCCGGCAACAAAATAGGTAGTCGTACAACAGCCTAAATTAAAGGATTCCAAGTATTGGCGTCAATTCGGATTGTGGCCGAGCAGCGCGAAAAGCTCCACGTACCGACAGGGTGAGATGACGGGCGACGGCGGTACGCCGCTCCTGACCCTGGAGCCCTTCATCGAGGCCGTGCGTGAGGGGGTGGATCGGTCGGGTTGGGTCCTCTCCGGTCTCCAGAAGACCACGAGCTACCAGTTCGAGGGGCGGTGGGAAGGTGATTCCACCAGGAGCGCCTACCTCTTCTTCCACCACCCCGTCGGTCCGGAGTGGGCGAGCGTCGACGTGTATCTGGACGAGACCTCCCGGGGGCTCACGGGGAATCTGGCGCTGGTGGTGGACACCAGGGACCTCGGAGGTCTCGGAGACGTGGCCTCCGCGATCGGTGCGCTGAGAGCACTCTGGGACGACGCGATGGTGCCGGGTCATCGAACCGCGCTCACGCTTCGGCTGCGAAGTCGGCGCGGCGGGGATCCCCTCCGGGCCGAGGGGGAGGTCCGGTTCAAGCTCGTCATGCCCCGGGGAACGACGGAACGTGGTGGGGTCGCGGTTTCGTCCCTGGCCGGCGAGGTCGTGTCCGCGTTCCAGGCGCTGATCGACGACCCCCGGCTGGCGGAGTTTCGCGAGGAGGAATGACCTTAGGGAGCTACCCGCTCCGGTGCCGCAGCAGGCGCAGACCGTTGAAGACCACCACGACGGTGCTTCCCTCGTGACCGATGACGCCGGCGGTGAGACCGATCTGCCCTCCGAGGGCAAGCGCGACCAGGACCACCATGACCGTGACCGAGAAGACGAGGTTCTGGCGGACCACGGAGCGGGCACGCCGCGACAGCTCCACCGCATGCGCCAGACCGCCCAGCTCCTCCCCCATGACGACCACGTCGGCGGTTTCCAGCGCCACGTCGGTGCCCGCGGCGCCCAGGGCGATCCCCACGTCGGCCGATGCCAGGGCCGGTGCGTCGTTCACCCCGTCCCCGATCATGGCCACGGGCCCATGCCGTCGCCGCACCTCGGCGAGCACGCGGGTCTTGTCCTCGGGGAAGAGCTCGGCATAGACCTCGTCCACACCCACCTCCGCGGCAACCGCGGCGGCCGTCTTGGCGTCATCCCCGGTGAGCATGACCAGGTGCCCCACTCCCGCTCGCCGCAGCGCTCGCATGGCCTCGGCGACACCTTCCCTGGGACGGTCGGCGATGGCGATGGCTCCAGCGTGTCGGTCCCCCAGGGCGACGAAGACCGGCGTAGCCGCGAGGCGTTCCTCATGGGTCGCCCAATCGGAGAGCTCGCGGGGCAGGGGCTCCCCCACCAGCTCCTCGACCCAGGTCCGCCGCCCGACGCGAACATCCGTGCCGGACACGGTGCCCTCCACGCCTCGTCCGGCTTCGGAGCGGAAATCCTGGACCTCCTCGCGCTCCAGACCGAGGGCCTCGGCGGCCCGGAGGATCGCGTCGCCCAGGGGGTGCTCGGACAGGGCCTCCACCGAGGCCGCCAGGCGCAGGAGCTCCCCGTCCGTCCCGTTGGACGCGCCGAGCCCGGAGGAGGTCGGCCCCAGGTCCGTGACGGCAAGAACCGGAGGGGCGGCCGCACCCTGGACGGCCTTCACTCCGACCACCTCCGGCCGGCCCTCGGTGAGGGTGCCGGTCTTGTCCAGGGCCGCCGCTGTCACCGCCGAGACGATGGTCGCCGGGATGGAGATGACGAGGGCACAAGGCGACGCAACCACCAGAAGCGTCATCGCCCGGTAGAATGCGTCGTCGAAGCTCCACCCGAGCAGGAGCCAGGGCACGAGAATCGCGACGCTCGACGCCAGGATCACCCCGAGGGCGTAGCGACCCTCGACGGCCTCGATCCAGCCCTGGGAGGGGGCTTTGGCGTCGTGGGCTTCCTCTACCATGCGGATGACTCGGGCCAGCGCCGTTTCGTCGGCCTGACGATCCACACGGAGGTCGAGAAAACCCGCGCCGTTCAGCGTTCCCGCGAACACCGTATCGCCGACGCCCTTGATGGAAGGCAACGGCTCTCCGGTAAGGGTCGATTCATCGACCCTCGACGAGCCGGCGAGCACGGATCCATCCACAGGAATCCGGTCACCAGGGCGCACACGGACCACTTCTCCGGGCTGAAGCCGAGAGACGGGAACCCGGTGCTCGTGGCCATCCCGGACCACGCATGCGTCTTCCGGACGTAGCTCCATGAGCGCCTGGATGGAACGACGGGTCCGCCCGAAGGCGTAGGTCTCCAGGGTGTTGCCCGTCGAGAAAAGGAACAACAGGATGGCCCCCTCCACCCAATGGCCGACCAGCGCCGCGCCGGCGGCTGCGAGGAGCATGAGGAGATCCACATCCAGCTCGAACCGGCGAAGGGCTCTCAGGGTGCGGCGCAGCGTGTCCCAGCCTCCGGACACGTACGCCACGTAGAGGAGGGTCTGCCCGACGGTAGGCTCTCCGAGCCGGAGAAGGCTCCAACCGACCAGGACGGCCAATCCGCACAACGCGGTAGAGGCAGCCTCCGGCTTCCAGCTGTCGTGCGGGGGGGTGGATTGGGGCACGACTCGCTCCTCGTGGGGATCAGGGACGCTCCTTGAATGATGATTCCGGCAGGGATCCTCGGCAACGATGCACGAGTGTCGGGGGTCCGCTTGCCTTGTGCCACTGTCCATGCACATTGCGGGTGGATCAGGCGGGACTCCACCAGAAAAGGACGCGACCATGAGTGGCGATAGCGGATCGTTCGACGCCCTTCTCGTCGAAGAGCGCCGGTTCCCTCCGTCGGATGACTTCGTCGCCAACGCCGCGATCAAGGATCCGGCGATCTACGATCGTGCCAGGGACGATCGGGAGGCCTACTGGGCGGATTGGGCAGCCCAACTCCACTGGTTCAAGCCCTGGGACGAAGTCCTGCAGTGGGATCCTCCGTTCGCGAAGTGGTTCGTCGGGGGCAAGCTGAACGTCTCCTACAACTGTCTCGATCGTCACGTCGCGGGTGAGCGTGCCGACAAGGTCGCCCTCGTCTGGGAGGGCGAGCCCGGTGACACCCGGAGCTACACCTATGCGGAGCTGCTCAGCGAGGTAGCCCGCTTTGCCAACGCCCTGAAGGGGCTTGGCGTGAGCCGCGGCGACCGGGTGACGATCTACCTTCCGATGATCCCCGAAGCGGCCGTCGCCATGCTCGCATGCGCGCGTATCGGAGCGGTGCACTCGGTGGTCTTCGGGGGCTTCAGCCCCGAGTCGCTGGCGGATCGAAACAACGATGCTCAGTCCAAGGTGCTCATCACGGCTGACGGGGGCTGGCGGCGGGGTGGCATTGTGGCCCTGAAGGCCAATGCGGACGAGGCACTGAAGACGTCGCCCTCGGTGGAGCACGTCGTGGTCGTGCGCCGGGGCGGCGACCTGTCCGCGACCGTCGAGGCCTCCATGGTAGAGGGACGGGACCGGTGGTACCACGACCTGATAGCCCACGCGTCGGACACGTGCGAGCCCGAAGAGATGGACTCGGAGGACATCCTCTACATCCTCTACACGTCCGGGACCACCGGGAAGCCCAAGGGTGTCGTTCATACCACCGGGGGATACCTCACGCAGGTCTATGCGACGACCCGGTCCGTATTCGACCTCAACGACGAGGATGTCTTCTGGTGCACCGCGGACGTCGGTTGGGTTACGGGTCACTCGTATATCGTCTACGGGCCCCTCGCCTGCGGGGTCACGCAGCTGATGTACGAAGGAGCGCCGGACGCGCCCGACCGGGGGCGCTTCTGGGACCTGTGTCAGCGGTACGGCGTCACGGTCTTCTACACGGCGCCCACGGCGATCCGGGCGTTCATGCGCTGGGGGCAGAGTTGGCCCGACACGTACGATCTCTCGAAGCTCCGCCTCCTGGGAACCGTGGGTGAGCCCATCAATCCCGAGGCCTGGATGTGGTACCACCGGGTCATCGGGGGCGAGCGCTGCCCCATTGTGGACACCTGGTGGCAGACCGAGACGGGCGCGATCATGATCACGCCGCTTCCGGGGCTGACCGAGACCAAACCCGGTACGGCGACCCTACCGTTTCCTGGGATCGAGGCCACGATCCTCACGGATGCCGGGCAAGAGACGAATGCGGGCTACCTGGCAATCACGTCGCCATGGCCCTCCATGCTCCGTACCATCTGGGGTGACGACCAGCGCTACAAGGACACCTACTGGACCCGCTGGGAGGGGCTGTACTTTCCTGGAGACGGCGCCAAGAGGGACGAGGACGGGTACCTGTGGATCCTCGGCCGGGTGGACGACGTGCTCAACGTCGCGGGCCACCGCATCGGTACGATGGAGGTCGAGAGTGCCCTCGTGGATCACCCGGCCGTGGCCGAGTCGGCCGTGGTCGGCAGGTACCACGAGATCAAGGGACAGTCCATCGCCGCCTTCGTCACGTTGAAGGACGGACTCGACGGCACGGACGGTCTTCTCGCGGAGCTGCGAGATCACGTCGGCCGCAAGATCGGGGCGATCGCCAAGCCCGAGATGGTGGTCTTTACCGCGGACCTGCCGAAGACCCGGTCGGGGAAGATCATGCGACGGCTCCTGCGGGATATCGCCGAGGGAAGGGCGGTGGGAGACACGACCACCCTGGCGGACCCGGCGGTGGTGGCGAGCCTCAAGGAGAAGTACGAGAGTGAGGAGGCCTAGCAGGCCTAGCTGTCCGCGAACGGATCGGAGGTGGGGGGCGCCTTGCGCGCCCGCTCGTCTGCGGACTTCTCCTTCACAGGGCGCGCTGGAACGCCCACGAACACCCAATGGGGGCGTGTGTCCCTGGTGAGAATGGACCCGGCGCCCACCATGGAGTCGGTCGCCACGCGGGGTCCCGCGAGGACGGTGGCGTGGTAGGTGATCCGCACCCCGTCTTCGATGACCGTCCTGGGTGTGGACACGATGCGGCCGTCCACGATGTCGTGCGTGTGTGAATACACGTTGGCGAAGTCCGAGACGGAGGCGCCATTTCCGATCTCGATGCCGCCACGATCATCCAGAAGGACATGGCGGTGGATCACGACGTCGTCTCCGACCTCCAGGTTGTATCCGTAGGATACACGCACATACGGGAACGCCTTGAAGTTCTTCCCGCATCTCTTGAATACCCTGTGCGCCAGGATGCGTCGGAACTTGATGCCCAGGTGGACGTTCTCTCCCAGCGGGCTCCGGTC
>JARRLD010000330.1:0-7723 GCA_037387345.1 Gemmatimonadota bacterium
GGTAGTAGCCTGCCATCCACCGACACAGCTCGAAGAGGTCGTCGGGCACTGAAGGCGCCTCGTCCAGGACGTCGAGGACCGGCTTCAGCCCGCGGATGGGCTCCTCCGATCCGGGCCCCACGACCCAACCGATGCGCGACGTCCGACGGAAGGGCACCAGCACCCGGGTACCTCGTGGTGGGGGCGTTCCCGCCGCCCGGTAGGTGAACGTCCGGTGGACAGGGATCGGGAGAGCGACCTCGACCCGGGCCCCCGAAGAGCTCCCTGCGGTAAATCGTCGAGGAACGGCGAGATCTCCCGTTGGATCTCGGCGGGCGTCACCAGCGGGCCGTCGGCGCTCCAGTACACGTTGATCTCACTGCGCACGCCGATATCTCCCGGGAGGTAGATTCCCGGCTCCACCGAGAAGCCGACGCCGGGGATCAACAAGCGGTCGTCCCGGGTCTCCAGATTGTCCAGGTTGGGCCCGCTGCCGTGAAGCAGCGTGTCGATGGAATGCCCCGTGCGGTGGACGAACTGCTCCCCGTAGCCACGCTCCGTGATGACGTTGCGGCTGACGTCGTCCACTTCGAATCCGCGGACGTCCTCTCCCGCCGCGAAACGCTCCTCCAGGAAGGCCACGGCAGCGTCCCGCGCGTCTCGCACCGCCTCCCAGATCTCCTGGGTTCGGGAGTCGACCGAGGCACCCATCAGGCCCATCCACGTCTGGTCGGCCGGTACGGAGCCGGGCCGGCCGCCCCAGAGGTCGATGAGGAGCAAGTCTCCCCGACGGATGGTCTCTCCGTCTCCTTCTGGGGCATAGTGCGGGTCGGCAGCGGTCCGCCCGACCGCAACGATGCAGTCCGGAAGCTCCGAGAGCTCCCTGCGGGTCAGCTCGGACCGGATCCAATCCGACAGGGCGCCCTCGTTGGTCGGCGATCCACGCCGGATCGCTTCGGCCGCCATTTCATACGCCTGTCTCGCCACCGCGGGGAGAATCTCCGCTGCCTCCCGATGATCCGCGAGCTGCCCCTTCGTCCAAACCGAGTAGAACCGCGACACCAGATTCCCCGACGACGCGAGCTCCACTCCGCTGCGGAGAAGCACCTCCGCCATGCCGGCTGGCACGTAGTCCAACGTGGGAACGGCGGCCCCGGGAGAGACCTCCATGGCGAGGCGCCCGCCGCCCCGCAGCAGCCCCTCCAGGGCCGCTTCCATCTCCCGCCAACCCGAGTAGCTCTCCTTGGCCCAGGGCCAATGACGCCAGGACGAGCCCTCTATGGCATGGATGAGCGCCCGCGGCTCCCCCTCCCTGGGCACGAGGACGAAGGCCCGTCGCGTGGTCTTCCCCACCCCCAGCATCGCTTTCGAAATCGGATTCGCTCCGCGGAACTCATAGAGCAACCAGCCGTCCAGATCCTCATCGGCCAGGGCCTGTCGTACCTGGTCGATCCCATCCCTGGTCATCAGAAGCGATTCAGCCACCGGTCTCGTCCCGCGTTGGAACTTCCCTCATTGGGCATCCCGGTCCCCACCGAACAGCGGGAGGCCCACGGTTTCCTTGTCCCCGACTTCCCTCTGCCGCGGGTCCTCAGGCGTGGAGGGATCCGCCTCGACGGGAGGGGTCGACGGACCCCTCCCAACCGGGTCGGCGGCGTCCACGACTTCGGCCACCGGGTCCTTACAACCCTTCAGCAGATCGAGGCCGAGGATCCGCTCCCTGGAGAGGAGGCGATGAACCTCGCGCTCCCGAAAGACAACGGCACGGACGCCGCTCCACCCCCATCGCCTCCACGCCCGCCGGAGAATGCCGATCTTCTCGGTCAGGGAGAAGATCTCGGCGAAGTCCGGGAACGGCTTGGCGATCCGGGGTCGAAACGCGGTCTCGTCATCCGACCAGTCTTCGGTGTGCACGCCAGACACGCCGGCGTCCTTCAGCAGGCGTTTCCACTCCACCAACATCAGGGGATGGGCTCCCAGGTGATGGGACAGGATCCGCTGCCGTGCCACGTCCACCGGCGCCTTCCACACGAGCTGCACGAGGACCACCGTGCCCGACGGCTTCGTGACACGGACCAGTTCCCGCACGGCGGCCTCCGGCGTGCAGTGGGAAGCCAATCCGATCTCGCCCACGGCGACGTCGAAGATCTCGTCGCGGTAGGGCAGCGCGTCCGAGCGCCCGGTCTGGAAGGTCAGGTGGCTGGCGAGATCCTCCCCGCGAAGCCGCTCCTCGGCGTCCTCGATGAGTCGACCGTCCACGTCCACGCCCGAACCCTGCACCCGGTGCTCGCGGACGAAGAACTCGAGCGGCACACCCTTCCCGCACGCCACGTCGAGCACCTCGTCCCCCTCTTTCATCTCCGCCAGCCTGGCGATCTGCCGATACAGCTCGACACCACCCGGCGGAAAGAGGAGGCGGGGGCTCAACCTGACCAGGTCGAGCATGGAAGGGACGGAAGGGCCCAGCCCCACCGTCTCCTTGGAAGTCGAAGACATGGGGAGAAAGGTAGGGGCGCGACGCGGGTCAGGAAATGTCGGACGGATATGAGCGGCTACGGCCAGCCATCCCCCCGGGAACGGCGGAGCCTCAGAAGACGGGCTCTTCCTCCTCCTCCAACTCCCTGAGAGCCTCGCGAAGACGCTCCTCGTCCCTGGGTGTGACGACGACCTCGTCCCATCCGGTGCGCTCGACCCGGCGCCTCCGCGCCAGGATCAGAGCCACCACCAGGAGGCCGGTGACAAGGGCCACAGGGGGGAGAATCCACGCCCACAGGCCCACCCCGGAGCGCAGGGGCTCGGCGCGCCATTGCTGTCCATACTCGGCGAGAATCAGCTCGACGATGGAGTCCGAGGACACCCCCGCTTCCGCCATGGATTGGATGGAGTCGCGAAGCATGGCTCCGCCGGAGGACGTGCAGACGGCGAGCATCAGGCCGGGGCAATAGGGCGACTTCAGCCGGTCGATGGCCGCCTTGGCCTCCGGGTGCACGGAAAGCGCCTCGCCGGTTTCGGGGGGGATCTGAGATGACGAGCTCCCCACGGCCAGGGAGAGCAGCAACGCCGTCACGACGAGCGTGCGGACCATGGTATCTGACACTCCTCTGTTGGGTTCCCCTCCCCGGCAGAAAGGTAACCAACTCGACATCTCGGGTGTGCCAGGAAACGCCCTTCAGGACCCGTTACCTTTTCCCCACTTCTCCCGTCTTGTCTCCGGCGGACGCACCCAAGGGCGTCCCTCACAATCCTTCGCCGGAGATGATGAAATGAAGCGACTGGCCAGCATTCGAGCTTTCTCCCTCGTCGGCGCGGTGGTGCTTGCGGCCTGCGCCGACCACCCCGTCAGCCCCCTCGATGAGCCTGGAGAGATGGACATGGAGGATCTCGTCGCGCTGGAGGTCCTATCCGACCCCCAGGCCGTCGAGTCCGCCCTGGCGTTCGCGGAGATGAACGTCACGGCTGCCGCCCGCCAGGGCATGGGAGCGCCCCAGCGGGAGGTGGCACATCAGCTCGCGATCGAGGCGCGGTCGCGTTTCGCCCGCGCCACGAAGGCTCTCGGGGAAGGTGACAGGCAGCGAGCCGTCGAGGAGGCCAGGGAGGCGCGTCGCCTGTTGGCCCGTGCCATGCAGATGGCAAACGGCTCGGGGGGAATCATGTCCCTTGTCGAGCGCGTAGAAGAGCTCACGGCGGACGTCGCCCAGGATCCGGAGGCCTTCGACGAGGCCGATTCCCTGCGTGGCGAGCTCAACACGCTCGCGGAGCGTGCGCGCTTCCGCCTGCAACAGCGTGACAGCCTGGGGGCCGCGGCGTTGGGCGTGCTCGCCCAGCTCCGTTATCAGCACCGTTGTCGTGACGAAGGAGATCCGGAGATGCGCCGCGCGCGCGCCGAGCTCGGCGTGGCCCTGGCGGAGACCGCCGTGAATCTGGCCGTCCGGCTCCTGGGGGCGGAAGGCCCTGATCCGGAGCAGGCGCGGTTCCTGGAGGCGGCGAAGGAGTACTCCGCCCAGGCCGTCAACGCACTCGAGATCGGCGAGCTGGCCAGGGCCGTCTACCTGGCCCACCACGCCCGCTGGGCCGCCCTCAAGGCGGTGGTCCTCCCCGGGGAGGTGACCGTGGAAGAGGCGCGGACCCTCAGCGAGCTGGCCCATACGCTGTACTCCGAGGCCGAGGCCGCGGTGGGGAATGATCCGACCGAGCTGCAGGCTTGGCTGCTGGACCGCGCCGCCCGGCTCATTGCCGCCGGCGAGGCCCGGCTGGCCGAAGGCTACCACCGTGGAATCGGGGCGCTCTGGAACGCCGCGGTGATCTGCAGCTGGCTCGCCGGCTGAAGGGAGGCCGAGGTGCCCGTGGGCGGCCTGACGACTCGTCGGGCCGCCCTGCGCGGGCCGGAAGCCGACCACCTGACGATGAACGGAGCCCTCTCCTATGTTCATGCCATGGCAGTCTCGCCCGAGCGGTTGGACGCCCAGGTCGTCCGCGATGTCCTTGCGGGGGACCGGGACGCCTATCGGCTCATCGTGCGGAGGTACGGCGACATCCTCCACGGCCATGCCCTTCGGATGGTGGGGAGCCCCGACCTGGCAGCGGATCTGGTCCAGCAGGCTTTCGTCAAGGGATACCAGAAGCTGCATGCGTGCCGGGACCCCGACCGTGTCGGTGGTTGGCTCTTCAGGATTCTCGCGAACCTCTGCAAGGACCACGTTCGTAGCCCTCGCCGGCGTGACGTCTCTCTGCACGCGCTNCCCTTCGCGGGCTGCCCGCGAATCGAGTGGACCCATCCGAGGACGTCGAAAGCGCCGAAGCACGGGATCGATTGCGCGCAGCCCTGGACCGTCTCACGCCCGAGCAGCGGGAGACCTTCCTGCTCAAGCACGTGGAGGGTCTCTCCTACGAAGAGATAGCCGTGATGATGAATACGTCGATTCCGGCCCTGAAGATGCGCGTGCACCGTGCACGGGAATCACTGCAGTCGTTGCTCGAGGAGTTCGTATGAGGGAGGAGATCCGCCGATACCTGGACGGAGAGGTCGGCATGGACGGCGTTCCGGAAGGCATGAGAGCCGAGGCCCAGGCGTGGGACTCACTCCTGGCCTCCGTGAAGGAGGAGATGCCCCGAGGGACGGCTCCACCCTGGCTGGAGCAGAGGGTCATGGCGGACATCGACGCCCTGCCCGCTCGGGCGAAATGGCCTCGTATCGTCGCCTGGCTGCTTCGGCCTCAGCCGGTGCGGATCACGCCTCTGGTCGGAGGCCTCGCTGTCGCCGGTCTCGCGGTCCTCCTGCTGTGGTTGGGTCCCTTCGGTTCGCGTCCGCCCCGTGCGACGCCGGGTGAGGACATCATGGTCTACGTGCAGTTCGCCCTGGAGGCGCCGGAGGCCCGCTCCGTCGCCGTGGGTGGAGACTTCGATGCCTGGGGTGGATCCCATCCTCTGTCCGATCCCGACGGCGACGGCGTCTGGACGGGTCGGATTCCCGTGAGGCCCGGCGTTCACGCGTATATGTTTCTCGTCGACGGATCCGAGTGGGTGACGGACCCCCAGGCGGACCGCTACGCCGACGACGGCTTCGGCAACCAGAATGCGGTCCTCGCAGTCGCGACACCCAGCACCTGATGGGGGCGACCATGATCTCTGTAAGGCGCGCTCTCGGGCTGACCATCGTCGCCCTGGCCCCGACCCAGACGTACGGCCAGTCCTCGGAGGTGGTCCTGGAGGTCGGCGGCTCCCAGTTCCGGCCCCCGGTGGGAGTGGAGGGGAGCCCCGCCAGCTTCCTCGTGGGCGGGATCCGCGCGTCACGGTTCCTGGCGAGCAGGAGTCAGCTACGGGCCTCGGTCCTCGCCGGCAGATCCCTGGACGCCGCCGCCTCGGGGAACTTCGCAACCGGAGAGGTGGGTGCCGACCTGTGGCAGGATCTTCCGGCAAGCTGGGCCGTGGGCTCCGAGATGCGGGCATTCGCGTTCGACGTGGGTGGGCCGTTCCCCTACAGGGCGGGCGGGCTGGAAGCGTCCGCCGGCGTCCGTTTTCACACGCCCGCCGTGAGCGCCGAGCTGATGGCTGCTGGCGGATGGGGACGCTCGACGGTGGAGCTCCAGCGCTATACCGACGGGCCGACGGAGCTCGTGACCGACGACCTCTGGCGGTATGGGGGCTCGGCCCAGCTTCTGGTGGGCGGGAAGTCCGTGGCGGCGGGCCTCGCGAGTGCCCTGCACGAATCCGCCGGCGGACGCTACCGGTCCCTGGGAGGGCTCCTCGTGGTAGCGGCCGGTGGGGGTGGGGTGGAGCTCAGGCTCGACGTGTGGGACACTCCCCTGGGAACCGAGACCACGGGTGGACTTGCGGTGATCCTGCCCCTGGGCGGGCCGTGGTCCCTGCGGGGCTTCGCAGGCCGGTCCGAGCCCGATCCCCTCACCCTGGCGGAGCCCGGACGGGGAGGCGGGGGCGTGCTGGTGGGCCGCAGAGTCGCCGGCATGACGTACACGGCGGGTCGTAGCCTCCACGAGGTTCTGGACGACGCTCCGCAGGGCGCCCAGGTGCGGTTCGCAGTCTCCGTGCGTGGAGCCCGGGTGGAGCTGCTGGGAGATTTTACGCTCTGGGAGCCGGTTGCGATGACGCAGCAGGGGAGCCGGTGGGTGGCGGTCCTCACCGTCCCTGAGGGAACGCATCACTTCGGATTCCTCGTGGATGGTAGCTGGTACGTACCGCCGGACACGCAGGACGCGGTCCCCGACGAATGGGGCCGCCAGACCGCCACGCTGGTGGTGGAGTCGCATCACACGCCGTCGGCCGAGGGCCCAGGACGGCAAGGAGCGGGACGATGATCAAGAGGCTGATCGGGACGGTCCTCATGACGGCCGTCCTCCACGGGACGGTCGCCGCACAGGAGACTTCGCGCGACCGGGCTCAGGAGGTACTACCGCCGGACGTGTTCCGGCAGATCGAGGCCCTGGCCCTGGAAACGCGAGGCGAAGGCATTCCGGATGAGATCCTCTTCAACAAGGCCCTGGAGGGAATGGCCAAGCGGGTCCCCCCGGACCAGGTCGTACCTGCCGTGAGGGCGTACGCCGGCAGGCTACGGCAAGTCCGCACGGCGTTCGGCCCGACGTCCACGCCGCCCCTCCTGGTCGCGGGGGCCGACGCTTTGCAGCGGGGAGTCGGCGCGGACGCACTGCGACGGCTCCGCGAGGGGGAGGGAGCAGTGCCATCTCCCATGGCCATCCTCGTTCTGGCCGATCTCGTCGAGTCCGGTGTGCCGGCGGACCGGGCGGTTGCGCTCGTTCGGGAGGCGCTCCAGCGGCGTACCCGGGAGGAAGAGATCCTGGGAATCCCTGAGCGGGTGCGTCGGCTCATGCGGCAGGGCCGGACCGCCCAGGACGCGGCCGAGCAGGTGCGTCGTACGCTCCGCAGGCGGGGAGGCGGCGTCGGCCTTCCCGTCCCCCCCGGCTCGGAACCCCTGACCGCCGAGCGACGGAGACGGCTGCAGCGTTCCGGCGGAGAGGTGTAGGCAGCCCGCCGGAGCGCTCCGGAACCTCAGGGCAGGGGCAGCCCTGCCAGGGCCCGGATCACCGCCACGACCCCCGATCCGACCCCCCCGGGCTCGTAGCCCCCCTCGAGAATCCCGACCAGCCGGTCACCGCAGTGCCTGGAGGCCACATCCATGACCTCCCGAGTCATTCCGTGCAGGTCCGCCGGCGTCAGGGTGAAGCTGCCCAGAGGATCTCCCGCGAGACAGTCGAAGCCGGCCGAGATCAGG
>JARRLD010000331.1:0-6723 GCA_037387345.1 Gemmatimonadota bacterium
CCGGAGGCGCCACCCTGTGCACGTGCGCCACGAAGAGCTCCTTCACACGTTCCGGGGTCTGGTCCGGCACGAGACGGAAGCTGACCTTCGCCATCGCCTGGTTCGGCAGCACCGTCTTCGCTCCCTCGCCGGTGTAGCCGCACAGCAGTCCGTTCACGTCGCACGTGGGGCGGATCCAAAGACGCTCCAGCGTCGTGTAGCCTCGCTCCCCGGTGAGCGCGGGCACGCGGAGCTCTTCGCGGAACGCCTCGTCGTCGTGCGGCAGCGAGGCGATCTGCTTCCTCGTCTCCTCATCCCACTCCACCACCTCGTCGTAGAAGCCCGGAATGGCGATACGCCCGTCCTCGTCGTGGAGCGAAGCGACGATCCGGGAGAGCACGTTGCCGGGGTTCGCGATGGCGCCGCCGTACTCACCCGAGTGGAGGTCGCTCCGGGCGCCTTTCACGTGGAGCTCGAAATAGGCGAGCCCCCGAAGCGAGAAGAGGAGCGAGGGAAGGCCCTCCGCGAACATGCCGGTGTCGGAGATCAGCACGTGGTCGCACGCAAGCCGCTCGGCGTGAGCCTCGACGAAGGGGACGAGGTTGGGCGAGCCGACTTCCTCTTCGCCCTCGAGTAGAAGGACCACGTTCACGGGTAGGCGACCGCGGGTGGCGAGGTGCGACTCGAGGGCCTTCACGTGCATGTAGAGCTGACCCTTGTCGTCGGCGGAGCCACGCGCGTAGATGCGCCCCCCGCGCTCCGTCGGCTCGAACGGGGGCGAAGTCCACTCGTCGAGGGGCTCCGGCGGCTGGACGTCGTAGTGGCCGTACACGAGCACGGTCGGGGCGCCCTCCGCGCCCCGCCACTCGCCCAGCACGATCGGGTGGCCCGGGGTATCGATGATCTCCGCTTCGAGCCCCGCGGCACCGAGCCGGTCGGCCAGCCACTCCGCCGCCCGGCGGGTGTCTCCGGCGTGCTCCGGCTTGGCGCTCACGGACGGGATGCCGAGGAACTCGTAGAGCTCGGCGCGAAAGCGGCCGAGGCTCGAATCGATGAAGGTTTGCGGGTCCGACACGGGCCGACCTCCGCCGCCGACTCGAGTGGAGCCGAGCGTCGCTAGATCAGCGTACGCAGGCCCCAGCGATACACGAACGTCATCAGGGCGGCGAAGATCGCCGCACCGGCCATCCCACCCGGGCTGATCGCCAGCGGCTCGTACAGATGGAACGTGCCGACGCCGAGCATGCCTCCGATCACGGCCGCGAACGCACCCAACACCAGGAGGACGGGCGTGTGGCCGGAGGTCTCCTCGGGACGGCGGACGAGCGCCTTCATGACGAGGCCGATGACGCCGCCCATCACGATCCAGATGCCGATGCCGATCCAGTTCTGCATTTCGCTTCGCGAGTCGGAATGACCGTGTCGACCCAGAGGGGGGTCGCAAGGACGGCGGAATGTACCCGAAGCCATGGGGGAGAACCAGGCCGCGGCTGGCCGGTGGCCCATTTGACGGGGGATTCGGTGGGGTGTCCATTCGTTCCATGGCCGACAAGATCATCGACATCGCCCGCAACCTGGATCTTGAGGCCGGGCGGGGCCAGGCGCCCGTCACGATGGCCTTGTGGGGCGCTGACGGTGATCGGTCACGATTCGCCCTCCCCCTCTGGCGCATCGCGCACCTGGCCCAGGCGGAACGGGGCGTGATCTTCTCTCGGAGCCCGTCCGGCGATCCCTCGCCCGCCGCCTTCGTCGTCATCGACCTGGCTCAAGATCCTGCCCGACTGGGTGTCGATGCCGCCGCGCTGCCACGCTGCGAGGCCGGGGCGTCGTCCGTCCTGCACGACCTCGGGGCGGACGGACTCCTGGTCTGCCTCGGAGCCCGTGACGATCGCGAGTGGTGCCTGTTGGCCGACGGCGGGGATGCACGGACGACGACCCTGGATCCACGTCGACGCGAGGACGTGCTCTTCCTCGCCGGAGAGTGCGCGGGACTGCTCTTCCTCAGGGATTTCGCGGATCTGGTGGACGATCCCGAGGAGGACTAGGAAGCCCGCCGGTGAGCGCTGCTGTCAGCTCTCGCCCATGCGTCGCTTGAGCTCGGCGAGCGCGGCATCGACGTCCAGCTCCTCCCTCTCCGGCGGGGAGTCGAGGCTCACTTCGTAGTCGAGATCGTCGGCCTCGTTCAGGTCCAGATCCCCCAACGCCTCGGCGGCTTCGCCGTGGCGACGCTCCCCCTCGATCTTCTCGGCCATTCGGTCGAGCTCCTCGCGGATCGCCGTGGCTTTCTTCTCGAGGAGGGCTCGATGCCCTTCGTGCTTGGTGGCGTGCTCCGCCGCCAGGCTGGCGGTCTCCTCGTCGCCGATTCCCCGAGCCATCGTCTCCCGGCGTCGACACGTCTCTCCCAGCCCCTTCTCACGTTCGGCCCCGGCCAGGGCCCGCTCGAGCTGCGACTCCAGATCACGGAGCTGCGCCTTCTCGTCGACGATCTCGTTCTTCATGCCCACGAGCAGTCGATCCGCCGTCTCGGAGACGTTCTCTCGACGCAGCTCGTTGTTGAAGTTGTCGAGAGCCTCGCGAAACGCGGCTCGGAGGTCTTCGAACATCGGAGGGAGCTCGAGCCTCCTAATTCAGGAAGGGCTCGATCCTCTGCGCGAACGAATTCCGCGCGCGATGAAGCCGACTCTTCACGGTGCCGAGGTTCACACCGGTGATCTCGGCGATCTCCTCGTAGCTCTTTCCCTCCAGCTCCCGGAGGCGGAAGACGAGCCGGTGATGTTCCGGCAGCTCCTTGACGAGATCCTCCACGAGGCGCCGAAGGTACCGCTTCCTGTACAGGTCGTCCGGACGCATCGAGTAGTCCTCGAACTGCAGCGGGCGGTGATCGTCCTCCCAGTTGCCGGTGAGGCGCTGGAACAGGACCAGGGGACTCCGGGACCGATTGCGCAACTCGTTCTTCGAGAGGTTGCTGGCAATCGTATAGACCCACGTGGAGAACTTCTTGGAGGTGTCGAATCGGTGGAGGTGGCGGGTCACCCGGATGAAGGCTTCCTGTACCAGGTCCTGGGCGCGATCCGGGTCACCGGTCTTCCTCGTGATGAAGTGGATCAGACGGTCACGGTACCGATCATACAGATCCTGGAATGCGCCGGGCCGCCCTTCCAGATGGGCGGTGACCAGCTCCTCGTCGGACAGCTCGCTCAGCGGGCGGGATGCCATGAGCTGCTGGACCTTCTCTGTGTTCGCGTCGACCATGTCGGATGTGTTCTGGAGGGTCGCCTGATCACGCCGAGGCCGGACTCGACAAGGGCGCGTGAGTACGGCCAGGCGAAATCCGGAATCATTCTTGTTTCGAGTTTGAAATATATACGCCTGCCAACAGGGATCAAGGACCCTGGGCTTCAGATCGTACATTCGTTGGTTCCGCCCTAACCTACGGGAAGCTCGGAAACGGCGCCACCGACACCGGAGAGGGCGCCCGCGGGTCCACGGACCGAACCACTCAGACGGGGCGCCGCTCGAGGCCAACGAGTACCCCGCCCTCGGAAACCCCTTCGTACAGAGCCCCCTGGGGCGGAGGGATCTTGTCCTTCGACGCGAGGGCTTCTTCTGCAGCCCGGTCCATCTCTCTGGTCACCTCGACCTCGATCCGCGCCAGCGTCTCTGCCGGCACCCCTCGTGCCAGGAGATAGGCCTCATAGAGGCCCACGGGATCCCGCTGGCCCCAGGTCCGGAACAGCTCCGCGGGGAATGTCCGGCGCGCCTCATCCTCGTCGTGTGTCGCGTGGCCACCCATGCGGAAGGTCTCGGCCACCACCGCCGTTGGCCCTTCCCCGGCCCTGCACCGGGCCACGGCGAGACGCGTCGCTGCATAGACGTCGAGCAGGTTGTTGCCGTCGCAGGGCCAGGTAGGGATTCCGTAGGCAGACGGCAGATCCAGGGGGTTGCCCGGGCTGTGCTGGTCAACACGCGTCCCGAGAGCGACCTGGTTGTTCTGGATGACGAACACCGCCGGCACCCTGCAGGCTGCGGCGAAGGTGAGACCCTCATGGCACGCCCCGGTCCTCGTGGCGCCATCACCGACCCAGGTCATGGCGACACGATCCTCTCCGCGGCTCCTGAACGCCAGCGCGACCCCAGCGACGATCTCCACCGATGTCCCCATGTGACTGATCGGCTGCAGGACTCCTCGCTCGAGATCACCGACGTGCAGGTCACGGCCCCGCGAGGGAGAGTCGGATGTGGCGAGATACCCCCGGAAGCAGTCGGACAGGGGCACACCCATCATGTGCAAGGCGCCTGCGTTGCGGATCATGGGGATCACCACGTCCCGGCCACGGTCCAGGGCAGCGACACTCCCCACGGTTACGGCCTCCTCGCCGGTGCTCAGCCACGCCTTGGAGATCACGCCGGTGCGGACCCATCGCTTGAGTGCGATGTCGTGAAGGCGGGTGCGGAGGAGGTCCCGATGGAGGGATACCAGCGCTTCGTCGTCCAGGGACTCGATCTCGCCAACGCGGTCCGGATCCCCCTCCAGGCGCTCCCTGTATTCCCGAACGAGCCGAGGGTCCGCCGTCCAGCGGACGTATTCAGGTGGGTCGAACGCGCGGTATCGCTTCATGGAGCGACTTGGGGAGAGAAGAAGAAGCGGGGGAGGCGAAGGGCCTCGGTGGCACGAAATCCAGCCCCCCCAGGGTGGCCACGAGAACTCACCTTCACCGTCACCCCGCCTCGACGATTGCGACCCCGGGGAAGTCAACCGACATTGGTTCCCCTGACGAAGCCAAAACCCCCATGCTCTCTTGAGACCACCCCCCCAAACCCCGGCCGATCCCGCCCCCTGGAGACGGGTTCGAGCCATCGTGGCTCTCCGACTGTTGGAGGCCATCAAGGCTCAGGACTCGCCCCCCGAGGTCTTCGAGGACGAGGACCCGACCGTCACCATGCCCCGCCGCCTGGGTCTCAGCAATGTGGTGGAGCGACAGATCCGTACGTACAGGCATTTCGTGCGCCGGGGCACCCGCCTCACCGACGACGAGGTGCGGGACCTCTTTCGCCTGGTGAACAGGCGTCCCGACGGCGGTGAGATCTTCAGGCGGCTTGGGCAGGCCCTGGGCAGCGACGGATCCCCCGGCCGGTGGGGGAGGCGGCTGCCCAGGAGCCTGGCCATGGCGCTTGCCCGACGCAGGACCGCGCGGGTTCTCAATCGACTGTTCGGACGGAGAATGGGCGGATTCGGACGGGGACCCTTCTCCCTGGAAGGGACGGCCCTGCTCTTCATCCAGGCCGATCCGGGAGGGGAGGCCTGCGAGCTGGTCTCGGGGCTCTGCGAGGCCGTGGTGGCTCGTGTCGCGGGAGGGGCCCCCCGGGTGGTGCACAGCCTTTGCCAGGCGCGGGGTGACAGCTTGTGTCGATGGGAAGTCTGGACGGAAGGGGTAGGGGCGGGGCGAGACGGTTCCAGACACGTGGCCGAGGCTGAAACCCGTTCGGTCGGCGGGGGTAGCTGATCGGTCCCAGCCGTCGGACATCGGCGACCGCGTCCATCATGGTAGATACAGGCAAGTCTGCGCCGGATTTTACACTTCCCTCCGATTCCGGGGAGGCGGTAACCCTCTCCTCCCTGAGGGGACGGAAGGTGGTGCTCTACTTCTATCCCAAGGACGATACTCCGGGCTGCACGACCCAGGCGTGTGACCTCCGGGACAGCATGCCGAGGTTCGAGGGCCTCGATGCGGTCGTGCTCGGCGTGTCCCCGGACCCGGTGTCGTCCCACGTGAAGTTCAAGGAGAAGTTCCAGCTGAACTTTCCCCTCTTGGCCGACGAGGACCACGCCGTGGCCGAGGCCTACGGGGTCTGGAAGCAGAAGAGCCTGTACGGGCGGAAGTACATGGGTATCGAACGGAGCACGTTCATCATCGACGAGGACGGAATCGTCCAGGCGGCCTGGAGGAAGGTCCGCCCTGCAGGACACGCCGAGAAGGTCGCCGCTGCGCTGGAGGCACATGCGGAGAGTGGGTCCGACACCGGGCCCGGGGCGGCTGGCTCCTGACGGAGGGCCGTCGGACGTTCCTAGGCGAACACCGCGCGGTGGACCTTGTAGGCGCACAGGTCCTGGATCACGATGGAGCCCTGGGCCCGTGCTTCTGCCGCCGCCTCGTCCGCTCGGATGCCTTCCTGCAGCCAGATGGCCGGCCGCTCGGACCGGGCGGCGGCGGCTTCGACTACCGCGCCGGCCTGATCGGAGGGCCGAAACACCAGCACGAGGTCCACGGGCTCGTCCAGGTCGTCCAGGGAAGCGAAGGCCTCTCGGCCGAGGATGTGGTCGGCGAAGGGGTTCACCGGTATGATCTCGTAGCCTTTGGCTGCCAGATAGGAGGGGACCCGCCGCGCTGCCTTTCGGGGGTCCCTCGAGAGCCCCACCACCGCGATCCGATGGATGCTCTCGAACAGCCGTCGCACCCGTTCGGGCGACGGATTGGAGCAATCCGAGCTTTCTCGGAGCAGATCGCGAAGGGTCTCCAAGCGGTCCATGGACCGCGAGCATAGTCCGGGGCACGCCCTGGTGGCAACGGTACGTGTTGCACTGGGAATGCCCCGGTGCGAAGATCCTCCTCCGCGATTGGGGCTCGAGGCCGTACGCATCAACGGACGAGGACGGAATGGACATCTGGGTCGGGGTCGTCGCCGCAGCGGTATTCGGCGCCCTGGGTTTCGTCATCGGGAGGACCGGCGGTCGTGCGTCCAGCT
>JARRLD010000332.1:0-4667 GCA_037387345.1 Gemmatimonadota bacterium
GGCACTATCCGAGCCAGCTGTCGGGAGGTCAGCAGCAGCGGGTGGCGGTGGCGCGAGCGATCGTGGGCAAGCCGCTGATCCTGCTGGCGGACGAGCCGACGGGAAACCTGGACTCGAAGAACGGCGGCGCGGTGATGGACCTGATGAAGGAGCTTCACGACGAGGGGGCGACGATCTGCATGGTGACGCACGATCCCCGGTACGCGCACATGGCGGACCGGAGCATCCACCTCTTCGACGGCCAGGTCGTCAGCGAGGACGACGCGCGCAAGGCGCAGGAGCTCGAGGAGGCCGGCTTCGACGTGAGCTGAGCCGGGAAGCTGGTTGGAGTCAGTCAGGTCCGGTCCCCGGATCGGGTGGATCGGGTGGGGATGGGAAGGAGGATCGGACCTGAAGCGGGGGCGGCCATCGCACGCGGTGGCCGTCCCCGAGGACTTTGGGAGGCGCGGCGCCGTGTGGACGTGAGGAGATGAAGGCATGATGCTGCAGAACCTGCGATACGCCGTGCGGACGCTCCTGCGCGCCCCGGGCTTCACCCTGGTGGTGGTGCTCACGCTGGGCATCGGAATCGGAGCCAATACGTCCGTCTTCAGCGTGGTCGACGGCGTGCTGCTGGAACGGCTCCCCTATCACGACCCCGACCGCCTGGTGACCCTTTGGCTGGACGTCTCCCGACGGGGCGGCGCGAGCCGGGAGTGGTTCAACTACGACACGTTCGAGGACGTCCGGGACGAGCCGGGCCTCCTGCAGGCCGCAGGGGTCTGGGGGGGCTGGCAGCCCACCCTCACGGGCGTGGGGGAGGCGGAGGTGGTGCAGGCGGCGGAGGTCAGCAACGCGTTGTTCTCAGGGGTGCTGCAAGTCATGCCGGAAGAGGGGCGGACCTTCATCCCCGCCGACGACGTGGAGGGTGCCCCCGGTGTGGTGATGCTCTCCCATCGGCTCTGGCAGAGCTATTTCGGAGGGGACCCGGCGATCATCGGCCAGAGCTTGTCGCTTTCCGAGGTGCCGTACACGGTCATCGGGGTCATGCCGGAAGGATTCCGACCGCCGTTCCTCCCGGACGCGGCGCTGTGGCGCGCCCTGGGCCCGAGCCCCACGCTCCAATGCGACCGAGGCTGCTTCGGCACGCGCATGATCGGCCGGCTGGGCACCGGCGTGACGCTCGAAAGGGCCCGAGCCCAGGCAGCCGCGCTGACGGCCCGCCTGGAAGAGTCCTTCCCCGAGACCAACGCCGACATGGGAATCGCGCTCTTCGGCCTGCGGGAGGACATGACCCGCAACTCCGCCCGTGGTCTCTGGGTCCTCCTGGGCGCCGTCGGCTTCGTGCTTCTCATCGCCTGCACCAACGTCGCCAACCTCTTGCTGGCCCGGGCCACGGCCCGGCGTGGAGAGATCGCAGTTCGGGTGGCCCTGGGCGCCGGGCGCGGCCCCATCCTGGGACAGCTTCTCACGGAGAGCTTCCTCCTGGCTGCCCTGGGTGGACTCGTGGGGATCACGTTGACGGTCTGGGGCACGGATGCGCTCCTCGGGCTCGTCCCGGCGGGAGCGGTGCCGCGCATCGAGCAGGTCGACCTGGACGGACGCGTCCTCGCGTTCACGGCGGCCGTAACCCTGGCCACCGGCTGCCTCTTCGGGCTGCTGCCGGCGTGGAAGGCGGGCGGTGAGGATGTCCAGGGGGCCCTGCGCGCCGCCGTCGCGAAGGGGGACCTGGGCGGCCCCCTGCGCAGGGGCCTCGTGGTCACGCAGGTGGCGCTCGCGCTGGTGCTCCTGGTGGGGGCGGGGCTCCTGGGCCGGTCCTTCCAGGGCCTCCATTCGGCGGAGCTCGGATTCGAGCCCGAGGGTGTGCTGACCCTGTCCATGGCGCTCCCCGCCACACGCTATGGGGACGATACCGCTCGACAGGCCTACTACCATGCCCTTCTCGAGAGGATACGGAACATGCCGGAGGTCACCGCAGCCGGCGCGGTGGGGTCGCTCCCGCTGGCAGGTGCCGACTCGGACGCCAGCATCTTCGTCGAAGGAGAGCCTCCACCGGCGCCGGGGGTGAGCCAGGCCGCGTGGATCCGGCCCGTCACCGACGGCTATTTCGAGGCGGTCGGATTGGAGCTGCTGGACGGGAGGGACTTCACCGCGGGCGACGATGCGGACGCGGACCCGGTCGTCATCGTCAACCAGGCCCTGGCGGACCGGTACTTCCCACGTGGCGATGGCATAGGACGTCGCCTGGGCTTCGGCGATCCCGAGAGGCCCAGCTGGCGCAGGATCGTCGGAGTCGCCGGAGACGTCAGGCATTTCGGGATCCGAAACGGAACGCGACCCGCTGTCTACCTTCCCTACCGGCAGGTGTCCTTTGCGGCCATGTCGGTGGCCCTGAAGGCGGGTGGAGACGTCAGCGCGCTCGTGTCCACGGTCCGTCAGACCGTTTCGGACCTCGACCCGGCGCTCGCCGCGACCCGGGTGGAGCCGCTCCAGTCCCTGGTGGACCGGGCCCTCGCGCCCGATCGGTTCGTGACGAGCGTGCTCGCCATCTTCGCCGTGGCGGCCATGCTCCTGGCGGCTCTGGGGATCTACGGGGTGATGTCGTACGGAGTCACGCGGCGGGTGCGGGAGATGGGCATCCGCCTGGCCCTGGGCGCCGACGGACGGCGCGTACGGTTTCTCGTGGTGCGGGGCGGGCTCTTCCTGGCGGGCGGTGGGATCGTGGTCGGGCTGCTGGGCGCCCTGGCGCTCACGCGGGTGCTGGTGAGCCTCCTGTATGAGGTGGAGGCTACCGACCCGCTGACCTTCGTGGCCACGGCCAGCCTGGTCACGGGTGTGGCGGCGCTCGCCAGCTGGGTGCCAGCCTGGAGGGCCGCGCGCACCGACCCGGTGAACGTGCTTCGAGAGGAGTGAGCCGATCCGCACCGGCGGGCTCCTGTTCCCGGGAGGGTCCGGGGCCCCTGGACCGCCCACGGCCGCACTGGCATGCGGCCGGTTTGTGCGTACGTTGTTTCACGGTTGGCCGGCGCCTGGAACCGGAGGGCGGCGGGAACCGTCTGAGTGGGAGGGACGAGGACGACCCGTCCCGCGGGAAGGAGCGGGGGGCAAACCACGGACGGCTGAATGATCAAGCTCAGAAATGTAGAGAAGTCCTTCAAGACGGGCGCAGGAGAGACCTTCGTGCTCCGTCGCATCGACGCGGACGTCGAGAAGGGCGAATTCGTCACCATCATGGGGCCTTCCGGCGCCGGAAAGTCCACCCTCCTGTCCATTCTGGGCATGCTGGACGGGGACTGGCGGGGGGAGTTCTACCTCCTGGGTGAGCCCGTCCACGCCATGAGGCCACGGTCCCGGATCGACCTGAACAAGCGGTACATCGGCTTCGTCTTCCAGCAATACCATCTCCTGGACGATCTGACGGTCTACGAGAACCTGGAGATCCCGCTGTCCTACCGGAACGTGAAGCGGAAGGACCGGCAGGCCATCGTGGCGGACACGCTCGACCGCTTCCAGATCGTGGGGAAGAAGGACCTCTATCCGAGTCAGCTCTCGGGCGGGCAGCAGCAGCTGGTGGCAGTGGCCCGGGCCATCATCGCCGAGCCCGCGATGATCCTCGCGGACGAGCCCACAGGGTCCCTCCACTCCAGCCAGGGGCGGATGATCATGGACCTTCTGAAGCAGCTGAACGAGGAGGGGACCACGATCATCCAGGTGACGCACAACGAGGAGTATGCGGCCTACGGGGATCGGATCATCCAGCTCCGCGACGGTTGGATCGTCGAGGAGTAGGCTCCGGGCTTCCTCGCTGATGGCCTCCCGCGTTCTCGTTGCAGACGACCAGCCCGATGTCCTGGAGGCGCTCCGTCTGCTCCTGAAGGGCGCCGGGTTCGAGATCCACACCCAGAGCTCTCCGGCCGGCGTGCTTCACGCCGTGGAACAAGGCGACTTTGATCTGGTGTTGATGGATCTCAACTACACCCGCGACACCACGTCGGGAAAGGAGGGCCTCGATCTGCTCTCGAAGCTCCGGGCGCTGGATCCCGCGCTTCCCGTGGTGGTCATGACGGCGTGGGGCAGCGTCGAGGGCGCCGTAGAAGCGATGCGGCGGGGTGCGCGGGACTACATCGAGAAGCCGTGGGACAACGAGCGGCTTCTCACCATGGTCCGGACCCAGGTGGAGTTGGGCAGGGCCCTTCGTAGAAGCCAGCGTCTCGAGGACGAAAACCGCCTGCTGAAAGGAGAGGGAGCGCCTGAGCTCATCGCCAGCTCCCGGGCCATGCAGCCGGTCCTGGACATCATCGAGCGTGTCGGGCCTTCGGACGCGAACGTCCTCATCGTCGGCGAGCACGGAACGGGCAAGGAGGTCGTGGCCCGATGGCTCCACGCCGTGTCCGGCAGGGCCAAGAACGCTCTGGTGGCGGTGAACGCCGGGGGCTTCGGGGAAGGTGTGTTCGAGAGCGAGCTGTTCGGCCACGTGAAGGGAGCCTTCACCGATGCGAAGACGGACCGCGTGGGCTGTTTCGAGCTGGCGAGCGGAGGCACGCTCTTCCTGGACGAGATCGCCAACGTCCGGCAACAGCAACAGGCGAAGCTGCTGCGCGTCCTGGAGACCGGTGAGATCCAACGCGTGGGCTCCTCGAAGGTGAGGAAGGTGGACGTCCGCATCCTGTCCGCCACCAACGCCAACC
>JARRLD010000333.1:0-4666 GCA_037387345.1 Gemmatimonadota bacterium
GGGTGGAGGGGAGCCCGGACCCGCAGGTCTATCAGGCCCATGCCCAGTCGGCCTCACGGGACCTGGCCCTGGTCCTCCGGACGCAGGGGGATCCCATCGCCATGCTGGAGCCGGCCGAGACGGTGCTCCACTCGCTGGACCCGCAGATCCCCGTCTACTCGGCGGGTACGCTGGGCGGTCTGGTGGACACGGCCCTGGCCGGCCGCCGCTTCACCGCCCTTCTCTTTGGCCTCGTTGCCGTCGTGGCCCTGGCGCGCACCGTGGCCGGCCTCTACGGGGTGCTGGCCTTCGCGGTAGGGCAGCGCCGACGGGAGATCGGCGTCCGCATGGCGGTGGGGGCCAGCGGGAGGGAGGTGGCACGCCTGGTCCTGCGGCGGGGGTTCGGCCTCATAATGCTGGGCCTGGGCATCGGGCTGCTCGGGGCGCTCCTGGCTGGCCGTCTCCTCCGGGGGATGCTGGTGGGCGTGTCGTCCTTCGACCCGATGACCTCCGGGGTCGTCGGAGCGATTCTTCTGGCGGTGGGAGTCGTCGCATGCCTTGCCCCCGCTCTGGGCGCCGCTCGCGTGGACCCGGCCGAGGCCCTCCGGGAAGCGTGAGCCGGGCCTGGGGCCTCACTCGCTGGCGCGGGCTCGCGGGCCGCGACTCGGGCCCAGGGCCCCTACGATCTCCCGCAGCATCCGCACCCCCTCGACCAATCTCGGACCCGGCCTTCCCAGGAACGGCTCGCCGACGCAGTACACGTGCCCCTCGCGCACGAAGGGCAGATCCGACCAGGTCTCGTTGTGGAGGACGACGTCCGGCCGGTACTTGTCCGGATGGACGCCACACCAGGCCAAGACGACCGCGTCGGGGGAAAGCTGCGCGACCTCCTCGTCGCTCATCGGGCGGCTCTTGTGGTCCTCGTGGCCCAGTGCCGCACGTCCCCCCGCGGCCCGGATCACATCCGCCGCCCAGGAGCGGCGGCCAGGTGTGATCACCGGCTTCGGCCACCACTGCACGAGGATCGTCGGCGCGTCGTCCGGTCCATCGGATCCCGGCCCCCCGGCCATGGCCCGCCGCATCTCGGCGACCAGCGCCTCGGCGCGATCGTGGACCGCGGAGTCCCCGGCCGCCAGATGCGCGCCGATCCGGCGGATGTCCCCGTAGACGTCCTCGATCGACGTCGGCTCGGGCGCGATGAACGGAAGCCCGGCCGCCTCGAGCCGCTCCACCACCGCCTCGTGACCCGGCACGGTCAGCGTGGCGAGCACCAGGTCCGGTTCGAGCGCCGCCACCGCGTCCACATCGATCTGCAGGTCCGGGCCCACCCTGGGCAACGCGGCGACGACCTCTTCCGGATGATCCGAATGGTCGTCGACACCAACCAGCTGATCGGCGCATCCGAGCGCACAAACGATCTCGGTGTTCGAGCAGGCCAGGGAGACGACGCGCATGGATGGGGCTACCCGTGGTCACTCGACGTGTTCAAGGATGCCCCGCATGTCGGCTGCAACCTCGAAGCGAAACGCTCTGTCTCACCTCCTGGTGCGGGCGCCCCTGTGCTCTGCGGCACGGTACCCCGCGGCGTCCGCCCTTGACGCAAAGAGAAACCGCGAACGGAACGGAGAGGCCGTGGGAGCGTGGATGAGCGATGTCCGTTTGGCCGTTCGGGCCCTGGGCAAGCGCCCGGGGTTCTCGCTGACGGTCCTGTTGACCCTGTCCGCCGGCATCGGCGCCGTGACCGCGCTGTTCGGCATCTTCAAGGGTGTATTCCTGGATCCCATCCCCCTCCCCGAGTCCGAGGAGCTGGTCGTGGTGATGGAGGCCGCCAACTTCGGTTGTTGCGGCCCGGCCTCCGGACCGGACTACCTGGACTGGCGCGAACGCCAGCGAACGTTCCAGGGAATCGCGGCGCTTCAACCCGGGACCTTCACGCTGACGGGGCTGGAGGAGCCGGAGCGCGTATATGGAACGTTCGTCACGGCCAGCGCGTTCGAGCTCCTGGGGGTGAGTCCTCTCATGGGAAGGGCTCTCGTCACACAGGACCAGGAGGTCGCCGAGGTCGCGGTGCTGAGCCACGACCTCTGGCAGACCGCCCTGGGCGGCCGGCCCGACGTCCTCGGCCAGGCGATCGAGGTGGACGGCAAGACGTACACGGTGGTGGGAGTCATGCCTGCCGGCTTCGACGTCCCCTCTCCCTGGACGCGCACGACCCGGCACCAGGTCTACCTGCCGTTCCCCAACGAGCGCCTCCAGGTCAACCGCGGCAGCCACAGCTACCCCGTGGTTGCGCGCCTTGCCCCGGGCGTGACCAAACGGGCGGCCCAGCAGGACATGGATCGTATCATGCGGGAGCTGGCCGCCGAGTATCCCGACACGAATGCGGAGCGGACGGCCCTGGTGTTCACGGTCCACGAGTATCTGTTCGGCGACCTGGGCCGACAGCTCGCCCTCATCCTCGGTGCCGCCGGGCTGGTTCTCCTCATCGCCTGCGGCAATGTGGCCGGGCTTCAGCTCGCCCGCGCCGCCGGACGGGAGGCCGAGCTCGCCGTGCGCTCGGCGCTCGGCGCGTCTCGCCTGGCGGTGGTGCGTCTCCTCTTCTCGGAGAGCCTCCTTCTGGCCGCCCTGGGAGGGGCCGGTGGGATCCTCGCCTCCTTTGGCCTGGTCCGGGGGTTCCGGGCCATGCTGCCCCCTGGCATGCCTCGTGTGGACCAGGTTCAGATCGACGCTACCGCCCTTGCCGTCGCCACTGGCGCCGCGGCGGTGACCGCGCTGGTCTTCGGCATGGTTCCGGCCCTGCTGACGGCTCGCGGCAACCTGGCCGCAAACGTGCGGGAGGCCGGATACTCCACCCTCGCGCCGCGGAAGGAGCGGGTCCGAGACTACTTCATCATCGGCCAGATCGCGTTGGGCCTCGTCCTGGCCAACGGTGCTACGCTCCTCATCCGCAGCTACGCTGCGCTCCGGGGGGAGGAGCAGGGCTTCGTCTCCGAAGGTGTCCTCACCATGGCGTTCAACCCCAAGGGGCCGCGCTACGAGGAGGAGCAGGCCGTCGTGTCCTTCTACGATCAGGTGCTGGCGGGCGTGGGCGCGCTTCAGGGGGTCACCGCCGTGGGAACCGTGAGCCGGCTCCCCCTCCGTGGCGGGAGCAACGGAAACGTGATCATCGAAGGCCAGCCGCCGCGAGAGAACGACGACCAGGGCCTCCTCGTGGAGGTCACGAGCGTCACGGGCGACTACTTCCAGGCCATGGGAATCCCCCTCCTGCGGGGGCGGTTTCTTCTTCCCGAGGACTCGGCCTCTGCAGCCGTGGGGGCCATCATCAACGCCACCTTCGCCGAAAGGGCGTGGCCGGACCAGGACCCTCTGGGCAAGCGATTCAGCTTCAGCGATGACCCGCCGAGCTGGGTGACCGTGGTGGGGGTGGTGGGAGACGTGCGCCAGTGGGGTCCTGAGCAGCCCCCGGTGTCTCAGGTGTACTATCCGCTCCTACGAGGTTGGACGACGTCCGGCTACCTCGTGGCCCGGGTGGTGGGAGACGCCGCTGTCGTCACCGGGGACATCCGCCGAACCCTGCTGTTGGTGGATCCCACGCAGCCTCCCTCGGACGTGCGCATGATGGACGACCGCGTGGAGCAGACGTACGCCCAGCGACGCTTCTATACCGTGCTCATCGGACTCTTTGCCGCCGCGGCACTGCTTCTGGCCGCTGCCGGCGTGTACGGCACGGTCTCCTATTTCGTTGCCCGCCGGATACGGGACCTGGGAATCCGTATCGCGCTGGGCGCGGGGGCCGGGGGCATCGTGGGGCTGGTGGTAAAGCGGGCCGTCCGGCTGGCCGTGCTGGGCATCGGCGTGGGACTCGTGGGCATCTGGGCGAGCACGTCGCTGGTGCGGGGGCTCGTCTACGGCATCGGGGCCCTGGACATCGTGACGCTGGTAGGTGGTTGCCTCATCCTCGCGGGTGTGGCGGTGGGGGCTGCGGCGCTGCCCGCCTCGCGCGCTACCCGGGTCTCCCCCGTGATGGCCCTGCGCTCGGAGTGAAGGACGACGGCCCGTCACTCCTTCGCCTTCTTCCCCCGTCTCTTCGGTCGCGGGGCCGGCAGCTCCCGGGCGGTGACCCGCAGCAGCTCGCTGAGCCACGCCCCGTCGTCGATCTGGTCTTCGATCAGGAAGCTCGGCCTCGCGCCCGGATACGGGGGTGCTTCGACCACCTCACCGATGAACGAACGGCCCCCTTCTGTGGGCTTCACGAATAGGCGGTTGTCGCAAATCGCGCCGACGAACTTTTCCTGAGCATACAGACCGAATTCGCCGAACATCCTCTTGTAGGTGAGGGCCAGATCTTCTTCGCACTGGTCCACGACGTAGGTCACGAACTCGAGATCAGATCCCATCAGGCAAACCCTCCGCTTCCCGCGAAGCTCGTGAGCAGCAGGCCGATGACATTGAATGTCGCATCTCAGCGGCCGGCCATCGCCTCCAGGTGCTCCAGGTCGGCCGTACGATACGTCGCGCGGCCCGCACGCTGAATCACGCCCGAGGACACCAGCGAGGCAAGGGTCCGAGCGACCACCTCCCGGACCGTCCCCAGGTCCCGGGCCAGGGCCTCCTGGGTCATGCCCAGGGTGAAGCTGCCGTCGCCGGCGCCCCGAGCACGCTCGAGGAGATGGGCCGCCAGGCGGGT
>JARRLD010000334.1:0-7310 GCA_037387345.1 Gemmatimonadota bacterium
CGGGAGCGATCGCCGCCCTTCGATGCGCCTGTCTGCATTCTCGGCTCCTCCCGGAGGGGGTCCTTGCCGACGGCCTCCAGGACATGCAGTCTAACCGAAAAAGATCGATCGTGCGTCTCGACCTGCCCTCGCTTCACCACCAAGTCGGCTTGCGGGTGCCGTTTTCCCACCCTGGAGGGGCGGGATGGAAAGGCTCATCGTCGTATTCACGCACGTGGTGCTGTTCGCGTGCCTCACGGTCGCGCCCGTGACGGCCCAACGCGGCTCGCTCACGGATGAGCAGAAAGCTGCGCGATGGGAGACCGAGCACGAGCTCCAGTCTGTGGCCATTGTCGAGCGCAAGGTCAGGATTCCGATGCGGGACGGCGTCCTCATACCCGCGGACGTGTACCGCCCGAGGGATACCTCCCACACCTATCCTACGATCTGGGTCCGCACGCCCTACAACTTCAACTACTGGGACGTCAACAACGGCGTACCTCGTGACATGTCCGGTCGGCTCGACGCGGTGAAGCGCGGGTACGTCTGGGTGGACATGCAGGAGCGAGGACACTTCTTCGCCGAGGGCAACTACGACATCCTCGGCCCCCCGCTCAGCGACGGTGAGGACGAGCTCGACTGGATGACCAGTCAGCCCTGGTCGAACGGCAAGGTCGGCACGACGGGGTGCTCGTCGACCGCCGAGTGGCAGCCGGCGGTGGCCTCACTGGGGCACCCGGGCTTCGCGGCCATGAACGTGCAGGGGTTCGGCGCCGGCGTGGGACGGATCGGCCCGTACTACGAGATGGGAAACTGGTACCGTGGCGGAGCGGTTCAGATGCTCTTCATCGACTGGCTCTACGGCCAGCAGAACCAGGTGCGGCCGCTGTTCCCCCACGACGCCACGTCGGAAGAGCTCACCCTGGCGGCGAAGGCGTACGACCTGTCCCAGCGTCTCCCGCCGGTGGATTGGGCGATGGCCTTCTGGACGCTCCCCGAGGAGGACATCATCGAGGCGGTGGGGGGGCCGCACGGCATCTTCGCCGATTCCATGCCCGTGGCGACGGGAGGCGCGATGATCAAGCGTGCGCCGAACGATCCAGCCTGGTACCGGGGCGGGCTCTGGCACGACGACATGCCCCTGGACGTGCCGGGGCTGTGGTTCATGTCGTGGTACGACGTATCGATCGGCCCGAACATCACGATGTTCAACCACGTGCGTGAAACGGCGGCGGGCGACGTGAAGGACCAGCAGTGGGTGATCATCGCTCCCGTGGGTCACTGCGCCTACAGGCGGGCCACGGAGAACACCATCACGGGCGAGCGCAGCATGGGAGACGCCCGATTCGACTACGAGAGCCTCCTCAATGCGTTCTTCGACCGCTTCGTGAAGGGCTCCGGGGGGGAGGTGCTCGATACCACGCCGAGGGTCCGCTACTACACGATGGGACTCAACCAGTGGCAATCGTCCGAGACGTGGCCTCCGGTGGGTGCGGCGGAGATGACGTTCTACCTGTCGAGCAGTGGGCGCGCGAATACGCTGTCAGGCGATGGCGTTCTCTCGATGACGCCGCCCACCGCCGACCGCCCGGACTCGTTCACCTACGACCCTGCCGATCCCGTCATGTCCTATGGCGGCAACGTGTGCTGTCAGGGCAACGCCGTGCGGGCCGGGTCCCTCGACCAACGGGCGGCGGAGGATAACGAGAACATCCTCGTCTATACCTCCGAGCCGTTCGCGGAGGGGGTCGAGATGAGCGGCCCGATCGTGCCGACCCTGTACGTGTCGTCGGACGCGAGAGACACCGACTTCACCGTCAAGGTCATCGACGTGTACCCCGACGGGCGCGCCTACAACCTGGACGAGTCGATCCAGCGCATGAGGTACCGCAACGGATACGACCAGCCCCTGGTGTGGATGGAGGACGGCGAGGTCTACGAGGTGACGCTCCAGCCCCTGACCACCAGCAATTACTTCGCGCCGGGACACCGCCTGCGGATCGAGGTGTCCAGCAGCAACTTCCCGCGGTTCGACCGCAACCTGAACACCGGCGGGAACAACTACGACGAGGCCGAGGGCGTGGTTGCCCACAACACGGTCCACCATTCCAGCGAGCATCCGTCGAGGATCACCGTCACCGTCGTCAAACACTGACGGGTTGTTGCGGCGGCCCCGGGATTGGCCCCGGGGCTGCCGCCGCTTACTCGGGATCGTCCAGATCCCTCTTCCGGAAGACCAACAGGAACGCGTCGCGCTTGCCCAGGAGGAAGCCGGCGGTGTCCGGGTCGACGATGCGGTCGAGATCCCACTCCTCACCGGCCTCCTTGTTGAGCACTGCCTGCAGGTCGGCCGGCTTCAGATGCCGACCGAACATCTTCTTCAGTGCGACCTCGATGACCTTGTACCGCATGTCCCGCACCTCCCCCGGCGTCCATCGGTCTGCGTGTGTGACTCTGCGACCTCGGCGTGGCTCACACGGGCGATGCAAGAACACGGCCGCGTCAGGGGCGCGGTATGTCTAGGCCAGTACTCCCCCCCGAGCCATGGCCCGGGCATAGAGCCAGAGGATGAGGGCGAAGAGGAAGATCAGGACGGTGAACAGGAAGCCCAGCCCCCCCATGATCTCCAGTCCGTTGGCGATGAGGAAGTTGTGGATGGCGGTGACGATCATGGCGAGGAAGGAGACCAGGAGCACCGGCGCGGCGAGGCGCTTTCTCAGCAACAGGAGGATGGCTCCCAGCAGGCCTCCCCAGACGGCGACGGCCCAGAATGCCACGACCCACATGGGGAAGCCGTAGAAGAACTCCAGCTGCTCCGGAGTGAACCGGCTCATGTACGACTCGTTGTGGGTCTCGGTCATCAGGTAGTCGAAGGCTCCCATGGCATTCCAGAGGAGCCCCAGGATTCCGACGAGCCAGAGATGCCAGGGCGTCGGTTGGGGAGTGACGGCAGCGTCTTCCGGCATGAGGTCCTCCTTCCAGGGGAGTGACACGAAGGCCCAATTCGCACCGCGGAGCGTCCTGCCGTCAAGCTCAACGCGCGACGATGACCATTGCCCTCGTTGTCCGTTGGTGCCAATCGTGGCGATCCGTGACGCGTTACCGGACCAGGGGAGGACGCATGGAGCTTTCAGCCAAGCAGGAGCGGACGAATGAGCAGAGTCGGTGGGACTTTTCGGACCTGAAGGCACAGTTCCTCAACTGTACGCTCAAGCGTACCCCCGAGATGTCCCACACCCAGGGGCTCATCGACATCTCCCGGGCCATCATGGAGAGGAACGGCGTGGGCGTGGATGTGCTCCGCCCGGTGGACCACGAGATCGCGTACGGCGTCTGGCCGGACATGAAGGAGCACGGGTGGAGCGAGGACGATTGGCCCATGATCCTGGAGAAGGTGATGGAGGCCGACATCCTGGTGGTCACCAGCCCGATCTGGCTCGGCGAGAAGTCTTCCGTGTGCACGAAGGTGATCGAGCGGCTCTACGCAGCGTCCCATCTGTTGAACGAGGCCGGGCAATACGCGTATTACGGCCGCGTCGGCGGCTGCCTCATAACGGGCAACGAGGATGGCGCAAAGCACTGCGCCATGAACGTCCTCTATTCGCTCCAACACCTGGGCTACGTGATTCCGCCCCAGGCCGACGCGGCGTGGCTGGGCGAGGCCGGGCCCGGACCGTCCTACCTGGACCCGGACTCCGGCGGCCCGGAGAACGACTTCACGAACCGGAACACCACGTTCATGACGTGGAATCTCATGCACATGGCCCGGATGCTGAAGGACGCCGGGGGCGTGCCGGCCCACGGAAACCAGCGCTCCGAGTGGGACGCAGGTTGCAGGTTCGATTTCCCGAACCCCGACTACCGGTAGAGCTCACCGCGGGCTCATTCGCACCGCAGCGCCCTCACGGGCTCGATGGCCGTCGCGCGGCGGGCCGGCAGGTAGCTGGCCACCACCACCACAGCCGCCAGCATGGCGGCGATGAAGCCCGCCGTGGACGCCACCGACGTGCGGAGCATCACCAGCTGGGAGCGTGCCGCCAGAGCGCTCACCGCGGAGATGGCCAGCCCGCCCAGGATCCCGGATCCGCCGAGGACGAGGAACGACCGCATGACGGCGAACCGGACCGAGTGGCGGTTCGCCCCCAGGACCATGCGCACGCCGAGCTCGAACCTCCGCTGGGCCACCGAGTACGCCACCATGCCCCAGAGGCCCAGGACCGCGAGGCCCAGGGCCAGAGCCCCGAGGATTCCCAACGTCGTGGCCACGGTCCGGCTCTCTTGCAGCCAGGTGTCCATGAGCCCTTCTCCGGTTCGATACGAGCCGATGGGCACCTCCGGATCGATCCTGCGGATGGCCTGCCGGATCGCGGGGACGAGAACGCCCGGATCCTGCGATGCCCGGGCCACCAGGAGCATGCTTGCGACGGGTGACTGGGCGTGGGGCAGGTAGACCGTCGGTGTGGGTGGCTCGCCGTAGAAGGTGGCGCCGAAGTCACGCACGACACCCACGACGGTGATGGGAGCGCCCTGGCTCCACTCGGGACGAGCGTACCGGGACCCGGTCGTGTCGGGAATCAGGAGCCGTCCCACGGGATCGGTGTCCTGCCAGTACCGGCGGACCAGCGCTTCGTTGACCACGGCCACCCGTGGGTCGGCCGGACCGCAGCCTCCTCGACCTGCCGGTAGAATTCGGATTGCTGTGCCCCATCGGGATACCGGAACGGCGGCAGGTCCAGACGCGCCGTGATCAGGCCCTCGGTGTCGATGCCGAAGTCCAGGGTCTCCAGCGCACGGACGTGACGGAAGGACACGACGCACGTGACGACAAGAGGAACCGTGAGGGCGATCTGGGTCACCAGGATTCCACTCCGGAAGCGCTTCCGGGCCCTGGCGCTGGACGCGGCCCCTCCCGACTCCTTCAGCCCGGCGCCCAGGGATACCCGAGAAGCCAGGAGGGCGGGGGTGAGGCCGAAGGCCAGCGCGCCATGAACGGGGTGGTGGGGAAGCTCGACAGCATCAACCGGATGCCCCACACACCGAGGACGATGCCGGCCGCGCCTCCCAGGGACGCCAGAGCGAAGCTCTCCAGAAGCAGTCGCCGTACGATCTGCCACCGGCTGGCGCCGACGGCCATACGCACGGCCACCTCGCCCTGGCGGGCGGTCCCGCGAGCCAGGAGAAGGTTCGCCAGGTTCACGCACGCGATGAGCAGGACGGCGAACACGGCCAGGATCATGCTTCCCACCGCGAGCCGGTCGTCGGGGGAGTAGAAGTACTCCCGGAACGGCTCCACCGTCGCCCCCACGTGGTCCCGGGCCGTCGGGTCCTCGTCAGCCAGGCGAGCCGCCAGGACCTGCATCTGGCTCCGGGCCTGGTCGAGGGTGACGCCGTCGCCCAGGCGCCCCATGACCGAGTACCTCCGGTCCTCGTAGGACCCGGCCTCCCCCGCCGACTCCAACGCAAGGGGCGTGAAGACCGCGGCGTCCCGCCACAGGTTCTCGAAACGTACGGTCTCGGGAAGGACCCCGATCACGGTGTGGGTCACATCGTCCAGCTCGAGGGTCCGCCCCACAATGTCCAGGTCCCCACCGAAGCGCTCCTGCCAGGTTGCCCAGGTGAGGACCGCCACGGGCTCCGCCGTGGGTTCGGCGTCGGCCTGCCCCGGGAGTCTTCCAAGCTCGGCCTCGAGCCCCAGCATCGGAAAGAGGTTGGGGGACACGCGAACCTCGAAGGTCCGCTGGGGCTCCTCGCCACCGGTGACGTACCCAACGGCCAACTGGTAGGCCCCGATCTCCTCGACCGCGCTGGCCTGGGCCCGCCACACGTCGAGCTCCCGGGCGGACACTCCCGCGCGACGGCGGCCGGGCTCGGTCCCCCAGAGGAAGACCAACTCGTCTGGCTCCTCGAACCGGTCGGCCATCCCCGCCATGAGCGCATTCATGACATGGCGTTGGTCGCCCCAATGCCGAGCGCCAGCATGGCCACCGCACCAAGGGCGAAGACCGGAGTCCGGACCAGGGAGCGAACCGCGAAGCGCAGGTCCTCTCCCAGGCCCCGGACCAGGCCCTCACCTCCCCAGGTCCGGAGGCGTTCCCCGGCACCTGCGCGGGCCAGGTCCCACAGAGCTCTCACGACGACGCCTGGACGGCGCGCCCCTCGCGCGTCGGCCAGCCGGTCGAAGAACGTCTCCTGCATCTCGTCCCGGGTGATGCCCGGAACGTCCTCGGGGAAGAGTCGGAGCAGGATGCGGATGGCCAGGTCCAGCGGCCCATGCCCGGGCTTCACGACCACTCTCCGTCCGGGCCCGCCAGGAGCGCCCGGCCGCGTGCGGCCTCCACCTGGGCCTCCAGGCGCCGGGCTTCTGCGGCAGTCACCGTTCGTCCCAGTGGAGTGATGGAGAAGTAACGCCTCCGGGTGTCCTCTCCGGTCCCGGTCCGACGTCGGTCTGCCGGCTGGACCAGGCCTGCGGCCGTCAGCCTCCGGAGCGCCCGGTACAAGGTGCCGGTCTCGAAGCTCAACCCATGACCGCCGGCCTCCGGGTCGAGTAGGTGCGTCACGCACCCATACCCAGACGGGAGCGACGCGTGGGAGGTTTCAACGTTGGCCTTGTGTTGGTCCGGGGGCTGCTCCATGGTCTTCCCGACCCCACCACGCCAACACGGAAGGACGAGGCACTACGGAGAGCATGAAGACCATTACGACGGAGGAGCTGAAAGCCAAGCTGGAGCGTGGCGACGCATTCCAGCTGGTCATGGCGTTCGATGGATGGCGATTCCGAGCCGCGCATATTCCGGGCTCTCGTGGGATCGGCTCGCTGACTGCCGCCCAGGAAGTCCTGGCCGTGGACGACGAGATCGTGGTCTATTGCACGAGTCAGGATTGCACGGCCAGCAAGATGCTCTATCAAGCCCTCGAAGAAGCGGGATACACGAATCTCCGGCGGTACTCGGGGGGTGTGCAGGGCTGGCAGGAGGCCGGCTATCCGCTGGAGGGTGATCGGGTCACCTGAGCGGTGTCGGCGGCAATCATGATGGACGCGTCGACTGGAGGCTTCGCATGAAACGGTGGGCTGGGTGTCTCGTTGTGGTGGGGCTGCTTCTCGCCGTTGCTCCCACCGGGGCCCAGGAAGTCTACGACCTCGTCATCTCAGGGGGTCGGGTCATGGACCCCGAGACGGGTCGAGACGAGATCGCCAACGTGGGCATCACCGGCGACCGCATCGCCGCCATCACGACCGAGCCCCTCCGGGGCCGCCGGGTCATCGACGCCACCGGGCACATCGTGGCCCCGGGCTTCATCGACATCCTGTCCGGCATCGCCGCACGGCGCGT
>JARRLD010000335.1:0-6283 GCA_037387345.1 Gemmatimonadota bacterium
GTCGCGGGCCCACTGCGGTCTGCAGGTCACTCGGCAAGATGGACCAGGTTCGCAGCGGAGGCACCCTTCTCAACCAACGATTCCTTCCCCAGGTCCTGGAGGACGAGTCGGGCATCGACGGCCTCGGGGCCCTGATCCGCACGTATTTCCGTCTGGGCGGCCACCACATCCAGTTCAACGTCGTGGGGACCGAGACGCTCAGGGACGCCCAGGCCCATCCTGAGCGCTATCGCGACCTTCTGGTGCGTGTAGCCGGATACAGCGACTACTTCGTCGACATCGGCCGGGACGTCCAGGAGGAGATCATCCTGCGTACCGCCCAGGAGCGCTGGTAGCCAACCACCGCATCGCAGCGTCCGTGGGACGGCATTCGGCCCCTCCCTGGACGTCCCCTGCTCCGAGCCCGACCTCGGCGGACAGCCACAAGAGCGGTCCTGTGAGCGTAGCGACCCGACGTGTGGTGTGACCGGAACACTGCTTCTGTCAGGCCCCACCCGCGAGGCAGCCGAGCCAGATGCCACGGCCCTGAACACGTCCAGCGCTCCATCCGGACTGGCCCGGTCGGTGGGACCTTACATGCGACGTGGGGCTGGCGGCCGGAACCCTGGCCCGTCCTTTGCGCTAACAGATCATTCGAAGAACGTTCCAGCCGACCGTCCGCTTCAGGGAGCCCGAATGATACGACTGCGCAATGCCTGGACCTCGTGCCTCGGCGCTGTGGTGGCAGCCGTGCTGGGGGCCAGCTGCGAAGGCCAGAGCACCGATCCCGTCTTCCTGTCCATCGATCCACCCGAGGGTGAGGTGAAGCTGGCGTTCATCGGGGATCAGGGCTGGGAGTCTGCGGGCTCGGCGGATGGCCCCCGGGCGGTCCTGCAGCTCATCGAGGACGAAGGCGCCGACGCCGTCGTGCACCAGGGGGACTTCGACTACGATGACGACCCCGAGGCCTGGGTCCAGCAGATCGACGACGTCCTGGGCCCCGACTTCCCCTACTTCGTCAGCGTCGGCAACCACGACACCGACCGATGGGACGGCGCCGGCGGCTACAAGGAGCGCATGGAGCAGCGCGCCACGCGCCTGGGCTTCAGCTGGACCGGCGAGCTGGGCGAGAGCGCCGAGCTCCACTTCCGGGGCATCCACCTGCTGTTCGGGGCGCCGGGCACGCTGGACGGGTCCGATGCGTTCTACGCCGACTATCTCACGAACGAGCTGGCCGCGGACACCAGCACCTGGCGCGTCTGCTCCTGGCACAAGAACCAGGAGCGGATGCAGGTCGGCGGCAAGGGCGACGAGACCGGGTGGGGGGTGTACGAGGCGTGCCGGGCCGGCGGGGCGATCATCGCCACGGGCCACGAGCACAGCTACAGCCGCACGCATCTGCTCTCGAACATGGAGCATCAGACCATCGCGTCGACATCGGACACCTTGAGGATCACCGAGGGCGAGAGCTTCGCGTTCGTGTCGGGGCTGGGCGGCAAGAGCATCCGGAACCAGGAGCTCAGCGGCGACTGGTGGGCCTCGATCTACACGTCGACCCAGGGTGCGACGCACGGCGCGTTGTTCGGCGTGTTCAACATCGAGGGCCGCAACGACCTGGCCTTCTTCTACTTCAAGGACATCGACGGCAACATCGTCGACGCCTTCTGGGTCCTCAGCGCCGTGAACTGAGGCACGGACAGAGCGGGACCGGACGGATCACAGACCCGTGAAGGGCGGGAGGTTGCCCACGAGGCCCATGGCCTCGCGGACCCCCGCCCGGTCCGCCTCCGAGGGTAGCTCCCATCCCGACTCGTATCGGAAGACCTCGTGGAGCGGGCGACTCCCGAACGCTCCGTCCAGGACTTCCATGTGGTCCGCAGTCAGGAAGCCCGGGTGCTCCACCCCGCAGGCGTGACTCAGACGGGTCAGCTCCTTGCGCAGCGAGACGACGTAGTTCGCCAGCCGAGCGGCCTTGTGTGTGGGGTCGAGCCCACGCACGAGCCAACGGTTCTGCGTGGCCACGCCGGTGGGGCAGTGCCCGGTGTGGCACCGCTGCGCCTGGATGCATCCGACGGCCAGCATCGCCTCCCGACCGACGTTGATGAGGTCGGCTCCCAGGCAGAAGCTCAACAGGGCGGTCTCGGGAAACCCGAGCTTCCCCGACCCCACGAAGACGATGTCGTGGTGGAGACCGCGCCGCGCAAATACCCCGTACACACGGCTGAACCCCACCTTGAAGGGGAGGGCGACGTGGTCGGCGAAAGCGAACGGCGCCGCCCCGGTGCCGCCCTCTCCCCCGTCGATGGTGATGAAGTCGGGACCCCGGGGGCCGGACTCCATCCTGGTCGCCAGCTCTTCCCAGAACCGGAGCTCCCCGACGGCGGACTTGATCCCGATGGGCAGCCCCGAGGCGTCGCCCAGGTCCTCGACGAAGTCGAGCAGCTCGTCCACATTCCCGAAGGCTCGGTGCCCTGGCGGGCTGATGACTTCCTTGCCGACGGGGACGCCCCGGATCAGGGCGATCTCGGGAGTCACCTTGGCGGCGGGCAGCACCCCGCCCAGTCCAGGCTTCGCGCCCTGGGACAGCTTGATCTCCACGGCCCGAACCGGATGCGCCTCCACCTCCTCGAGGAACCGGGTTCGGTCGAACCCGCCCTCCGGCGTCCGCGCCCCGAAGTATCCCGTGCCGAGCTGCCATACGAGCTCTCCCCCCTTCAGGTGATACGGCGAGATCCCTCCCTCGCCCGTGTTGTGCAGGCATCCGCACAGGGCGGAACCCCGGTTGAGCGCCTCGACAGCCGCCCCGGACAGGGACCCGAAGCTCATGCCGCTCACGTTCACCACCGACGCGGGACGGAACGCATGGCGTCGGCCGCGGGGTCCCCCCAGCACCTTGGCACACGGCAGGGGATGCCCCTCCTGGTGGGCCAGATCCTCGGGCCAGCCCAACGTATTGTGCTTGATGATGAGGTAGCTGGCTGACAGCTCCACCTCGTTGTCGGTGCCGTAGCCCAGGTAGTTGTTCTCCTTCTTTGCGGACGCGTAGACCCAGCGACGTTGGTCGCGGGAGAACGGCCGCTCCTCGTCGTCCGATGTGACGATGTACTGGCGCAGCTCCGGGCCCACGGACTCGAGCCAGTACCGGAAGTGCCCGATAATGGGGAAGTTTCGGAGGATGGCGTGTTTGTTCTGCAGAAGATCGTAGACGACCGTAGCCACCACGACGGCAACGAGCGCGGACACGAGGAGCGACATGGGCGGGCCCCCGAGGGAGAGTCGATGGGACGGGACGAAGGTAGGCCTCCCGAGGGACCAGGGCCACGAGATGGCGCTCGCGTCATGGGAAGGTGCGCCACATCTTGGTCGCCATGCTGAGCTTCATCCCCAGTGCCGTCGTCCTCGGCCTGGCGGCGCTGGTCAGTCTGTATCTGGCGAACACGTGGCCATCGCCTGTCGAAGCGGCTCACGAGCGACGCGCCGCCAGCCGCGCGCTGGCCGTCGCGGTTGTCCTGCAGGGCATCCACTTTGGCGAGGAGGCCCTGACCGGTCTTCCCGAACGGCTGGGGCCCCTGTTCGGTCTTCCCCAGATGTCGTACTCCTTCTTCGTGCTTTTCAACCTGACGTGGCTCGGGATCTGGCTCGCCTCGATCAAGGGACTGACATCACGGAGCTCCGGCGCGTTCTTCGCGGCATGGTTCCTGGCGATCGCTGGCGTGCTCAATGGCATCGCCCATCCACTCCTGGCGGTCAGGACGAGCGGGTACTTCCCGGGTTTGGTGACATCCCCCTTCGTCGGCCTGGCCAGCGCCTGGCTCGGGTATCGACTCCTGGGAGCGACCCGTACGACAAGCAATGGGTAAGGCGACAGCAACGATGAAAGCCGCCGTCCGGCACGCGTACGGTCCCCCAGAGGTCCTCCGCATCGAGGACGTTCAGACGCCGACCCCCGACGACGACGAGGTGCTGATCCGGGTCCACGCGGCATCCGTCAATCTGGGAGACTGGGAGCTCCTGACGGCGGATCCCCTCTACACCACCGTGCTGGCCACGATCTTCGCCCCCAGGCCCCGACACCCGGTGGTATCGTGGAGCGATGGCGACACGCCGGTACGAACGCGGCACAGGCCGTTCATGCCCAAGTACAAGATCCTCGGCTGCGACGTCGCCGGACGGGTCGAAGCCGTGGGCGGCGACGTGATCCGGTTTCGGCCGGGAGACGAGGTGTTCGGCGACTGCGGCATCAGCGGGTTTGGCGCCTTCGCCGAGTACGTGTGCGTTCCCGAGAAGGCCGCGCTGGTGCCCAAGCCGCCGGGAATGTCCTTCGAGCAGGCGGCGGCGATCCCCCAGGCGAGCTTCATCGCCGTGCAGAGCCTCTGCGACAAGGCGGAGGTGAAGCCGGGGATGGAAGTCCTCATCAACGGCGCGGGGGGCGGCGCGGGCACCTTCTCGGTGCAGCTCGCCAGGGCGTACGGGGCCGAGGTGACCGCCGTGGACGGGCCGAGCAAGCTGGAGATGCTGCGCTCTCTCGGCGCGGACTACGTCATCGACTACACCCGGGCGGACTTCACCCGGAATGGGCTGCGCTACGATGTCATCCTCGACCTGGCCGGGTACAGGAGTGTTTTCGAGACCCGGCGGTCGCTGACGCCCGACGGCANNCGGGACGATCTGACCCTCATGGCCAAGCTGTTCCAGGAGGGGAAGGTGGTGCCGGTCATCGACCGGTGCTATCCCCTCAGCCAGATCGCCGAGGCGCTGCAACGGATCGGCGACAGGCTGTCCAGGGGCAAGATCATCATCACCCCGTGAGAGGCGGCGCTACCGGATGCGGGCGATCCGTCCGTCGCCCGGAAAGCGGTCGAACTGGAGCGGATCGTGCCCGGGAATGACCCGGCTCGCTGCCCCCGCCAGCTTCTCCATCCGCTCGAGGGCGGCCTCGTTCGCGGCCCGATCCGCCCGCTCGAAGGTGGCACCCGCCGTGCGCGTTTCCAGGTTGCGAAACAGATAGCAGTTGTCGGACGCCAGCACGTAGGGCTCCGGACCCTCCACGAGGATGTACTGGGATGCATACGTATGGCGGGCCCCCGTGAACGCCCGGATTCCGGGGACCACCTCCACGTCGTCACCGTCCACGGTCTTCACCTGACCAGCGACGTTGCGCTGCACGAGATGGACGATGTCGTCGGGGTCGATGCCGCCGCGCCGGCCCCCCTCCCGCCACGCGGGGCCCGTGTAGTAGTCGTATTCTGCGCGTTGGATGTGGATGGTCGCGCTCGGGAACAGGTCGATTCCACCCATGTGGTCCCAGTGTGCGTGGCTCACGATCACGTCCGTGACCTCGGCTGGATCCACGCCCGCACGCAAGAGCGCCGAGTCCGGGCGCAGATAGTCCGCCACATCGAAGCGCTCGAACCATGCGCTCCGGTGGAAGCCCGTATCGAAGAGCACCGTGCGCTCCTCTCCGCGCACGACCCAGATCACCATGGCGATGTCGATGCGATCGTCGGCCGGTGCGTCCATCACGAGGCCGGATAGCGGGAACCCCGGGATGGTGGCGTAGCGGACGGCTTCGATGGTGTAGTCGGCGCGCGGAGCCGGCGACGGGTCCGCACCTGGCGCGGGGGTCAGGAGGACGAGCGACGCGAGTGCGGCGACGCTCATCGGCGGAGGGACGACGATTGCAGGCACGGCTCTCGCTCCGGTGGGGTCGGCGGAACTGTACCATGGCGACGCCCACCCCCCATGCGCCATGCCGACCCCTGCCGCGAACCCAGGTTGCGGGGCCGAGGTGCGGCAGTGATGATCCCGACGCGGAGGTGCGTAGAATCGTCGACGGAGTCCTCCACCTCATCCAGGAGCGGTCGCATGACCTCGGATCCCAGCCGCCGTTTCACCGACCGCGAGGTCGCCCTCGTGCTGAAGCGCGCGTCCGAGATCGACGTCGCCGAGGAGTCGACCATGGGTGGAGGCCTCTCCCTGGAGGACCTCCAGGAGATCGGGCGCGAGGTCGGGATCGCGCCGGAGGCCATCGCACGGGCGGTGTCGACTCTTGGGCGAAGGACCTCGGCGGTGTCGGGGCTTGCAGGCGCTCCGCTGGTGCACAAGTCCATGCACGCCGTCCAGGGGGAGCTCGACGAAGCGGGGCTCGGGGCCCTCGTCCACCTGGTCGACGAACGGGCGGACGGCACCGGCACGGTCTCGGAGGCCCTCGGGTCGTTGCGTTGGACGAGCGCGGACCGCTTCCGGAGCCTGCAGGTATCCCTCACCCCGGGCGAGGGAGAGACACGGATCCAGGTCGTGGAGA
>JARRLD010000336.1:0-4617 GCA_037387345.1 Gemmatimonadota bacterium
AGCGAGAAGAGCCCCAACAAACACAAGGGACTCGGGGACCACTGCGGTTGTGGGGTCAAAGGTGTCGGACCCCAGGATCGCAACAGGTACGACTCCGTTGCTTTTCAGGTTGATTGGCTTCCCGTCCCCGTCTTCATCCGGCTTGACGTCGATGGTGATCAATGAGTACACGGTGATGGTCACCGTAGCCCAGTTGGACTGCAGGATGCCATCGCTGACGTTGTAGGTGAACCGATATTCACCGCTGAAGCCGGAGGGCGGCGTGTAGGTGAGCTGCCCAAAAGCACCCAGCGCCACGCTCCCAGGGGGCGGCCCGCTCAGCCCCGCAGTTGTCAGCGGGTCACCGTCTTCGTCGAAGTCGTTGGCCTGCACGCCCGGCGCAGGCACGGTCAATACCACGCCCTCGTAGGCCGGGTAGGCATCGTCAACCGCTTCTGGGGGATGGTTCAGCCCACAGTACACACCCCATTGGGCGTCGGCATACGGAAGGACTGTGGACCAGGACAGGGCGTAGTACCCTTCCGCAGGGAACTCATACGTCAACGTCCCAGGGAACGGTGCAGTCAGGGTGATGTCAGGTGGTGTGCCGGTGCCGATGGTCAGCTCGATAGCGGAGGGATCTGAGGGACTACCAGGTTGCCAAGCGGTGACGGTCAGAACCTCTCCCTCGGAGAGATAGATGTTGCCGATCCCGGCCGAACCGTAGTAGCCGCCATTGACGACTTCCCAGCCGTCAAGCCGGGCGCAGTCCTCTGAAAGTTCCGCGGGTTCGTCAGAGAACGATGGCTCGACAGCTGGATCCGTTGAGGCCGGGTGGGTGGGTGATTCACCGCAGGCGGTGACAAGCCAAGCCGTGGGGGCGAGCAGGAATGCCGCCAGTGTAAGCCGTTTCATCGAGATGCCTCCGTGCCGATGCCAAATCGCCGGTCCGGACACCCGAGGCCGACTCCTGGCGTTCGCATGGTCCGTGTGCTTGGGTATGCGTGCACACGGGGCTTACGCCGACATCGGATGTGGCCCCAGGCGGAGCGGAGCGGATCCAAGGGCAGCCGCGGTCGGCAGAGCCGCGCTCAGCTCGCCCTCCTTGCACGCATCCTCCAGGGGCGTCCACCTTGCACGAATCGTCCGTCAGCCGCTCTTTCTGCCCGTCTCCCCGACCGCCATGTACCGGACCACGTTCGTCACCTCGCTCGCCCTGGCCCTGACGGCCGCCTCCCCGGCGGCGGCACAGGACTACGTCGACGTCTTGACCTTCGAAGCCTCCGCGGAGACCGGGGCGCTCCGAGGCTGGAATGGGGGCCCGCCCGCCACGCTCCACATCGACAGCATGGTGGTCCACGGCGGCCGGTACGCGGGCCGCATCACGCGCGACGCCGAGAGCGAGAGCGAGTTCTCGGTTGTCGCGCTGTCGTTGCCGGTCGAGTTCTCGGGCCAGACGGTGGAGCTCCGAGGCTGGCTCAGGACGGAGGACGTGGCGGAAGGCTTCGCCGCCCTCTGGCTCCGGCAGGACGGCCCTGGCGGGGTGCTGGGGATCGACAACATGCAGGACCGGAATCTGTCTGGCACCACCGAGTGGACCGAGTACACCGTGACGCTCACGCTCCACTCCTCCGCGCGACGTCTGGTGATGGGCGCTCTGCTGTCCGGGCAGGGCACACTCTGGGTGGACGATCTCGAGCTGCTCGTCGACGGCGGCCCGGCGGCGGCTGCGCCTCGGGTCGAGGTGGAGCCGACCCCCGCCGAGCTCGACACCGAGTTCGACGAGGGCTCGGGGATCGCCGACCGCGAGCCGACCCCGCTGCAGGTCGAGAACCTGGCGCTGCTCTCGAGGGTCTGGGGCTTCGTGAAGTACCACCACCCACGGGTCACCGCTGGTCAGCTGAACTGGGACTACGAGCTGTTCCGGGTTCTTCCCGCGGTGCTCGAGGCCACGGACCACGCGTCGGCCACGGCGGCCCTGGCCGAGTGGCTGGCTCGGGTCGGCGATCCGGACCCGTGCAGTCGCTGCGCGAGCCCGCCCCTCGCGTTGCATCTGGCGCCGGAGACCGACTGGATCGGCGACCGTGGCCTGCTCGGGCCCGAGCTGAGTGGACGCCTCGTGGCGATTCACCGGAATCGATCGGCCGAAGTCGGGCAGTACTACGTGACCCACAACCCCAACGTGGGTAACCCCGACTTCGCGAACGAGAGCGCCTACGCGGACATGTCCTTCCCGGACGCGGGCTTCCGGCTGCTGGGGCTGTTCCGGTGGTGGAACATCATCGAATACTGGTTCCCGTACCGGGATCAGCTCGACGCTGACTGGGACGATGTGCTCGAGGAGTACATCCCCCGGATGATGACGGCCGACGACCCCGACGCGTACCAGCTGGCCATGATGGAGGTCATCGCCCGCGTCGACGACACCCACGCCAACCTCTGGAGCTCGCTCGCCGTACGGCCGCCGGTTGGCAGCGCCCAGCTGCCGGTGGTCGTGCGCTTCGTCCAGGGAGATGCCGTGGTGACGGGCTACGCCCACGCCGAGCTCGGCCCCGCCACCGGGCTCCAGGTGGGTGACGTCATCGAGACGCTCGATGGGGCCCCCGTGGATTCCCTCGTGGATGCGTGGCGCAGGTACTACGCGGCTTCGAACGGGCCGACGCGGCTGCGGGACATGGGGCGTCAGCTCACCCGGGGCCCCCAGGGACCGGTCACCGTCACGGGACGGCGCGCCGCCGGTCCCTTCGAGCTCGTGGCCGAGCGTGCTCCCCTCGACGAGCTCGACGCACGAGCCGGGTTCACCCACGACCTGCCGGGCGAGACCGTCCAGAGGATCACCGACGAGGTTGTCTATCTGAAGCTGTCGTCGGTCGCGGCCGCTGAGGCGGCGGACTACGTCCGGCAGGCGGACGGAAGCAAGATCCTGGTCATCGACATCCGCAACTACCCGAGCGAGTTCGTGGTCTTCGCGCTGGGGCGACACCTCGTCACCGAGCCCTCCGAGTTCGCCCGCTTCACGCGGGGGGACGCGTCCAACCCGGGCGCCTTCGTCTGGGGCCCTGCAGTTTCGCTCACCCCCGCCGAGCCACGCTACGATGGGAAGGTCGTGGTGCTGATCGACGAGGTATCCCAGAGCCAGGCCGAGTACACGACCATGGCGTTCCGGTCGGCGCCGAACGTCACGGTGGTGGGCAGCACCACGGCGGGCGCGGACGGCAACGTCTCGACCGTCCCCCTGCCCGGGGGCCTCCGCGGGATGATCAGCGGGATCGGGGTGTTCTATCCGGACCGCTCTCCCACGCAGCGGACAGGCATTCTGCCCGATCTCGTGGTCGAGCCGACCCTCGCGGGCATTCGCGAGGGAAGGGACGAGGTCCTGGAGACCGCCGTGAGCCACGCGCTGGGTCGCCCATGGAGGCTCCCCGAGGGCAGAGGGTCGGGCGGATAGACACTGCCCCTGCTCGCGTCTACCGCACGCGGACCACACCTTGTCCCACTCCGCTGTCCTACCCCTTCCGTGGAGCCCGACCGTGATCCGGATCGCCGCGCTGGCGCTTTTCCTGCTGAACGCCTCCACCCTGCCCGTCGGGGCGCAGACCAACCCCCTGGGGGGGCCCGACAAGACCCGGAACTACCTGCCCCACATGACCCGGCCCGAGGTGGAGGAGCTGCTCACCCGCTCCGACATGGTCATCATCCCCGTGGGGTCCCTGGAGCAGCACGGAACCCATCTGCCCATCGGGACCGATTACCTGAATGGCGAGGAGCGGGCGAAGCTCATCGCCCAGCGCGCGGACGTGCTGGTGGCGCCCATCCTGCTCCCGGGCCAGTCGCCCTACCACATGGAGTTCGCCGGGACGGTGACGCTGCCCTCGACCCTCGTGCAGGAGGTCTACGTGGAGGCCGTGCGGAGCCTCATCCGCCACGGCTTCCAGCGCTTCCTGATCCTCAACGCCCACGGGGGCAACAACGCCATCTCCACGTTCATCGTGGACCGGATCAACCAGGAGACGGCGGGCATCGCCGTCAAGCTCAACGACGTGGTCGGGCCGTTCATGGACCGTACCGCCTCACGCACCGTTCCCCGGGACGAGCCCCTGCTCGACCGCCACGGCGGGACCGGAGAGACGGCCCAGTCCCTCTACCTGATCCCGGAGCTGGTGGACCTGAGCGGGGTCCAGGCCGCGACGCTCACGTTGCCGCCCCACCTGGAGGCCATGCTGCCCGACGTCCTGGCCGGCGATCCCACGGCGACGGCGGTGTTCCTGGCCGAGGGCCTGAAGGACGCCGCGACGGGCAAGGGAACGTCGGCGGCCGAGATGTCTTCCACCGGCGTCTGGGGCGAGGTCGACCCGGCCGAGGCCTCCCTGGAGCGGGGCAGGATCTCGACGCAAGCCTTCGTGGACGCCGCCGTGGCCTTCATCGAGCGGTGGAACGAGCTGCGGCCCCCGGGGACCGGCCGTTGAGGCCGCCGGGCGGGCGCAGCGGCGGCCATCACCGCAGCCGGCCGCGCCACTCCACGGCCTGCTCCTCCATCCCCCAGGCCTCGTAGAGCGCGAACAGCGCCTCGACGGCTTTCCGGGTTCGGGCATGCTCCGCTCCCAGAGCATCCTCCTGGATCTCGTACGCCTCGAGAAG
>JARRLD010000337.1:0-8280 GCA_037387345.1 Gemmatimonadota bacterium
CACGGCGTCACAGTTCCGCAGGATGGCGGAGAAGTTGTGGGACTTGTGCACCTTCTCCATGAGGACCGTCAGGTCCGGCTGGCGACGGCTCAGCACGCGGGAGAGTCGGTGGAAACGTTGGGGGCGCATCGCGATCAGGAGACGTCCAGGACACCCACTCCGTCGGCTGCGCCACAGACATAGGCTTCGGCCTGGATGCCCAGGGCGTCGTGGTAGGCCTCCCCCACCCGGCGCGCGAGCCCGGCGGCTCGGCTCTCCTCCACGATCGCGAGGGCGCAGCCCCCGAACCCCGCGCCGGTCATGCGCGCGCCCACGCACCCGGGCTGGCGGAGTGCCAGGTCGACGATCACGTCCAGCGCCTCCGTGCTCACCTCGAAGTCGTCGCGAAGGCTGGCGTGACTCGCGTTCATGAGGTGACCGAGGTGGTCCAGGTCTCCCGACCGCAGCGCCCCCGCCGCCTCGAGGGTGCGCCCGTTCTCGCTCACGACGTGGCGGGCCCTCCTGCGCACCGTCGGCTCGAGCCCCCCCACCGACTCGAGGCCGGCCAGATCGACGTCCCGGAGCGCCGGAACCCCGCAGGCCCGGGCGGCCGTCTCACACTGTTGGCGCCGCTCGTTGTATGCCGAGTCCACGAGCCCCCGCCGGGTTCCGGTGTCCAGCACCACGAGCGTCAGGCCGGCGGGAAGGGGGACGGGTCGCACGTCCAGCGTGCGGCAGTCGATGAGCAGCGCGTGGTCCCTCCGGCCGAGGCCCACAGCCAGCTGATCCATGATCCCGGATTGGACGTCCATCCACTGGTTCTCCACGCGCTGGCCCAGCAGGGCCGCCTCCCGGGGCTCCCACGGGATCCCGGACACGGCCGCGAACGCGCACAACGTGGCCATCTCCAGGGCCGCGGAGGAGGAGAGGCCGGCTCCGATGGGGATGTCACTGCCCACGACGCCGTCCCATCCGGTGAGGCGGTGGCCCTTCTCGGTCAGGACCCACGCCACACCCTTCAGGTATCCGATCCAGCCGTCGTCGCCGGGCGACAGGCCCCCGAGGGAGAATTCTCCGGCGCCGAAGTCCAGCGAGTGGAGCGCCACCCGCTCGTCCGTTCGGGGTCGCAGCGCGAGCCAGAGCTCCCGGTCGATGGCGGCGGGGAACACGAAGCCATCGTTGTAGTCCGTATGCTCGCCGATGAGATTGACGCGTCCCGGGGCTCGGATCAGGAGGTCGGGCCGACCCCCGAACACGGCCTCGAAGGTGCTCTGAACGTCGTGGCGTGTATCCCCGGTTCCGGTCGGGGGGCTCATCGGGGCCTCCACATCATCGGTTTGGACCCATCTCGACCCCGGAGAACATTCATCGTGCCGCCCGCGAGTGCCAGGGCGCCGGCCTCGACACCGGCGCTCGGGTGGCCCTCGACACGAAGCCCGAAGGCGAGCGTCATCCTGCCCGTGGCGCAGGCCGTCACCCGGGCCTACGATCTCGGTCCGTACCCCGTCGACTTCGTACCCCGTCGACATGGACGCCTCGCCCTTCACCCTCGACCTCCGGAGCCCGCGGTGAGACACCGTGCTCTCTCTTCGATCCTCACCCTCACGGCGCTCCCCCTGGCCGGCACGGACGCCGCCGCCCAGACCCCCGACTCGCTGTCGGGCGTGTCCAGCGTCGACATCGTCTACGCCGTCGGCGCGGACCTCTCCTTCCTCAAGTCCGCCGAGGACCGGGGCGACCGGTTCAAGGACAACGGCGTCGTTCGGCCCGGCCTGGACATCTTCCGGGACCACGGCTACGACTGGATCCGGCTCCGACTCTTCCACTCGCCCGACAGGCTGCCCAACGACCTCGACTACACCATCGAGCTGGCGAAGCAGGCCAAGGAGCGTGGGTTCAAGTTCCTTCTCGACTACCACTACTCCGACACCTGGGCCGACCCGGGCCATCAATGGTCGCCCGCCGCCTGGGACACGACCGACATCGACGTGCTGGTCGACTCGGTCTTCGAGTACACCCGGGGCACCATCGAGGCCTTCCGCGCAGCGGGGGTCATGCCCGAGATGGTCCAGATCGGCAACGAGGTGCGCAACGGCATGATCTGGCCCCTGGGCCGCCTGCCCGAGCACTGGGACAACTTCGCCCGGCTGTTCAAGGCGGGGCTGGACGGCATCGACGCCGGACGGGGCCAGGCGCCTCGCCCCCTCATCATGCTGCACTACGACAACGGGGCGGACACCGAGGGCACCAGGGCGTACTTCGACACCTTCCATACCTACGACATCCCCTACGACATCATCGGGCTGTCGTACTACCCGTGGTGGCACGGCAGCCTCCTGGAGCTCCGGGACAACATCCTCTCGATCCTCGAGAGCTACGAGGACAAGGACGTCATCGTGGTGGAGGTGGGCTACCGGCCCCACGAGTACGACGAGACCGAGCTGCCGCCGTTTCCCGTGGACGTGCCGGGAGGGCCACGCAAGGCGTTCCTGGAGGCGGTCAACCAGACGCTTCTGGGCATCTCGAGCCGGCGGGTGAAGGGAGTGTTCTGGTGGGAGCCCGCCTCGGGCTGCGGGCGCGACTACTTCGACGAGGAGTGCAACGCGCTCCCCGTCATCACGGTGTTCGACCGATTCAAGCGGAATTGACCTCGACCCCGAATGCCTCCGCGGACGGGGGCCGAAGCCCAGATTGGAGGACCCGGTGATCAAGCGCTCCTTCGCTCTCCTCCTCTCCCTCGTCGGCATCGCCGGAGGGTGGTCGCCGCTTCCCGCGCAGGTGGCGACGACACGCGAGGTCACCACGCTCCAGACCGGCTGGCGCTTCGCCCAGGGTAGCCATCCCGAGGCGTACCAGGTGGCCTTCGACGATTCCGCGTGGGATCCGGTCTCGGTTCCGCACGACTGGGCCATCGTCGGTCCCTTCGTCCCCGACGGCGACGGAAGCACGGGCAAGCTGCCCTGGCGGGGCGAGGGTTGGTACCGGACCGACCTCGACGTCCCCTCCTCGTACGCGGGGAAGCGGGTCTACCTGATCTTCGACGGCGTGATGGCCTTCCCCGAGGTCTGGGTCTTCGGCGAGCTCGCCGGGACGTGGGACTACGGCTACATGTCGTTCTACCTGGACGTCACCGACCGCCTGGACCCGGGCGGCGAGAACGTCCTGGCGGTCCACGCCGACACCCGGGAGCACGACAGCAGGTGGTACCCGGGAGCCGGGATCTATCGGAAGGTGCAGATGGTGGCGGTGGACCCCGTCCACGTGGGCGTGTGGGGCACCTACGTCACGACCCCCGTGGTCCAGCCCCACTACGCGGCGGTACAGATCCGGACCACCGTCCGGAACGCCTCGGTCGCGGACGAGGCGGTCACGGTGGAGCAGGTCATCCTGAGTCCCGAGGGCCGGGAGATCGCACGGGCCGAGGTCGCCGACACGGTGGACCCGGGCGGCGCCGGCGACCTCGAGGTGACCGTCCCGCTGACGGACCCCCGCCGCTGGGACATCGACGATCCGGCGCTGTACACCGCCCGGACCGTGGTATCGGCAGGGGGCCGGGTGCGGGACGTCCACGAGACGCCCTTCGGCGTGCGCACGATCCGCTTCGACCCGGACCACGGCTTCTGGCTGAACGAGCGGCGCGTGCAGCTCAAGGGCGTGAACCTGCACCACGACCACGGTCCCCTGGGCGCCGCTCCATCCCCGGGCCATGGAGCGCAAGCTCGAGCTCATGAAGTCCATCGGGGTCAACGCCATCCGCACGAGCCACAACGTCGAGGCCCCGGAGGTCCTGGCGCTGGCCGACCGCATGGGCCTCCTGGTCTTCAACGAGATCTTCGACAAGTACGACGGGAAGGCGGACATCACCGCGGACACCGACTTCGAGGAGTTCGCCCACCGGAACGTGCGCAACTTCGTCATGCGTGACCGGAACCACCCCTCGGTATTCCTGTGGAGCGTCGGCAACGAGATCGGCGACGTGCAGTGGAACATCGACGGCGGGTTCCGGAAGCTGCACACCATGGTGAGCTACGTCCGCATGTACGACCCGACGCGGCCGGTGACCCTGGTCAACGACAATGCCGAGGCACCCGTCCTTCGCGCCTTCGACTACTACGACGTCCTGTCCTGGAACTATGGCCGGCGCTGGGCCCTGGCCCGGCAGCTGGAGCCCAACAAGGGCATCCTGATCAGCGAGTCGGCCTCCACGCTGAGCACCCGGGGCTTCTACGAGCTTCCGCTGCCCGAGGAGCCCACGGCGTTCACCCGCTCCCTGCAGGTGAGCTCGTACGACCTGAACGCGCCGTGGTGGGCGGAGGTGGCCGACGACGACTTCATGTGGCAGCAGCAGGAGCCCTACCTGGCGGGCGAGTTCGTCTGGACCGGCTTCGATTACCTGGGCGAGCCCACCCCGTACAGCAACTTCGCCATGCAGAACCTGGGGCTCGGCCCCGAGAGCGCATCACGCAGCTCCTACTTCGGGATCGTCGACCTCGTGGGGATTCCCAAGGACCGCTACTACCTGTACCGGAGCTACTGGCTGCCCGACGAGACCACGGTCCACATCCTGCCCCACTGGAACTGGCCGGACCGGGTGGGCCAGGCGGTCCCGGTGTTCGTCTACACCAACGGCGACTGCGGCGAGCTGTTCCTGAACGGCGTATCCCAGGGGATGCAGTGCAAGGACCCCACGTCCGAGACGTCCATCGAGCGGACGAGGCTGATGTGGAGGAACGTCACGTACGAGCCGGGGCGGCTCCGGGCCGTCGCCTACAAGGAGGGCGCGGTGATCGGCGAGGCGACGAAGACCACCGCTGGCGAGCCCCGCGAGATCCGGCTGAGCCCCGACCGGACCACGCTGGCCGCAGACGGGATGGATCTCTCGTACATCCTCATCGAGGCCTTCGACGAGGACGGGAACCCGGCGCCGCTGGCCGACGCCAGGGTCACGCTGGACATCGACGGGCCCGGGCGCATCGCCGGGGTGGGCAACGGGAACCCGCAGTCGTTCGAGCCCTTCCGATCGGATCACGTGGACCTGTTCTTCGGCAAGGCGATGCTCATCCTCGGAAGCGGTCACGAAGCCGGGAACGTGCGCGTGCGCGCTACGGCCGAGGGCATGGAGGGCGCCACGGTGACCCTTCGGATCGAAGCAAGCCGGCCGGGCGCACCGTGACGCGCCCGATCTGGGACCTACGGAAGGACGGTAGACGATGATGCGCCCCGCCACGACGTCGCTCAAGCTCCTCGCTTCCCTCGTCGCGCTCGCCGGGCCGGCGGTCGCCCAGGGAAGGGAAGAGACAACACCAACGTGGACGCCGTGGAGCTGTACCTGAACGGCCGGTTCCTGGGTGAGAAGCGGATCCAATTCCCCCGGCCGGGCACCTCGGAGTCGTGGAACCACTACGACGAGCCCCCGGTCCTGGCCACCACCGCCGACCTGCACATGGCGTGGGACGTCCCCTACGAGCCCGGTGTGCTCCGGGCCGTGGGTCGCAGGGGTGGGGAGGTGGTGGTGACCACGGAGGTGCGCACGGTTGGTGAGCCCGCCGCCCTGAGGGTGAGCGTGGACAGGGACACCATCTACGCCGGCGAGCGCGACGTGGCCCACGTCACCGTCGAGGTGGTGGACGCGGACGGTTTCGTGGTGCCGGGCGCCGACGATATGGTCCAGGTGGCGGTCGACGGCCCGGCCCGTATCTTGGCCGTCGGCAACGGGAATCCCACGGACCACACGCCCTACGGGATTCCGCGAAGGCGGGCGTTCCATGGGCTGGCCCTCGCGCTGCTCCAGTCCACCGACAAGACCGGCTCGGTGAAGGTGACGGTGGAGGCGGAAGGACTGGGCCAGGCCTCGCTGGAGCTCGTCGCGGTACGAGGCGACCCGCCCCCTCGACTCAGGTGAGGATCGAGGCGGTGGTCTTCACGATCCACCAGAACCCCCTGATGAGACGCCGATGATATCCCTCTCCGCGGTCGACATCACCGTCTTCGTGCTCTTCGTGGCCACGGTCATCACGGTCGGCCTGGCGAAGAGTCGCCACGAGAAGGACAGCGAGTCCTATTTCCTGGCCGGCCGGGGTCTCCGGTGGTGGCTCATCGGATTCTCGCTCATCGCGGCGAACATCTCCACCGAGCAGTTCGTGGGAATGTCCGGCCAGGCGGCGGACTACGTGGGTCTGGCCATCGCCAGCTACGAGTGGATGGCGGCCATCACGCTGATCGTGGTGGCGTTCTTCTTCCTGCCGAAGTTCCTGCAGAGCGGCGTCTACACGGCCCCGGAGTTCCTGCGGGTCCGCTTCAACGATTGGGCCCGGTTCATCATGGCCGTGTTCACGATGGTCATGTACGTGGGCGTGACCATCTCGGCCGTGATCTACTCCGGCGCCCTGACGCTGAGCACGCTGTTCCCCGGGGTCGGCCTGATCCTGGCGGCGTGGATCATCGGGCTCATCGCGGCGATCTACGTCGTCAGCGGTGGCCTGAAGGCGGTGGCCTGGGCGGACCTCATCCAGGGTTCGGCCCTGATCCTCGCCGGCGCGGTGATCCTCTTCCTGGCCCTGAACCTCCTCGGTGAGACGCCGGTCTCGGAGCTGGCGTATACGACCGCGGCGAGCGGCGTGGCCGACGACGCCGGCGGCTGGGCCAAGTTCATGGAGCTCAACGCCGGCAAGCTCCACATGGTCCTGCCGTCTTGGGATCTGGTGCTGCCGTGGACCGCCCTCGTCATCGGCCTCTGGATCCCGAACTTCTACTACTGGGGGCTGAACCAGTACATCATCCAGCGGACCCTCGGGGCCCATTCCCTGGCCGAAGGCCAGAAGGGGACCGTGTTCGCCGCCGGGCTCAAGCTCGTCATCCCCTTCGTCATCGTCTTCCCCGGCATCGCCGCGTTCAACCTGTTCAGCGACGAGATGGCGGTGGAAGCCGCCCGCGACCCCCAGATCATGGAGGGCAACGAGCAGGCGTGGGTCCGGTTCCAGTCCCTTCAGGACAACGCGGCCGCGCCGCCGGTGATCTTCGACTTCGACGACGCCTGGGCCGAGGCCTATCCGGAGCGGGCGGAGGCCCTGGCGGCCTTCAACCGGAACGTGGAAGGCGACGTGGGCCGGAACGTCGAGCACGTCCGCCTGGTGGGCTACAAGTACGATACGGCGTTGCCCCTCCTCATCGGCCGGGCCGTCCCCGGTGGGGTGGGGCTGCAGGGGTTCATCCTGGCGGCGCTGCTCGGCGCCGTGGTGAGCTCGTTGGCCTCCATGCTCAACGCTGCGTCCACCATCTTCACCATGGACCTGTGGAAGCGGTATCTCCGACCGGCTTCCTCCGAGATGGGGCTGGTGATCACGGGCCGAACCACCGTGGCCATCTTCGCCGCGGTCGGATGCCTGGTGGCGCCCCTGCTGGGCAATCCCCGCTTCGGCGGGATCTTCACGTTCATCCAGGAGTTCCAGGGTTTCATCTCGCCGGGAATCCTGGCCGTCTTCCTCTTCGGCTTCTTCGTGAAGCGGGCCAACCGCTGGTCCGGTGCCGTGGGGCTCCTGGTCTGCCCCGTCGTCTTCGGCATCCTCAAGGTGGTGATGCCGAGCCTGGCGTTCCTGGACCGCATGGCCGTGGCCTTCTTCATCGTCCTGGGCATCCTCACGGTCATGACGCTGGTGAGCCCGAAGAGGGACGCGGACGAGATCGAGCACCCACCGAGCATCGAGCTGATCTCGTCCCGCGGGGCAAAGCTGGCGGGAGGATTCGTGGTGGCTCTGACCCTCACCCTCTACGCCATCTTCTGGTAGGGCGGGGCCTCACTAGGCGCGGCCGCGGTTGCGGGGGCGCGGCGGCCCCCGGCGCCAAGGCTGTCGAAGGACGGGCGGTACCCGTAGATATGGGACCAGGCCGGGGTGGCGAAACGGTAAACGCAGGGGACTTAAAATCCCCCGCCCTCAGGGCTTCTGGGTTCGAGTCCCAGCCCCGGCATCGGAGTACCCCCCACGTCAGGGCACGATGGGGAGGAACCTGGGGGCATCGGCTCCCGCTCCGATCCTTTGCTGTGACGACTCTGGACGTGGGGTGCCCGGCGCCTTAAATCCCCCGTCCCGAATCGGCCGGCGGGGTGGCGCTTCCCGACCGCGCTACACCCGGCGGCGGGTACCGAGTTGAAAGTCGGTGCCTCCTGTGACACACTATTGGTGTCACGGGGCGCGACGACCCCCAATACACGGCTGGTGTAATGAGCGAGCGCACGAAGCGTGTGGTGCAAGGACTGTGTGTGTCCCTCAAGGACGTGGCCCATGCTATCGGTGTGAGTCACGA
>JARRLD010000338.1:0-11383 GCA_037387345.1 Gemmatimonadota bacterium
GACTTCTTCTTCCGCGTGGCCGAGGAGGAGAGGATTCCGCTGCAGGCCGACGTGCTCACGGGATACGGAGAAGACGGGGCCGAGATCCAACGCCATGACACGGGACGACCGTCGGTGAACATGACCGTGCCGACCCGCTACCTCCACACCCACACGGGGATCATCCAGCGCTCGGACTTCGACGGGGCGGTGGAGCTCCTCATCCAGGTGCTCAGGCGGCTGGACGAAGCCACGGTCCGGGAGCTGGCGAGCTTCAGGTAGGCGGGTCGGGGCCAGGCCTCGGACCTCCGGACAGGGGAGGGAGCCGGCGCTACTCGGCGCGGATGGCCCTCAGCGGATCAAGGCCGAGAGCCCGCCGCGCCGCCGCCAGGATGGCGACGAGGGCCGCCCCCGTGAGGACCGCCACGCCGAGGCCGAGAGACGCCGGGTCTCGAGGGCCCACCTCGAAGAGGAAGCCGGCGAGCAGGGTGCCCGCGGCGAAGGACCCCGCCACTCCCAGGACTACGCCGGCCACGAGCGGAGGAATCTCTCGTGCGAGCACGTGGCCCAGAAGCGTCGACGTCCCGGCCCCCAGCGCGACCCGTATCCCGAGCTCGGAGGTGCGGGCGGAGACCCCGCGTGCCACGACGCCGAACAGGCCCACCGCGCACATCAGCGTGGCGATGAGGGCGAAGGCGGTGACGAGGAGCGTCCGGAATCGCTCTTCCGTCGTGGAGCGCGCCACCAGGGCGTCCGCCGTCGCCACGTCCTCGACCGGCAGACCCGGATCCACTTCCCACACCGTCGTCCGAATCTGATCGGCGACGTTCCCGGCGGGCAGTCCCGATCGCACGACGAGCGTCATGGTGCTCCGTGCCTCGGCGACGTCCAGCGGCACGTAGAATGTCGGCAGGGCGTCGGCCGACGGATCGGCGTGAAGGACGTCGGCGACGATTCCCACGATCTCCCATTCGCGTCGATCCCTCTCGATGCGGCTTCCGACGGCCGAGCCGTCGGGCCAGTACCGGCGGGCCATCGACTCGCTGACGACGACGACGGGGGCGTCCTCCGTCCGGTCGGAGGGCTCCAGGTAGCGGCCCTCGACGAGAGGGATCCGCATCACCGAGTGGTAGTCGGGCAAGATCGTGCGACGCAGGGCCTCCGGGTCCGGCGCGCCGAGGGGTGGATCGCGGTCCACGAGGTCGAAGCTGCTGCTCCCTCCCCGACCGGAGAACGGGACGGCGGAGATGGCGGTCGCGCCCTCGACTCCGGGGAGGTCGTGGAGACGCTCGGCGACGCTGTGGAAGAAGAGCGCCGCCTCCTGCGGACTTCCGTACCGGGCCTCGGGAAGCGCCACCCGGGCGGTTACCAGGTCGCCGGGATCGAAGCCGAGCTCGACTTCATGAAGATGACCGAAGCTCCGGGCCAGGAGCGCCGAGGACACCAGCAGCACCAGGGAGACAGCGATCTGGAGCGCGATCAGGGCGCGCTGCGAGCGGCGGCCTCCCTCGCCCTCGCCGAAGCGCGGGTAGAGGTCGCGGCGAAGGTCCCGGCGGCTCGCCGTCAGGGCAGGGAGAATGCCCACCGCGAGGCCTGCCCCCAGCCCGAGAGCCGCGGCGAAGCCCAGGATACGGAGGTCCAGGGGGATGGCCGGTGGCAGCGGGAGCCCGGGGGGAGCGAGCGTGAGCAGGACGCCCACACCCCAGTGGGCGAGGAGTACGCCAAGCGCGGCACCGGCCAGCCCGAGGAAGGCGGTCTCCAGGGCGAGCTGACGAACGAGCAGACCGGTACCCGCCCCCAGCGCGGACTTCGTCGCGAGCTCGCGCCGGCGACCCACGGCGTCTCCGAGCAGCAGCGAGGCCACGCTCCCACACGCGATGACCAGAAGGAGCCCGACGGCAGCGAGCAGGAGGAGAAGGGGCCTGGCCGTGTCGCCGATCTCCTCGTCTCGACGGAGGGTGACCCGGACCCCCCGGGTGTCCGGATCCCGGTCGGCCCAGAGGATGGACGCCGCCTCGGTCCCAGCCCGCTCGAGAGTGACGCCGGGTGCCAGGTGGCCGAGCGTCTCGTAGGCGTGGTTCCCGCGTTCCAGGGGTGAGCCGTCCGCGCCGATGGGGAGCCACAGGGCGTGGCGTCCGATGCCCGGGGCGAACGGGCCGAGGGGGCTCAGGAGGAAACCGGGCCGGAGCACGCCGATGACCCGGAACGACCGGTCGTCGAGGACCACCCGCGTTCCGGCGAGGTCAGGGTCCTCACCGTAGCGGTCTCGCCAGAGCTCGTACGAGAGGACGGCCAGTCGCGGGGCGCCCTGGCCCACCTCGTCGGCCGAGAACGTCCGTCCCAGGTGCAACGGAGCGCCGAGGAGCGGGAAAAGCGTGGCGGAAGCGTAGCCCACGAGGACCTCCTCCGGGTCGCCCGCGCCGGTGAGCGCGGCGGACGCGGTCCCGTAGGCGGCGATCTCCTCGAAAGAGGTCTGCCGTTCCCGGAGGTCGATGAGCTCAGGCCAGGAAAGCGGGATCCGGTCCCAGTAGCCGCTGAGGACCTCGTGTCCGCGCCAGTCGTCGTAGGTGTCCCAGATCGTGACGAGGCGGTCACCCTCCGGGTAGGGAAGGGGCCGCAGCAGCACGGCATCGGCCACGCTGAAGATCGCTGTAGCGGCCCCGATCCCGAGGGCCAGGGTCGTGACCCCGGTCACGACCAGGCCGGGCCGGCGTCTCAGCGCTCGAAAGGCCAGGCGGGACTGCTCCGCCAGCCTTGACAGCGTCGACACGGGGGATCGGAGGCGCCGCCCGAGCGACGGCCCCAACGCTCTGAGCACCTGGGACCAGTACCACCGATTGGCCGCGCCACGGCCGGCCGCCCGGTGAAGGGAGCCGTACTCCTCGTGGAGATCGCCCAGGGCATGGGCACGGTCGTGGGGTGAGAGGATGAGCCCCAGGAGGGCCTCGGCCAGTCGAGGCGGGCGCGGGGTGGTCACGAGGCTCGCTCGTCGCGCAGCTTGTCGAGACCGGCCCACATGCGGTCCATCGCCTCACGGGCGTCGCGGAGCGCCTCGGCGCCGTCGCCGGTGAGTCGAAAGTGCTTCTTGGCCCGCCCGCCGCGTTCGGGCGTGGGCTTCGAGAGCCTCGCGGCTGCGTACCCCTTCCGTTCGAGACGATCCAGGCACGCGTACACGGCCGCGATGGAGACCGGGTGCCTTGAGCGATCCTCGATCTCCTGGCGCACGGTGACCCCGTAGGCGTCCTCGCCGAGATGCGCCAATGCGAGGAGCACCAGCTGTTCCGTCTCGTTGAGGGACATGTTCGCCTCCCGTCGATGAAATGCCTTGGCTCTCGTTTCTTCTTGTTCTTGGAAAAAGAAGAAATAGGCAAGCGCTCGTCGTGTCAAGAAGCTTCGGGAAGGGTCATGGGACCGGGAGGGATCTCGGCTACCGCCGACCGCCAGCGCTCACCGCTTCCGTCTCAGCAGCTGCGTCGACGCCGCCGAATCGCCTCGGGCCATCTCTCCACCCGGGATGGTGTCCATCATGGAATCACGGGCCTGGGCGTCCTGCATGGCTCGCATGATGGGCATCGTGTCGGGCATCTCGAGGCGTTCGGGCATGTCACCCTCCCGGCCGCACGCCGGGGCCAGGAGCCCCAACCCGACCAGGACCAATCCTAGACGCCGCCGTACCATGGGTACCCCTGATCTTCCCAGTATCCCCCGGGCCGCTCGTCCGTGAACGTGATGCGGGTGAGGTACTTGGTCAGCTTGTAGCCGAGCTTGTGCGGCGCGTATACCCTGAGAGGCGTGCCGTGGGCCGCCGTGAGGTCGGCACCGTTGAATCCGTATGCCAGGATCGTCTGCGGATGCAGCGCCGACTCCAGGTCCCAGCCGTTGTAGTAGCCCGAGTCGAAGGAATCGAAGCGCACGAACCGGGCTTCCGGACGGACGCGAGTCATATCCGCCACCACGCTCAGTGGGAGTCCCGTCCAGGTCGCGATGGCAGACCAGCCCTCCACGCAATGATGCTTCACGGTGTAGGTGAGCCCCGCCGGGCTCTGAACGTCCTGCAACGACAGGGAGAGGGGGCGTTCCACCAGACCGCCAATCTCCAGCCGCCAGGTCGTGGGATCTTCCAGCACCGGCGTCATCCGACTGATGTGGTACGCCGGAAAGCTCGTGGTGCGCTGGCTCGGATCATAGGTGCGCGCCAGCCGGGTCGGCGAGAACAGGCGCCGACCCACCCAATCGTTGAAGGTGGAGAAGGCCTGGAGCCGTGGACGCAGAACGGACCCGCCGTCCCATCCGCAGGCAGAGAGGAGTCCGCCGAGCGCCCCGGCCAGGAAGGCGCGGCGGCCGGGCTCAGGGTTCATCGTTTGTGAACCTCCCCCGGTAGGTACCGGTGATCATGGCCCGGAGGGAGGGACGGTCCACTACGAGCACCAGAACGACGTGCACCAGGGTGAACCCCACAAAGACCCATACGGCCCAGAAATGCCAATAGCGGGCAGCCTGAAACCCACCGAACAGAGCAGTAAGCCACGAGAGCTGGACCGGCTTGTAGATGGCCCATCCAGTGAGGACCGACACGATACCCAGAAGGGCGATGAACGTATACGCCATCTTCTGGAGGGAAGTACACGACCCCGGCCAGCATGAGGGGCCACATGAAGAAGAAGTGCCAGTTCAGCCCACCTGCCAACCAACCCCCCAACCGGGCCCACTCGGGAAACGCTACGTCCTGGAAGGGCTGGGGAAGGTAGGCTCCGCCCCGCTCGCCGAACCGCGGATAGGCACGGTAGATCTGGAGGCCGCTGGCGACCATCCCGAAGATCAGGACCGCCGCGCACCAGTGGGTGACACGGACGATCCAGTGATGGCGTCTCATGGTCCCGCGAGGGTCACTCGTTCCCGGTCCCGGTGGTGTCCGGGGCCATGGCCGAGTCCGGCTCCATCCCTTCCCCCATCGCGGACGAATCCTCCATCATGCCACCCATCTCGGACTCGTCGCCCATCATCTCGCCCGCCTGGGCGGAGTCTCCCATCATCCCGGACTCGTCTTCCATTCCCGTGGGCAGGTTCCGAGCCACCTTCGAGGCGCGGAGTGCGGGACGTCTCATGGTGTTGCGTCGGAGAGTAATACGCAATTGAGGGGGGAGGATTTCCAGCGGGCGTCCGACGTTTCATGAAACACTTCGGCCACCCGTTGCCGAAGGGCACGGAACATCCTCAGGTCCTCAATCCGCCTTCAGCACCGCCACCGGGTCCACACGCGTCGCTCGGAGCGCCGGCACGTACGACGCGAGAGCGGCCGCCCCGAGGAGAACGATGGCGGTCACGGCCAGCACGCCGAGGTCCGTGGCCGAGGTCTCGAACAGCAGGCCCTCCAACGCCCCGCTTACGGCCAGGGCCAGGGCCACGCCGACGAGCGTTCCGAGCGTGGCCAGGGCCAATCCGCTACGGAACACCAGCCCGCGCACGTCCTGGGCGGCGGCACCCAGGGCCAGGCGAACACCCATCTCCCGAAGCCGTTGGCTCACGGAGAAGGACAGGACGCCGTACAGGCCGATCGCCGCCAGGAAGAGGCCGCTCCCGGCGAAGACGGCCATGAGCGTCAGGAAGAAGCGGGGCTTCTGGACCGAGTCGTGGAGGATCTGCTGGAGGGGAAGAAGCTCCTGGATGGGTTGGCCCGGGTCCACCGCCCGCACCGCCGCCTGCATGGCCTCCCGGAGGGGTGGAACGGCGCCCTCGGCGCGCACGAGGAAGCCGAGGTTGTGCCCGGGCGCGTCCACGTCGTACAGGCGGAAGAAGGCTGCCCGCCCGAACCTGGGGTCCATCCCTTCGAGGCGGGCGTCTTCCACGACCCCTACCACCTCCATCGGTCTCCCTTCCTCCCCGAGGGTGAAGCGTTGTCCGATCGCGTCCGACGGTGACGTGGCGCCCAACCTCCGTGCGAGCGTCTCGGTGGCCAGGACCCGCCGGTCGTCGGGTCGGTCCTCCGGCCGCAGATCACGGCCGGCGATCAGCCGTGTGCCCAGGGTGACCCGGAGCGTGGGATCGGCCGTGGCGAGGGGCAGGATGGTGAATCCTTCGCCCACGGGCGCGGGCTCACCCTCCAGGTACAGGCCGTCGCCGAAGGTGACGGCCGTGCCTGGCAGGCCCATCCCTCCCACGGTCACGGCGGTGACTCCTGGAATGCCCCACAACCGCTCGGTGACGCCGCGGAGAAACGCAGCCCGTGTGTTCTCGTCCGGATACCGTCCGGGGGACAGCTGCACGTTCATGGTCACGAGTCCCTCGGGGTCCATTCCCGGGTCCTGGCTCACCAACGTGTGGAAGCTGCGTCCCATGAGGCCGGCTCCGAACAGGAGCGTGAGGCTCACGGCGACCTGGCCCACCACCAGGAGCTGGCGAACGAGGACGGGCCTCCGGCCCGAGGCCGCGTGCGTGCTCATGGCCGTGCCCGACGTGGCGCCCGCGGCGGTGACCGCCCGCAGCGCCGGGATCAGGCCGAACAGGAGGCCCGACCCCGTCGACACCAGCGCCACGAAGGCCAGGATCCGCCCGTCCACGCCGATGTCCTGGCCACCGAAGAACGTCAGCTCGCCTGGCGCCATGGACCAGAGGGCCTCGACACCCACCACGGCGAGTACAACGGCCGCCGCCCCGCTGAGCAGCGCCAGGACCGCGCTTTCGGCGAGCATCTGGGCCACGACTCTCGTCCGGCTCCCCCCGAGAGCCAGGCGCACCCCGATCTCACGGGAGCGCGTGGTGCCGCGGACGAGCATCAGGTTGACCCCGTTCAGCAGGGCTACCAGGAGCATGAGCGTGACGGCGCCCAGGCTCACGTACAGCGCCCGGCGTACGTCAGGATTCACCATGGGCCGGTTCATCGGCGACCAGGCCGGAAGCCATGTGCTCGTGTCCCCGAGACTCTCGCGCAGCCCCGACACGAACCGGGCCGCCGCGGCCTCGACGCCCGGGACCTCCTCGGGGGCGAGGCGGGTCACCGCCTCCAGCCGAGCGAACTCCCTTCCCAGAGCCGTGGCGTCCGACGCCAGCGGTACGTAGAGCTGGGTCGCTCCGTAGAGGGGGTACCGGAACTCCGGGCGCATCACGCCCACCACGGTCAGCGGGATGCTGTCGATCACCAGGCCCCGACCGACGATGTCGGGATCCCGTCCGTATTGGCTCACCCAGTACGAGTGGCTGAGGAGGACGGCCCGGGAGGCACCGGGGAGGGCGTCATCCGGGTTGAACGGTCGCCCCAGGGTCGGTGGGAGCCCGAAGACGGAGGTGAAGCCGGGTTCGATGGCCTGCAGCACCAGCGTCGTCGGCTCCGGACCGTCGTTACGGACGGCGGACAGGCGGGTCGACCAGTACATCCGGCCCAGCCCGTCGGCTCTGTCGAGCGCCAGGGCCATGTCGGATGGGAGGTCGCTTGCCAGGAACCCGTCCGTGCCCCGCGCGTGAACCGTGTACAGATCGTCCGGCTCCACGAAGGGCAGGTCCCGGAGGAGCAGATGGTCCACCACCGTGAAGATGGCCGTGTTGGCTCCGATCCCCAGACCCAGGGTCAGGACCACGGCTGCCGCGAAGCCGGGTTGTTTCCGGATCCCACGGAGGGCGTAACGCACGTCGGTCGTGAGGTTTCCGATGGACTCCCTCATCCACGTCATCCGCGCCTCCCGCCGTCGCTGAACGACGCACTGCTGTCGGTACCACCTCCGACTCCCGAACGCGGCTTCCGCGATACGCCGCGCTTCGTCAGGGCGGTACCCCTCGTCCACAAGCTCGTCGATGCGCATCTCCAGGTGATGCCGGAACTCGAGCTCTACCTCGTTCTCCGTCCTCCGCCGGCCCGCAGGCAGGCGGAACAGGCGCCGCACCCCCCGAGGACGGCCCACGTCAGGCCGTCCCCGCCATCTCGATGATCCGGTTCACGGCCCGGACGTACTCCTTCCACCCCGTCTCCTCCCGGACCAGCTGACGCCGGCCCGCTTCGGTGAGCGTGTAGTACCTGGCCTTCCGGTTCTTCTCCGAGACGCCCCACTCGCTCTGGAGCCAACCACGCCGCTCCATGCGGTGCAGCGCCGGATAGAGGGCGCCCTCCTCGATGGTCAGAGTCCCGCCTGTGGCGTCACGGATCCAACGGAGCACGCCGAAGCCGTGTCGGGGCTCCCCGGATGAGAGGGTCTGGAGGATCAGGAACTCCAGCGTTCCCTGGATGAGGTCGATGCCGCGCTTCTTCATGGGACCACCGTCTCCCCTAAACGTGATAGGGGAAGGTGTCGTTCTTTCCCTAAATGCGCAAGGGGAGCCGACCGGCTCGTCGAGCACGGGCGAGCGGTCGGGGCTTCGGGACAGCGCACGAGAGTCTGGCTGAGTCCCGGAATCATTCGTAGCTTGCCGCGGAAGCCCGGGAGGGGACCGGATCCCTCCCGTTGTGCGGAGCGTGGAAGGACCACGCGGAAGGGGGCCTTCGTCCTCACGTCGGACGAGGCGCGGCATCAGTGGACGGTGGACGGCCCCCATTTCGGCGGTTGGGAGGTCCTGCACATGAAAGGATCGCCGGCCGACCCTGAGAGGCTGTGGGCAGCCCAGTGGACCGACTGGCACGGACAGGTGGTCCAGCGGTCGGACGACGGAGGCCGCACCTGGACAACGGTCGGGAACGAGTTTTCCTACGAGGGAGAGCCTGGGACGCACCAGTGGTACGACGGGACTCCCCACCCCTGGGAGTTCAAGCGGGTGTGGCACCTGGAGCCCTCCCACGACGACCGGGACACGGTGTTTGCAGGGGTCGAGGACGCGGCTCTCTTCCGGTCCACGGACGGAGGGGACACCTGGAGCGAGATGGACGGACTCCGCACCCACACGACCGGCCAGGCATGGCAGCCCGGTGCCGGAGGGCTGTGCCTCCACACCATCCTCATCGATCCCTCCCGGGCCGAGCGCATGTACGTGGCCGTGTCGGCCGCAGGTGCCTTCCGCACCGACGACGGTGGCGAGACCTGGAAGCCCATCAACCGGGGGCTCCACTCCGAGTTCCTCCCCGACCCCGAGGCGGAGGTGGGTCACTGCGTCCATCGGATCGCCCACCACCCGTCCCGTCCCGACACGCTCTTCATGCAGAAGCACTGGGACGTGTGCCGGAGCGACGACGCGGGCGAGCAATGGACCGAGGTGAGCGGCAACCTGCCATCGGACTTCGGATTCCCCATCGTGGTCCACGCCCACCAGCCCGAGACCATCTACGTGGTTCCCATCCTGAGCGACGGGGAGCACTATCCGCCCGAGGGCAAGCTCCGCGTCTACCGGAGCCGGACGGGCGGGAACGAGTGGGAGGCCCTCACCGAGGGGCTTCCCCAGGAGCACTTCCGCCAGAACATCCTCCGCGATGCCATGAGCGTGGACACGCTGGATCCCTGCGGGATCTACTTCGGGACTACGGGCGGCGCCGTGTACGCGTCCGCCGACGGAGGCGACACCTGGACCGCCATCGCCGAGCACCTGCCGCGGGTGATGTCGGTGGAGGCGCAGACCCTGCCGTGAGCACCGCGTCCACGGGAGCGGCCCGGGAGTCGGTGACCCGAGTGCGCGTCGCGCTTCCGGCGCACCTTCGGGACCTGGCGGGCGTGGGAGGCGAGGTGCAGGTGGAGGTCGAAGGCGAGCCCACGGTCACCCGCGTTCTGGACGCCCTCGAAGCGGACCATCCTCCGTTGCGGGGCACCATCCGCAGCCACGAGTCGGGGGCCCGCCGTCCGTTCATGCGGTACTTCGCCTGCGGGGAGGACGTCTCCCACGAGCCGCCCGACCAGCCGCTCCCCGAGGCGGTCCGGTCCGGCGCCGAGGTCTTCCGCGTGCTGGGGGCCATCGCGGGGGGGTGATCCTCGGCACGTCACCGGGCGGAGGCCTCGGTCGCGAGTCCGCGGTGGCAGTCCAACGAAGCGGGGTAGGGATCAGATCGAGGGCTGGCCACTTCCGGTCAGGCTCAGCGCTCCAGCGGGAAGGCATGGATCTCCTTCACGTCGAAGTCGTCGATCATGAACCCCAGGACTCCCCGTCGGGACTCAGCCGCACCAGGAGGTGCTCGTACCACGCGGGTCCGGCCCCGTGCTCGATGTTCAGGTGCCCGAACGGGTAGGCCAGCAGGGATCCGTCTCCGAACGCGGCGTCCATGCCGGCCGTGTAGCCATACGTGCCGCGTGGCGGTGCGTCCGCCTGCAGCGTAGGCATGCGCACGAGCCGGACGAAATCCCCCTCCGGGTCGAAGATCGTCGTCCGGTCGCCGCTCATGTCGAAGGCGACGATGGAGTCACCGCGATAGGCGCCGGCCCACCATAGCTGGCCGAACTCGCCCGGACCCTCACCCGGTCGTCCCGCCTGGAACAGGAAGTGCCCCACGCTGTCGTACACGAGGACGGCGTGCCAGCCAGCCTGGTTGCCGTCCCCGACGATGATCCGTCCTCGTGAGTCGATGTCGATCGACGTCGGGTCCAGGAGTCGGTTTTCGGAGCCTCCGTCGGACGCGCGGATGACGAAGAGGGGGTCCGCTCCGATCCGCCACCCCTCGGACCCGCCCCAGGAGGGACGGTGGCTCTCGACGATCCGGACTCCGGCGCTATCGCGCTCGACGACGCTCGGTTGCTCGGACGCCTTCTCTGCCGTACACGCGCACAGCACCGCTGCAGCCGTGATGATCCACGGTCGTGGACCCATCACCGGCTCCAGGGGGGGACGATCTCGTTCGTGCGCGCATAGGCGATGGTCTGGCCGAGGTGCTCGTGCATGTGCGTCACCAGGGCCACCCACATCCGGTCGATACGCCACTCCTGATCCCCGAACATCATCGATTCATCCAGACGATCCCGGGTCTGGTCGAGTGATTCCAGGAGGAACTCGAAGGAGCGGTGAAGCTCCGCCAGGGTCTCCTCCTTGCTGAGCTGCTGATCCTGGTAGGCGCCAAACGAGTCCATGTCCCGGGTGACGGGGATGTCCTCGGGCGTCTGCACGTCGGCCCACATGGGTGCCCAGTTGTCCGCAGCGACGTGGATGAAGACCTCGCGGAAGGAGCGCACACCGTCCATGGGTCTCCAATCGTAGCGGTCCTCGGGGATGGCCTCGGCCAGCTGGAAAAACTTGTCCTGCGCGATCTCGATCCGCGACTCGAGCAGGGCCAACATGGCCTGCCCCTGCGGATCGGGTAGGGTGGCCTCGGAGTCGCTCACTCCGCTCTGGGTGGTGCCTTCCCCGGTTTCCGGCGGGGACGAGCAGGCTGCCAGGACAATCAACGTGGAGAGGGTCGTGAGTCGGGAATGCCGGGCCATGGGACGCTCGCATCGGTGTTGGTGGCGTGTGTGAAAACCCCGTCCATCCTGGGGGCCGGATCGCGCCCGATCAAGCGGCGCTCCGGCGC
>JARRLD010000339.1:0-4576 GCA_037387345.1 Gemmatimonadota bacterium
CGAACAGCTCGCTGGCGATCCTTTCGCGTCTCTCTTGATGACCCATGCTCGATCCTCCCAACTGGTTTCCTAGGCGGCCCGGTCCTGCCTCTTCTCCTCGGGGTCGCCGAGTGTGAGGGCGGCTGTTCCTTTAGAGAAAGTAGCCACCTCGCACGGCGACTTCCCCTCTGCGTCGGAGAGCCCTCCTGGGTGACCGGGCATCTCACGGTGTGCACTCTGATGGAGCGCTGGCTCCCCGTCAGCGCGGCGGCGGACGGAACCGACGGGGCTGCGATGTCCGAGGTCGGCGACGTGGGGACGCAGAGCGCGGCTTCTTCGCGAAGGAGCCCGTGCGAGTATCTACCGTCGACGAACGGTCATCCATTCGTCTTCGGCGGTTCGATGTCTCGACGGTCGGCCGCCTCCCGGCGCGACTCGGCTGGCTCATTCGGCGCCTCCTGAGTCGCACGCGCGCCGACCGGGATCGGCACGCCCGGCTCCGTGATCCGCATCGGCAGCTCGTCGCCGCGGAGCGTCGGGGGCTCGCGAACTCGCACCGGTCTCGTGCCCGATCTCGAGGGATCTCATGGCTCTCATCCGAGGCTCACGGGCTTGCCCCTCGTCGCCCATGCCAGCACCGCCAGACCGGCCGCCGCAGAAGCGACCGATGCGGACAAGATGCCCAGCTTGGCCGCGTTGATCAGCGAGTCGTCGAACGCCAGGTCGGCTATGAACAGCGCCATCGTGAAGCCGATCCCGGCGAGCAGGCCCCCTCCGGCGAGCATTCCCCAACCCATGTCCGGAGGGCGACTCGCAAGCCCCGAACGCACCGCAAGCCACCCGAAGGTCAGGATCCCGACGGGCTTGCCGATCGTGTATCCGACGAAGACAGCGAACGTGACAGGGCTGCCGAGGTCGGCCCCGGACAACGGCATTCCGGCATTGGCGAACGCGAAGAGGGGCATGATGGCAAAGCTCACCCAGGGATGCAGCATCATCAACAGGCGTTCGACCGGCGACAGCGTCTCCCGGAAGAGCGGATGGGACTGGTGGCATCGCTCCAGGTTGTAGTTGGGAACTCGGGAGCTCAGGTGATGGATGTGATGGAACCCGATGTTGCCCGAGAGCCACTGGAGGATCTTGGGCAGCTCGTAGAACGAGCTCCCCTGGAGCGCCGCCGCGGTGTAGTCCCAGTCCGCGCGGCGTTCCCAGTAGGCATCCTCGAATTGGTGCTGCACGTAGAACAGCCACACGCCCGCCGACCCCCCCACCATCATGACCGTCGACTGGATGAGCAGGTAGGGCACGAGGCCGAAGACCCAGCTGAGCGCGGTAGCCATCGCCAGGATGGCGAGATTCATCCACATCACCGATTCCCGTTCTCGCGAGCTCGCCTTCGCTGAGGGGAAACGCTGCCGGACCACGAAGAGGAACAGCGGCGCGAGCACGAACAGGACGATCGGGTTACGCGCCAGTCGATCGGCAAAACGCTTCCAACGGGACGACTCGAGGTATTCCTGCACGGTCATCGTCCACACGTCGCCGGTCCCGCGCCGGTCCAGATCGCCAGCGGTGGCGTGGTGGAGAGAGTGCTCCCAGCGCCAGTGGTAGTAGGGCGTGAACGTCAGCATGCCGGCGATGAAGCCGGTGACGTCATTGGCCAGACGGGAGCGGAAGAACGAGCCGTGTCCGCAGTCGTGGAAGATGATGAACACCCGCACCAGGAGCGTGCCGGCCAGGGCCGCGAGGGCCAGCGTGAGCCACCAGGAGACGGCCAGGCTGTGAACCATGAGACCCCAGAGGAGCACATAGGGGCCGAGCGTGTCGACGATCTGCCAGGTGGCGCGCCAGACCGATGGCTCTTCGTACGGGGCGACGATCGTCTTCCACTCGGCGATGCTCGGGTGCGGCCTGCTCGGGGCGGGGCCTGCGTCGCTGGACATGGTGCGCCTCCCGCTCTCCTTCGATGGTTCACGCTGCCGACGCGCGCTCTTTGCCGCTCGTCGCAGTGGCCTTCTCGCTCGCCCCGATGTGAATGGTGCGCGCGAGATCGCCGGAATCCATGGGGATCATGATAGGCCGGCGGGGCGCTGCTCGGCTATCCTCTCGCGTGTTGAGTTCCTCCCCCGACTCCGACGCGTCCGGCCCCGGGCCTACTCCCCCGAAGGGCGATTCTTCCAACGAGGCCGTCCGGCCGGACGGCCCGAAGCGGGAAGCTTCACCCGGTAACCGGCTGCGCAGCCACCTCGTGTCGCGGGGCTGGAACCTTTGGTACGTGATGCTGGGCGTCTGGATGCTCTTCCTGGTGGGGCAGTTCTGGTACGAGAGCACCCAGGTGGCGGCCATCCCGTACAGCCGCTTCCTCGAGTACCAGCAGGCAGGGCGTGTGAGCGATCTCGTGGTCGGCAGCGACCAGATCAGGGGCAGGATCGTCGAGCCCGAGCAAGGTCAGCCCGAGCGCTTTCGCACCGTGCGCGTCGACCCTGAGCTGGCCGACCGGCTCGCGAAAGACGGTCTCGAGTTCAGCGGTGCCGTGGAGAACACGTGGCTCAGTCGGGCGCTCGCGTGGGTCCTGCCCATCGCCTTCATCCTCGCTCTCTGGATGTTCCTGCAGCGGCGCCTCGGCCAGGCCGGAGGGCTCGGCGGCGGCCTCATGTCCGTGGGCAAGAGCAAGGCCAAGATCTACGCCGAGGAGGACGTCAAGGTCAGCTTCGATGACGTGGCCGGCGTCGACGAAGCGAAGGAGGAGCTGAAGGAGATCATCGGCTTCCTGCGCGAGCCGGAGCGCTACGGCCGGCTTGGAGCCCGCCTGCCCAAGGGGATCCTGCTGGTGGGCCCGCCGGGAACGGGCAAGACGCTGCTCGCCCGGGCGGTCGCCGGTGAGGCCGGCGTTCCGTTCTTCTCCATCAGCGGCAGCGAGTTCGTGGAGATGTTCGTGGGCGTCGGCGCGGCCCGCGTCCGCGACCTGTTCGAGCAGGCGCGCGGGCGGGCGCCGTGCATCATCTTCATCGACGAGCTCGACGCGATGGGCCGCGCCCGCGGCATGGGGCCCATGGCCGGCGGCCACGACGAGAAGGAGCAGACACTGAACCAGCTCCTCTCGGAGCTCGACGGCTTCGATCCCAGCCAGGGCGTGGTGTTGCTGGCGGCTACGAACCGGCCCGAGATCCTGGACGCGGCGCTGCTGCGCGCCGGGCGCTTCGATCGCCAGATCCTCGTCGATCGGCCCGACAAGCAGGCACGCGTGGAGATCCTGCAGCTGCACCTGCGGAAGCTGAACCTCGCGCCCGACGCCAAGCCCGAGCCCATCGCCGCGCTCACGCCTGGCTTCACGGGCGCCGACCTCGCCAACCTGGTCAACGAGGCGGCCATCCTGGCCACGCGACACGACGCCACCCATGTCAGCATGGACGACTTCAACCTCGCAATCGAACGCATCGTGGCCGGCCTCGAGAAGAAGAACCGCCTGCTCAACGAGCACGAGCGCAAGGTCACGGCCTATCACGAAATGGGCCACGCCCTGGTGGCCCGTGCCCTTCCGGGCAGCGATCCGGTGCACAAGGTGTCGATCATTCCGCGCGGAATCGGAGCCCTCGGCTACACGATCCAGCGTCCCACCGAGGACCGCTTCCTGATGTCGAGCGGAGAGCTGAGGGACAAGATGACCGTGCTCCTGGGCGGCCGCGCGGCGGAGTCGATCGTCTTCGAAGAGACCTCCACCGGCGCCGCCGACGATCTGGCCAAGGCCACCAACATCGCCCGCAGCATGGTCACGCGCTACGGGATGGACGACAACCTGGGCATGGTGTCGCTGGAGAGCGAGCGCTCCACGTTCCTCCAGATGCCCGGCGAGTACCTCGCCACGCGGCGCGATTTCTCCGAGGAGACCGCCCGGGAGGTGGACTGCGCCGTGCGCGATCTCGTCACCCAGGCCTTCGAGCGTGCCGTCGCGATCCTGGAGGCCCACCGCGACGCGCTTGCCGAGTCGGAGCGTCTGCTCGAAAAAGAGACGCTCCGTGGCGACGAGCTGCCGCTGCTGATCACGGAGGCGGGCGTGCCGATCCCGGCTGGCGCGCGTGCGACTCAGGAGGCGCCGAATGAGCCAGCCGAGTCGCGCCGGGAGGCGGCCGACCGTCGAGACATCGAACGCGCCGAAGACGAAGGGATGACCGTTCGTCGACGGTAGAGACTCGCACCGGCGCATTGGCGACTCAGGGGCGCACTCTACTTCCTCCGATGGCCGCCTTCGGGCATCGAGGCGACGGGTCCCCGCGTGGCGATTCCCCGGAGCAGCCGCCCGAGGATGTCTGCCCCGGTCAGCACCCGCTTCTCGGAGGGTGTCCAGAGGAGGATCACGTCCCGGTCGATGACGTCATCCTCGGAGGTGCAGGGCTCGACGCGGAGCCGGTGCAACAGGTGACCCAGGCGCGTCGCCGGATCGCGGACGACGAGCGGTCGGTGGCAGTGGTGCGCCGGAGTGAAGGCGGCTCCCTCCAGGAGCGCGCCTCGCAGGAAACCATCGGCGTCGATCACGAGGCCGGGTTCGCCGCTGCGATCGACGAGGACGATCCACTTCTCCCCGGAGGCCTGGAGATTG
>JARRLD010000340.1:0-4876 GCA_037387345.1 Gemmatimonadota bacterium
GGTACCGCGTGGAGCCCCCTTCGTAGGCTCCGGGCCTCCTTCAACTGTGCCATGGCCGATGCAGCGTCGTGACGCGGATGTCACACGCGGTCCCCATCATTCCATTGTGTGAAGGATTCTTGGCCCGGGCACGGGCAGCACCGCCTCGTCACACCGGAAGAAGCCCGGGCCCATGCTTCCGGACGAACGATGGAGGAACCCATGCTGTGGTATGCGACGGCGATGGTCCTGACGTTCACCTTCGGTTTCTTGGGTGCCGCGCTGCTCTCTGCGAGCGCCCGTGGAGAACGTCGCCATGAAGAGCTCATGACCACCCTTGGCGGTGACCACGCCGGCATCGGCCGGAGTGTGATCCAGGGAGGCTGAGCACCCCGCTGCTGCGGGATGGCGGCCGGGGCCGAGGAGGCCTCGACCGCCTGATGACACGACGGCCTCTGCCGGACCGTAGGGCTCCCTGCCGGGCGCCCTTTCTTCTTGTCCTGAGCCACTCCGAATGGCTCCCGCTTTCCGCGCCGTCTCCTCCAATCAGGGCGGCGGCAAATTGGTCGGGCGCGTGATCCCGCAGGGCGGTGACTCCACCCTCCGCTGCCCGAATCGCCCTCGCTTGATCGGCATGCGACTTGCGAGCCACCCCTGTTGGATGCGAGGCCCGAGGCGGGACCAGGGACGTCAGGCCTCCAAGCATGACCGTGCCCCAACGGAGGAGGTCAGGATGAGACGATTGGGTCGGACCGCCATGGTCGTGTGCTCGACCATGCTGGCGGTCGGTTGCTCGGACGCCGGCACGGCCCCCGAGAACGGTGAAGCCACGATCCTCGGACGGGTGGAGGAGACCGTCACTCCCCCGGGAACGATGATGGCGCCGGCCGCGGTGTCCGCAGCGGCTCAGACCGTGTTCGTGGCCGAAGTGCAGTCCGACGGGTCGCTGGCTCAGGTCGCCGAAGGAACTGTGGAAGCAGACGGCTCGTTCCAGGTGGTGGGAGTACCGTCCGGACGCGAGAACCTCGTCGTGGTCGCGCGCGATGAGACCCTGGCAGATGTGGGCCGCGTGCTCGTCCACGAACGCACTGCGGCTGATGCCAGCATCTCCGTTGCCCCCATCGACGTCTCGACCACGCTCGAGGCGCGAGTCTTCTCGGAAGCGAGGGCGAGCGGTGGCCCCCCGTCATCTGCGGAGGTGACCCTGTTCGTGCACGCCTCACCCGATACGCCCCCGGGTATCGTGGCCGCGTCCGAGGTGCAGGCGGCCAGCTCCGGAGTGGTCGCGGCAGGTCAGACGTTGACGAGTGTCTTCGACGAGACCGGTGCCTCGTTGGACGCGGCGGCGCGGGCCGAGCTCCTTACCTCGGCGGCCGTCGCCTTCGCGGACGCTCGGTATGCCGGCACCAGCCAGGCGGTGGCAGAGGATGCGCTCCTGGAGGACGCCCTCGACGGGTTCGTCGGGGCCGGCCCTTCCCTGGAGGCCATGGTGCAGGCCACGGCCGCCGGAGCGACCATCATGGATGCGAGCCTCGTGGGCCAATCCACGTATCGCGGGGAACACGTCACCGAGGCCGTGCGGCTGAATCTCAGGGCGCGGAGGAGGCTTGCGGCGGAGCTCACCGGTTCGGCCGAGGGTCCGGTGGCCAGCCACGACCTGTATGTGCTGGGCATCGTGGAAGGCGGCGTCATGGCGGCTTCCACGGCGGCGGAGATCGGCGCCGCTCTGGAGGCGGGGGTTGCGGCGTCTCTCGGAGAGGTCCTGCAGGCGACGGTGGACCTCCTCACCCCGGACGCCGATGCGCTCCTCGTTCTGGAGGTGGAAACCCTGGCCACGGAGGCTGCTCAGGAGGCGGACCTCCCGGCACGGCTCGCCGCTGCCACGACGGCTCAGGAAGCGGCCGCCGCCGTAGCGTCCTACCGCACCGACGTCCGGGCCGCGGTGGAGGCGATGGTCACGGCATCAGGAAGCGAGGCCGTGGACGTGGACGCGTTGACCTCCGTGTTCATCGCTGCCTACGGAGGACCAGCGATCCACTGACGACGGCCGTCCAGGCTGATCGCGGGGCGTCCTGTCCAGGGCGCCCCGTTCTTTTCTCCACGATCCGCAGCGCTGGCGGCCTCACCCCCTCAGCGGTCCCCGGTCCCGCTCCTACCACTCACGACCGCCTGGAATCAGGTGTTTCCAGGGGTTGGCATCCAGCTTGCACCTCCACCCGGCATACCCTCAAGAGAACGCTGACCGAGCGTGGAGGAAGGAGCCATGAAGCGGCGCCGCATCAGAATCGGCTCGAACGGGACGCGCGAGGGCACGAAGGGAAGGCGAGCGAACGTCGGAACCGGCCTTTCCGTCGGTCGATGGATCCGTGCCGTCGTGGGTGGAATCCTGGTGATGGGGGTGTTCATGTATCTGGGCGCAGCCATCGTCCTCCAGGCCGTCCTGGATGCCGAGGACGTAGGCCGCTGGGTGGCGCCTCGCGCCAGCGCCGCGTTGAACCGCCCGGTTTCGGTGGAGGGGGCCTCCCTTTCCCTCTTTCCCCTGCCCGGCTTCAACACGCACGGGCTGACGGTTGGCAACCTCCCGGGTTTCCAGGGGCCGCCGTTGGCCCAGGTGGGGCGGGTCCGCCTGCAGGTGGCCCTGCTGCCGCTCCTCACGGGAACGGTCCGGGTCACACGGATCGACATCCACGAGCCCATTCTCCATCTGGCCGTAGACGCCGAGGGTCGGTCCAACTACGGAGACCTGGTCCCGGAGTCCCGGGACGCGCCCGAGGGTAGCCCCGAAGCGCCCTTCTCCGTGGAGATCCGTGAGGTGAGGATGTCGGGAGGCCAGGTGACGGTCCTCCATCAGCCTCAGGGTAAGCGCCTGACCGTCTTCGGCCTTTCGGGGACGACGGAGCTTCGGCCCGCGGGACAGGAGGGTGGCTGGCGGCTCACGACGACGGCCGACACCGACTCTCTCCTGATCCGCCGCCCCGCCCTCGGCGAGCGCGACGTGCGCACCGTGGGGCCGTCGGTGCGCATGGAGGCGGTGAGCGATTCCCTGTTCCACCGGGTCCATGTGGCACGCGGCCAGGTGAGCTTCGCCGACGCCGCCATCGCCTTCACCGGCCAGGTGGACTCTCTCCGCAACACGAGCAGGTGGGTCGATGCGCACCTGGTGGCTGACAGCATCGCGACCTGGGACGTGCTGGCAGTCTTCCCCGAGAGCCTGCGCGGCTGGCTGCCCTCCGATGCGCAGGGCCACCTGAGCCTGGACCTCACCGTGCGGGGCAACCTCGACCCGGAGCAGAGGCCTGCCGCGGAGGGAACCGTGGCGCTGGACCGCGTGGGACTGAGTGAGGGTGGCGTCTCGCTGGTGCAGAACCTCACCGGGGAGATGGAGATCCTGGAGGATCGTGCGGAGATCGCCTCCTTCGCCGGCGCCTTCCTCGGGGGGTCCTTCACGGTGGAAGGAGAGGCCAGGAACGGAGACCCGCACATGACGCTGCAGGTCGACGCTCACCCGGTTCTCGGGAACCTGCAGGCCCTCGGGATGCTGCCTCCGGACGTCGGTCTCTCCGGCAACGCCGATATCGACGTCGCGATCAGCCGATCTGCCGCGGTGGAGGATGGGCTCCATGTGGACGGACGAATCACCGCCGTTGGGGTCCGGGCCGAGCATCCAGAGTTGCACGAGTCCATCTATGTCCCCCGGGCCGAGCTGAGCTTGCGCGAGACCCAGGCCAGCTGGGCCGACGTGACCTTGCTCCTGGGGGAGGATCCCATATCCACCTCCGGTACGGTCCGGGCGCTTGCTTCGCTCTTGAACCCTTCGGACGAGAAGCTTCCCGAGATGGAGGTGGAGGTCCACGCTCCTCGTCTTCGGCTGGACCGGATCCTCCGGCCCGGAGGAGGGTCGAGTCGACCCACCTACAGCCAGATCGCCTTCGCTCACGTCGGCGGCCGCCGGCTGATCGGGCAGGCGCCGGCCGAGCTGGCCCGCGCGCGCGGCCTGTCCCGACCCGGCTCCCTACCGGTGATCGGAGCGATGGAGCTGCAGCTGGACACCCTGGAGTACGGCGTCTACCACCTGGAGCAGGTGAGCGGACGTGTGGAGCTGGCCAGGGAATCGCTCACCGTCGACGACCTGGAGATGGGCGTGTGGGGGGGTACGGTCTGGATAGGCTTGACCCTCGGGTTGGGCCCGGACGCGGAGGAGCCCTTCCGGCTCGTCCTGGAGGCGGAAGGCGTGGAGGGCCCCGCCTTCGCGTCCGCCCTGACGCCCCTCGGACAGACTGTACAGGGCACGCTCTATCTGGATCTGGACGTGTCCGGCACCACCGACTCCCTTCTCCTTCCGTCCACCGGGTCTCTCGAGGGGAGCGGAAGACTGCTGGTGCGGAATGGAGGGCTGGACACGAACCCCTTGACGGCCACCGTCGCTGACTTCCTGGAGCAGGACGCGTGGGAGGGACCGGAATTCACCGCCTGGGTCGCACCCTTCGAGATCCGGGACGGGGCCTTCTACCTCCGGGACAGCGCGCTGGAGAGCGAGCTGGGCCAGATGCGGGCGACGGGCTCCATCGACTTGGCGGGCCGGGTGGACCTGGGCCTGAGCCTCTCCATCCCGGCAGACGAGCTGGCGTCCATCTCGCTACGCCGCACGGGGATGTCCTCGGCCGTGGTGTCACGCCTCCGGGAAGCGGGAAGCCCGCTGCAGCTCGGAATCCGGCTCGGTGGTTCGGTGCTTCAGCCCACGCTGGAGCCCGACGGCCGTTTTGCCTCGACCGCGATGGCGACTCCGGCCGCACGGGGGATACGGGAGGCTCCACGCGCCTCGCGGGCCGACTCCGTTCCCCGCCCCCGCCGGAGCAACGCGCCAGGGGGTCCGCCAGGGATGTGAGGCCCGTGGCGG
>JARRLD010000341.1:0-3652 GCA_037387345.1 Gemmatimonadota bacterium
CCGCCGATTGACTGCGGCCCGTAAGGCTCCGGGTCTCACCAATGACCCTGAATTCCCGGTCAGGCTGGCCGTGGCCCCAACCGCCGCAGCGTCAGGGCCGCGATCACCAATCCGTCCCGAATGGCGAACGTGCCCGATAGCTCTCCCAGGGATGAGAGACGACCCGCGGATTCTCCCACGAATCGGGCGGCGACTCGACGGCGGTCTGGCTCCAGGTGAATCTGCACATCCGAAAAGCCCAGCCACCGCAGCGTAAGCGGAAAGACCGCCTTGTACAGGGCTTCCTTGGCGGAGAAGATCACCGTTCCCCAGCACGCTCCGGCGGGCTCCGGGTGGGAGGATATCCAATCGAGCTCGGCAGCCGTACATACGCGGCGCGTCACGCTGGGAGAGAGCTGGCCGGCAGCCTCGACGTCCAGTCCGATGCCCGCGAACTGGCTCTGCCAGGCGACCGCCGCGGCCACGATGCGGCTACGGTGTGTGATCGACCCGACCACGTCTTCCGGCCACACCGGGGCCCGTTCCGGGCTCACCGCGATAGGACCTGCGGACGCACCGAGATGGAGGAGAGCAGCGCGCCCGCACGCACGACCCAGGGTGAACTCGAGTCGCCGCTTCTCCACGGCCCCGGCGACGGACGAGGCTTCTTCCGGGTAGAGTGGCTCCGTCGCCGCGACGGCGGGTGGCACACCCACGACTGTGCTGCCAGGGAAGAGGTCGACGAAGGTCAGGTCCGAAACCGAACGGGCGATCTCGTCTCGGTCCATTCCGACCGGAGGACCCCCTATGCCGGCTGCGAGCTCGCCGGCGGTCCATGCGAGAACGATGCTCAGGCTTGACCTCCTTCGGTTGAGCGTGCGGATCGAACACGTGCCGCGAGAGCCGCCCCCCTGCTTCCCCAGCACATGTTCCGAAGGGGCCCAACCCGATGGGGCTACACCTGCACGCGGTACAGATCGACCGCGCCGGATCGGCCTCGCAGCTCGGTCGGCCCGATGTTCTCCAGGCCGATGTGGGGCTCCAGCCATTCCTTCACGGATCCGCTGATGATGATCTCGTTCCGGTCGCCGGACGTCTGCTGCTGGATGCGCGAGGCCACGTTCACCGTGTCACCCACCGCACCGTATTTCATTCGCGCGATCGAGCCGATGTTGCCGGCGATGACCTCGCCGCGATCGATACCGATGCCCAGGCGCACGGGATCGCCGAGCAGGGGAACGGCGGCGGCTTCGTTCAGCTGATCCAGGGAGCCGACGATCTCACGAGCCGCCTGAACCGCGTTCTGCTCGTTTTCCAGAGACGAGATGGGCGCACCGAAGACCGACATCACCTCGTCGTTGATCATCTCGGAGACCAGTCCCGCGTTTCGCATGACGGCACCGTTGATGACCTGGACATAGGCGCTGAGGAATCCCACGAGGCTCTCGGGGTCGGCTCGAGCGCACAGCTTCCGGAAGGCGTGGATCCGGCAGAACATCACGGCGACGAGACGGGCGTCACCGGCCATGATACCCGACCGGCCGCCGTCGGCCAACATGTCGGCGACGACAGGCTCGGGCACGTGGCGCTGGAATGCCTCGCGCACCGCCCGTGCCTGGGCAGCAGCCTTCTCCAGGCGAGTCACCAGCTCTCGGTTGCGCATCTGCATTTCCCGCAGCTCCAGGGCCCGGTCGAGAATGACCCCCATGGCGGCGATGTCGAAAGGCTTGGTCACGTACTGGTGAACGCGCCCCGTGTTGATGGCCCGGATGATCGCCTCGACGTCGGTGAAGCCGGTCAGGATGATCTTGACGACATCGGGGTAGGTCGGCGATACGGCCTCCAGGAACTGGACACCCGTCATCTGCGGCATCCGCTGGTCGGTGACGATGACCTCGATGGGGCGCTCCTTCAGCACGTGGAGGGCCTCCCGTGCGCTCACCGCGGTCGAGACCTCGTACTCGTCCTCGTAGGCAGCCTGGAACACGGTGAGGTTCGACTGTTCGTCGTCGACATAGAGTACCGGCGGACGTCGCTGTTCGCTCATCGTCACCTCAACCCGCTCACCCGGTACAACGGCACCGCGTCGTCCGCATCGCCGAAGCGGACGTCGTCACACGGCACGGCCTCCAATCCATCGCCGGCTGCGGCCCGCACGTCCTCGGTGATGATGACCGAGTCGTGGTGCTGCCGAGTGTGGCTCTCAACGTCCATGACTTCGTAGATCGGCACACCCGCGGCGCAGTAGAAGGACCGGTCCTGTGCGGCGACCACGCCGAGTGAAGCCACGCCCCGCTGTAGACCGATCCCGATCCGAAGAGGCTGCCCGACGAGCTCCCGAGCCCGCTCGTTGAACTGCTCGAGGGCTTCTACCATCTGAAGCGCGGCGCGGATGGCACACCGAGTGCTGTCAACGACCTCCATGGGCGCTCCGAACACGGCCAGGATGGCGTCCCCGAGAAACTGGTTCACGGCTCCGGAGTTCTGATCGATGATGGCCGTCATGCGCGCGAAGTACTCGTTGAGCAGGTCCAGGATCAACGGCGGAGGGTGAGAGGAGCACAGGTTGGTGAAGCCCCGGATGTCGGCGAGGAGGAGCGTGACCTCCCGGGCCTCCGCCCCTGTCCCCAGCCCCTCCGAGGCCACGTCCTGCAGGAGCTCGTCGCTCACCTCGGGCGGCACGAACCGCTGGAAGACCTGACGGATGGCCTCCTCGGAGCGGAGTGCCGCGTCCAGCTCGGCGGTGAGCTGGACCTGCTTCTGTGCGGCAGCATAACGCTCCAGGCTCCTGTCGATGATCATCTTCAGTTCCCGCTCGTCCCAGGGCTTGGTGACGTACTGGTGCACCTGACCCTGGTTGATGGCCCCGATGATGGAATCGACGTCCGTATATCCGGTAAGCACGATGCGGATCACCTCCGGATGATCCACCAGCACACGCTCGAGAAGCTCCACGCCGTTCATGCCGGGCATGCGCATGTCGGTGACCAGGACGTGAATGGTCCGCTCGGCCAGGACCTTCAGCGCGTCCGACCCACTGATCGCGGTGTGAACATCGTAGAGGTCCTCGAACGCCGCCTCGAAGACGGTGAGGTTGTTCTCCTCGTCGTCGACGTACAGGACGGGTTTCAGATCCGGGGTCCCCGGCGTCATTCCTCACCCTCCGGCGGCTCTGCTCGGACGGGCAGGGTGACGACGAACTCGCTACCCTGGCCCGGTTCGCTATGAACCTCGATCTCGCCCCCGTGCCTCTCGATGATGCCGTGGCTGATGGACAGTCCGAGACCCGTGCCTTCCCCCGTTGGCTTGGTGGTGAAGAACGGGTCGAAGATCCGTGCCCGGACGCTCTCGTCGATGCCCGGCCCCGTGTCCCTCACGGCAATCTGGATTCGCGCTCCTTCGAGTAGCTGTGTGCGGATCGTCAACGTGCCCGAATCTCCCATTGCCTGGATGGCGTTGGTCAGGATGTTCATCAGCACCTGGTTGATCTGTCCGATGGCGCACTCGATCAAGGGGAGCTCCCCGTAGTCCTTGATGACCTCGACACGGTCCCTCAACCTGCTGCTCAGCAGCGTCAGGGTCGCGTTGAGGGCTTCATGGACATCCGCCATCTTGAAATCGGCTTCGTCCAGGCGCGAAAAGCTGCGCAGGTCGCGCACGATCTCCGCGGTCC
>JARRLD010000341.1:3687-8314 GCA_037387345.1 Gemmatimonadota bacterium
TGAGCCGCTCGTCCTTGGATGCCTCCGGGGTGAGATCCACGAGCTTGTTCAGGTCTCGCTCGAGCGATGGCAGGCCTCCGGAGATGAAGTTGATGGGGTTGTTGATCTCGTGGGCCACCCCGGCCACGAGCTGTCCCAGAGAAGCCATCTTCTCCGACTGTATCAGCATGGTCTGCTGCAGGATGATCTGCTGGTTCTTCTCCTGGAGCACCTCGTTCTTTTCCGCCAGCTCCCGGGTGCGATCGGCCACCTTCTGCTCCAGGGTGTCGTAGAGCTGGGCATTCTCCAGGGAGGTGGCCGCCTGGGCGGCGAGCATCTGCAGAAGCTCGACGCGCTCGGGTGTGAAGACACCCGTGGTCAGGTCGTTCTCCAGATACAGGATGGCGAGGCGTCCCTCCCTCAACCGCACCGGGACGCAAAGGATCGAGCAGACTCCGTTTCGGTCGATATAGGGGTCTTGACCGTAGAGCTCCGAGGCCGCGGCATCCGCCAGGACGACGGTCCCGCGCGTGCGCTGAACGTACTGGACCACCCGTGTCGGGAGGTCGGCGGAATCCGCCAGGGGCGTATGGGGCAGCTCCGTCTCGGCATCGACCCCGGTCTGTGCCTCGATGAAAAGCTCCCCGTCGTGCTGCACAAGCAGGATGCCCTTCTGGGCACCGGCGTTTTCGACGCAGATCTCCAGCAGCCGGGCCAGGAGCCGGGACAGGACAAGCTCGCCTGATATCGCCTGCGCCGCCTTCATCACCGTCCCGATATCTAGGCGCCCGAGCTCCATGTCGTGGGACGTGGCAGTCGTGTCCGTCGCCACGGTGGGTCGAGGTGCGCCTTCGATGCCCGGAAATTCCTGGGACAGCTTCACCACCTTCACCGCTCCGCCCCAGCGTGCATAGCGCCGGTGCGCCCGCCGCAGGTAGGCCATGCCGGCAAGGGTCCACCCCCGCTCCAGGCAGAAGCGTCCGGCGAGCTCGTTGGCGAGGGCCTCATGATGGAGGAAGCGATTCTCGCGAGCGGCGGCGATGGCCTCCTCGTAGCCACCCAGGTCTCCCTCACCCATGATCCGTCGCCTCTCGGCCTCCATCAACGCTCGACGGTGCTGGAAGTTTGCCGCGCACAGCTTCTCCCAGGCCCTCATCTGCTCGATGTCCGCGTCCATGGCCTCGATGGAGCCCTGCTGTGCCTCGACCTCGAGCTCGCCGTGGTGGGCCGCGCGAATCAGGGTGTCGTAGAAGAACCAGTCCGGATAGCCCATGGTGCCGGGGATGGCGTCACGGGTTTCCTCGGCCCTGCGGATCGCATCCCAGGCCGCGGGGATCTCCCGGTTGAGGAGGTGGATCCAGGCTTTGTTGAGATGGAGGTAGTAGAGACCATAGCCGAACTCGATCGCCCGCAGGTCCGCGATCGCTGATTCTTCGCGGTACTCGCCCGCGCTCAGCGTCGAAGGGCTGTCGGTGAGGCCGAGCAGGTTCATGGCCACGTGGACGTCGGCTTCGGACATGAGAGCCAGCGGGGTGTACCCGGAGCTCGCGATGTAGTCGTGGAAACGGCGTGCCGTTTCGAGCACGTCGGGCACGGGATCCCCCTTGAGGAGCTTCCCGATGCGAACGAACCCCACGGCCCACGATCCCCACCAGCGATCCCCGGACAACAGACAGTTGCGATACGACTCCTCGTACAGCGTCACGTTGGACTCGATGTGGTGGACCAGGTGGTTCGTGAAGTTGGCGTACGTGTTGTGCACCTTGGGGATGATGAACGGGTCCTCGAACTTGTGGCAGAGGGCCACCGCGAGCTCCCCGTAGTCCCGCGCCCTGAGGTGATCCCCGGTCAGGGCCAACACGGCGGCATGGGCCACGTAGCCGCACGGGCTGAACTTGCAGTGGCCGTGCTCGAGGGAAAGGCGCACGATCTTCAGAGCCGTCAGCGTCCACTGCTGGAAATCGCCCGACATCACGGCGCACGTCCAGGTTTCGTGGAGCAAGCCCAGGCATATCTCCATGTCCGGGTCCTCAACCAACCGGTGGTCGATGAAGGAACCCACGTCCCGATCCCCCAGGAGGGCCGCGATCCGTTCGTTCTCCTCGGCCATCACGGCCTGGGCGGCGTCGGGGTCGTTGGGGAGATCCACGTCGAAGAGCTCGAGGCACTCCTGGCCCAGGGCCAGACCTCGGGCGTGCTCATCCGCCGTGTGGCAGATGCGGATCATCAGCTGGTAGATGTCCCCGACGTGCTCCCGGGTCCGGGCCTTTCGGGAGACATCGGCAAATACGGCTTCGGCGGTCTCCAGATCTCCGGAGAGGAATTCGCAGTCCACACGCTCCCGATGCAGCGCGAACGTCAGGTCGTAGTGCTCGTCCCACGCGTCGGCGGGAAGCAGGTCGATGCCGTGGATGACATAATCGCGGGCTTCGGCATACGCGGTGGCGGTGCGTGCCTCCCGGGCGGCCGCCAGGTTCAGCTCGGCGACCTTCAAGCGCTCGGCCGGGTCGGCGAGCAGCTCCAGGCCGGCGTTGAAGTGGTTGGCCAGATCGAAGACGCGCCCACCCCGGGCCTCCTCGGAGGCCCGTTCGAGAAGCAAGCGCCCGATCCGCAGGTGTACCTCGGGACGATCTGCTTCGGGGATCTGGGAGTATGCCGCCTCCTGGATCCGGTCGTGGGCGAACGCATACCGCACCTCCACGGCCGGCGGCGGCGACTCGTGTTCGCGGTGACCCCACTGGTAGTACCTGTAGGCGTTGTCCAGGGGCAGGACCAGGCCGTCGCGGAGAGGCTCCCACAAGGCCTGGGCAGCTTCTCGAGGGGGAAGGTCGCTGATGATGGCCAGGGTTTCGAGGTCGAACGTGCCGCCCAGAGAGCTTCCCAACCTCAACTGCCGTTGCGCCGCTTCGTCGTACCGGAGGATCTTGGCCACCATGAGCTCCACGGCGTTGCCGACGACCTCCAGGGCACGGATGCGGTCCATGTCCCAGACCCAACGGCCCTCCCGGGGAGAGAAGGTCAACAGGCCGTCGTCATAGAGGGACTGGAGGAGCTGGGTCACGAAGAAGGGATTCCCACCGGCCTTCTGGTGGACCAGCGCGCTCAGGGGCTCGGCGACGGCCGCTTCGCAGTCGATGGAATCGGCGACCAGCGCCTCGACGTCGGCCTCCGACAGGGGACCCAGGTCGATGGCCGTGATGTTCGCACCGCCCTCCTCCAGCGTCGCCAGGGCCAGGCTCAGCGGATGGGAGGTCCCCACCTCCGTATCCCGGTAGGACCCGATGACCAACAGGTGGTGGCTTCCCTGGTGCGTGACCAGCTGTTGGAGCAGGCGCAGCGAGGCCGCGTCGACCCACTGAAGATCGTCGATGAACAGCACCAGGGGGTGCTCCGCCGTGGCGAACTCGTGGAGAAAGCTCAGAAGCAAACGGTCGAACCTCTCCTGGGCTTCCCTGGGGCCGAGCTCGATGACCTCCGGTTGGTGACCGATCACGTGGTGAAGCTCGGGAAGCTGCTCCACAAGCACCCGCGCCTCGTCACCCAGAGCGTCGCGAAGGCGGCGTCCCCAATCGGCAAGGCTTTGCTCGCTCTCCGTCAGGACCTGACGCACGAGGTCCCCGAGGGCCTGCTTGACCGCCGAGAGCGGGAGAGCCATCTCGAGCTGGTCGAACTTGCCCTGGCCGAAGTAGCCGCGGCGTTCGACGATGGGCCGCTGAACCTCGTGGACCAGCACGGACTTGCCGATCCCGGGCTGGCCTCTGACGAGGAGAAGCTCGCAGCCACCGTCGGCCACCCTGGTGAAGACGCCCAACAGCGCCTCGATCTCGTCCTCCCGACCGTAGAGCTCCTGCGAGACACAGAGGGTGGTGGGAACGTCGCTGGCTCCGAGCTCGAAGATCTCCACGTCCCCGGAATCCGAAAGGAGCGCAGCGCAGCGAGCCAGGTCGTCCTCCAGGCCGCGGGCGCTCTGGTACCGACGTTCAGCGCTCTTGGCCATGAGTTTCGCGACCAGCATGGACAGGCTTTCAGGCACCCCCGGGCATATCTCGTGCAGCCGTGAAGGCTCGATGGCCACGTGGGCATGAACCAGGGCCATGGGGTCGTCGCCGGCGGGCGCGATGTAGGCCAGGGTGCCTTCCAGATGGGAAGGGCTGCAGGCCTCCTGCTGAGACCGTGGTATCCGCAGGGCGATGCCCAGGTCACCGAGCTTCGCCCGGCCGCTGTCCGGCTCATAGATGACGTTCGAGGGCGCAACGTTCCTGTGAACGATGCCCGCCGTGTGGAGGGCTCCCAGCGCCCGGGTGATCTGGAGCCCTACGTCGACGGCGACCGCCACGTCGAACGGGCCATCTGCGAGGAGGACCTCCGCGGATCGACCGCCGAAGTCCTCCAGGACCAGCGCGACCGAGGACTCGAGGGGAACGAGATCGAGGTACTCCACGATCTCCTCGGTGCCGTGCACGCTCCGCCCGAGCTCGTACTCGCGTTCGAGACGGGCGGAAGCCCGAGCGGACGGATCGTCCTCGGCGCACACCTTGACGACGACAGGTCGACCGTCCGATTCGGAATGACCTCTGAACACGAGCGAGTTCGGGCTCGCGTGGAGGGTCTCGGAGAGCTGAAAGCCGGGAATCGCTCGCATGGTCTC
>JARRLD010000341.1:8320-16463 GCA_037387345.1 Gemmatimonadota bacterium
CGTGGAGGGTCTCGGAGAGTTGAAAGCCGGGAATCGCTCGCATGGTCTCGTTCTCGGGGATCCTATCGTGCCGGCCTTACTTCCAGGGGCCCGCGGTGATGAACTCCAGAGCCCCTTCTACGGCTTTGACGGAGTCTTCATGCCGGACACCGGCCCGGATGTGATTCAGGATCCAGTCCCGACACGGACGCCACTTGGCTACGAAGGCCGCCATGAGCGTGGGCAGAGCCATGACCCCGGGGTTCAGCCTGTAATACCGGTCGCCCAGGAAGCCTCTGACGATGTGATCCGAGTTCTCGCTGGCGGGCTGGAGGGCCGAATAGAACGTCGGGGGGAAGAGAGCGCCGCTCCGCAGGTTGGTCGGCAATGCACTGAAGCTCATGAAGCCGAAGTCGCCTGCCGCCCACCACGAATGTGGCTGGCGAGAGCCGTCGCCCAACGACAGCAGCGTCGTCCGGGGTAGAACCGCGGCACACACGTCGTCGGGATGTTTGTCGGGAGCGTGGGACCGAGCGTAGACGAGCAGGGCCGAGAGCGCGTCGGCCGAGGGATTGGCGTTGAAGCTCGCGCCGTCCCCGACACCGCCTCGCATGGCTCGGAAGCCGGGAGGGGTGGCCGCGGCGTAGCCGACGTCCACCACCCGGGTGCCGCGATCGTCATTATCCGTCCATTCGGGAACGAAGTTGTTGAAGAAATAGGGCTCCCAGCACCGGTCCGGACTGCCCGTATCGCCCCGGGGGAAGGTGAACGGGTTCACCGCCGACCGCCCGAAGGTCGGCCCGTGACCGAGGCCGTGCCAGTCGAAGCAGCTGATGAAGACCTTGTGGGGGAGGTCGCCGAGCGTCTTCTGGCCGAAAGCGCTCTCGAGCAGGTCCAGAAAGTCCCGCTCACCGTACCATCCGGTGAGCCCGTAATAGCTCAGCAGGTTCCGGACGGGGTCCGAGTTGGTGAACGTACCCGGTTGCTGCCAGAAGTCTTCGAGCTTGCCCTCGAGAATCGCATCCCTGGGGTTCTCTTCCGAGGCCAGCAAGAGCGAGTTCACGGCTCCGGATGAGCACCCCGTGAAGACGTCGACGCTGTCCCCCGCCAGGAAGTCAGGGTCCCGTTCGCACATTTCGCGCAACCACAGCGCAGCAGTGTAGCCGTAGATCCCTCCGCCGTCGATGCTCAGGATCCGCCATTGCTTCTTGTTGAGGTCAACCTTGGCCATTTCCCCCTCCCTCGGTTTCGACTTCGTCCAATCGCTGCGCGAGGACTTTCGCGAGCTCCTGGACCTGCGGCTCATGGAACAGGTTCAGGTGATTCCCGTGAACATGATGTACGGCTATGGTACCGCGGCACAGATTCCGCCAACCCATCGTGGGGTCGCCCTCGTACAGGGTCGTCTGCTCCGTGGTGAGGAATACGTCGACGCCTCCCTCGTAGGGCTCGGCCACGTAGAGGAGCTGAGCCAGGGTGTTGGTCGTCGCGACGCGGTAGGCGGGACCCGTGGGAGGAAACCCGACGCCGGGGAAGGGCGCTTCCCCCGGGTAGCCCCGAGTCGGGTCGGCGGCGGCACCAGAGGGCGCGGCGCCGGGGAAGCCCTGCTGCCCGAAGAACAAGCCCTGAAGCTCCGGGCTGTCGGCCAGGGCGCTGTTGCGCCAGAGCCGGAAGAAGTCTTCCGCGTAGCGCGCACCCCAGCGCCAATAGTCGGCGCCGGGGGCCTCTCCGCCGAGCGGTGCTGGTGTGCCGAGCGCAGCCAACATCCCCACAACGTCTCCGCCCTGTCGTAGCTGCTGGGCCATCTCGTAGGCGATCCATCCACCCATGGAATAGCCGCCCAGGTGGTACGGGCCGGTGCGTTGTACGCTGCGCAGAGCCTCGACGTACACCCGGGCCATCTCAGGGATGGTCTCGACAGGAGGCTGGCGGCCGTCCAGCCCCCGAGACTGCAGGCCGAACACCGGTCTCCCGGTACCCAGCTCCAGAGCCAGACGATGGTAGGGAAAGACCGAGCCGAGAATCGCGTGGACGATGAAGAACGGCGGCTCGGATCCGAGGGGCTGGATCGGCACCAGGGGCGTCCAACCTGGAGACGTGTCGTCAGCGCCGGGACCGGCGTCTTTCGCTTCACCGCCTGGGCCTGGATCGCCCTGGGCCTCCTCGCGCTTCCGAAGGAGCTCCTTCAGACGCTCGCGATCGGATGGGGGACCCTTGGCCCCTTCTTCTCCGTCGGCACCTCGGACATCATCGGTCACGTCGTGTCTCCGGGCTCACCGGGGTCGCCCTTGCGCCACCGATACATCAGGTAGCGCTGGCGACCATCCTTCATGGCGTCGTAGAGAGCCGAGCTCGGCACGCCGAGAAAGCTCTCGATGAGGGACGGATCATTCCTGTCGTGAAAGGCTCGCGCATGGGCGGTGGCGGTCTCGTCGCACGATAGCAGCACATTGCTGGTGATGTCCTGCTTGCGCTCCCGCTCGAACCCCAGGCTCTGAAGAAAGATCTCGCGGACCTCGATGTGGGCCTCCTCGATGAGGTCGGTATACAGGAAGCAGCCGCCGTCGCGTAACACGCTGTGGACAGCGACGAAGAAGTCGTTGATCCGTTCGTAACAGTGGGACGACTCCACGTTGGTCACGAAATCGAAGCTCGATTCCGCGAATGGAAGGTCCTCTGCGCTCGCGACCAGAAAGCACGCGTCCGCCCCCCGCTGGGTTCGATGGCAGAATGCAACAGCGGTGCGAGCGAGGTCGAGGCCCACCACGCGTCGCGGACTGAAATGGCTGCGCAGGACCGCTGACGTCCCCCCCTGGAGCTCATCGGAGATGCCGCCATAAACCCGGAGCATGAGGGACGGAAGCGCGCGTGCTGAGGATTGTCGTTCGCCACATAACCGTAGTTGAGGAACTTCGCGTGCTCGGCGAAGGGGCCCGCGTCCAGCTGGGTGCTGACCGCTTCGTAGAAGCGTCGCACCTGATCCTGGTCACGCAGCTTGTCCCCCTCGAAGTCGAACTGCGTCGTGTCGATGGGCATCTCCTCCGAGAGGGAGGAGGGATCCTCAGCGACGGCTCCGGGTGGAACCAGCCGCTCGAGCAGCCGACGCCGCTCGGGCGAGAGCCGGGCCACGCGTCGATCCAGGCCGCTCATCGCCTGGTGCCCGTCGTTGGGCAGCGCGTCATCGGTCCCCCTCCAGCTTGGCCAGCATGCGCCTGACTTCCTCATCGGACATGGATTCCACCATGGCCAGGGTATCGGCAAGACCTTCGTCGGACGAGGTCGCTCCCGAACGAGCCGCGCCCACCGCGCGGGCCACGCCCGCCACGGTCGGGTCCTGAAACAGCTCGTTGATGGGAACCTCGACGTCCAGGGAGTCGCGGAGGCGCGTTCCGATCTGGATGGCCATCAGGGAATCCCCGCCCAGCTTGAAGAAGCTGTCGTCTACTCCGATTCCGTCGATGCCCAGAACCTCCTCCCAGATCGAGGCCACGATCTCTTCGTCTTCGTCGCGAGGGGCCACATACGCCGTGCCCAGCTCGGGACGGGGATGTCGCTCGGGAGCGGCGCCGGAAGCGATGTGCTCGCGGGCGGGTCGTGCCCTGGCCGCGTCGGTCATGCGACGCCGTAGGGGCACGGTGGAGACCAACCATCTCCGCGTGTCGGGGCGGGCCAGAACCCGCTCGAGGATCCCCACCCCCTCGGTCGAGGGAAGGCCGAACGCGGACGAGGCGTCGTCGGAGGCCCGTCCCCAGGCATCCAGGCCCACGGAGATCCATGGGGCACCGCGCGCGCTGGCCAGAGCGTCCAGGTAGTGGTTGGCTGCCGCGTAGGCCAGAAGGCCTGCGCCGCCGACGGCTGTCGACAGCGACGACAGGAGGAGCACGAAATCGAGATCCCCGGGCAGAAGCTGGGCCAGCACCTCCGCGCCCCGCACCTTGGCGCGGAAGTGAGCCTCGAAGTGGCTCGGGTCGGTATCGACGGCGGCCCGAAACGCCTGACCTCCGGGCAAACCTGCTGCGTGGATCACCCCGTCAAGCCGCCCGAACCGTTCCTCGATGCGCGCGAGGACGTAGCGCATCCGCTCCGGGTCCGCCACGTCGGCGCTCAGTACCTCCACCTCCGCCCCGGCGTCCTCCATGGTCCGGATCCGCCGAATGCGCCGGCTCTGGGCGTCGTCGTCCCGGTGACTCGAGAGCCATCCATCCCACTCCTCGCGGGCCACCAGGCCCGAACGACTCGTGAGGACGAGGCCGCGGACCTCGGGGGCCAGGCGCTCGGCCAGATCCAACCCGATTCTCCCCAGGCCCCCGGTGACGAGATAGACTCCCTCCTCACGCAGAGCGCCGCCCTCGGCCGGCAGGACGGACCCCGCAGGCGAAAAGGCCTCGATCCACCGCTGTCCGTTGCGGTACGCGACGTGGGGCGGTCCGTCGCAGCCTGATTCGGCCACGAGCGCGGCCGAGAGATCTCCGTCGTCGAGGGTGTCCACGACGCGGCAGCGAAGGCCGGGGAGCTCCTGAGGGAGGATCCGTGCGGCGGCCCGGACAGGCCATGCTTCCGGACGCAGGGGCTCGCTGCCCGTGACATCTGCGGTCCCGCGAGCTGCCACGAGGATCTCGGTCCCCCGTCCGCCCATCACCTGGCCGAGGCGCAGCACCGGGTAGAGGCTGCGGTCTTGTGCTTCCTCGAACGTGCCACCGTCCTGGAGGCCCCAGAGGTCGAGCACCATGAGGTGCTCCTCGGGCGGCACCTGCTTCAGGAGCTCTTCCCAGTGCTCCCGTCGCTGGGGGTCGACCTCGAACCGGCCGTCGTCCCTCTGTCGCAATTCGCACCCGGGCACGACCTTCAGAACCCTTTCCCGTCCTCGAGCGATTTCCGCGACGGCGGCTCCGACGACGGGGTCGTCGCCGTCCAACACCAGCAGGGCACCGCCCGCCGCGGTCCTGGGAGCCGAGGGGACGGGGGCTCGCTGCCAGGTCGGTGCCCACACCCAGTCCTCAGGTCGGGAATCGACCGGGAGGGTGGGTGCGAGCTCCTGACGGAGCGCGGTCCGGTCCTCCCAGTACCGCTCCCGTTGGAAGGGGTAGGTGGGCAGCGGCACCCGCCGGCGACGCTCCCCGTCGTAGAACGCCTCCCAATCCACTTCTGCCCCTTCCGCGTGAAGCCGCCCCAGGCATTCGACCATCACGGTGGCATCGTCGGCGTCCACCTGCGGATGACGTACCGTGGTGAGCACCCGGCCCCGCAGCTCGGGGGCCTGCTTGACCACGAGGCCGCTGAGGTTTCGCCCCGGCCCGACCTCGAGGAACAGGGGGTCGGGCTCGGCCAGCAGCATCCGAACGCCCTCGGAGAAGCGAACGGGGCGCCGGATGTGCTGGACCCAGTAATCCGGGTCGGTGGCATCGGTGTCGGTGATCCAGACCCCGGTCACGTTGGAGACGAAGGGAAGCCGAGGGGGCAGGAGCTCCAGGCTCTCGACTTCCCCACGGAACCGCTCCAGCATCGGCTCCATCATCGTGGAGTGGAATGCGTGCGAGGTGTGGAGGCGCGTGCATGCCACGCCCCGCTTCCCGAACGAACTCGCCGCCTCATCGACGGCTTCCAACGGGCCTGAGAGCACGGTCACGTCAGGTGCGTTGAGGGCGGCCACGCTCAGGCCCGGTGTCGAGGCGGCCTCGTCTTCGCCCAGTGAGACGGCCAGCATTCCGCCGGGCGGCATCTCCTGGATGAGCCGGCCCCGAGCGGCCAGAAGATCCAGGGCCTGCTCGGCGGTCATGACTCCGGCGACGCACGCCGCGACGTATTCGCCCACGCTGTGACCGATCATCGCGTCCGGCCGCACGCCCCAGGCGTCGAGGAGCCGGGCGAGTGCGTACTCCACCACGAACAGGGCCGGCTGGGTATGGGCTGTCTGGTTCAGCGCCGCCGCGTCGCGCCCGGCGCCGAGAATCAGCGCACGCAGGTCCACACCGATGCGGGCCTGGGCGTAGGTGCACAGCTCGTCCACGATGGCGCGGTAGAGCGGCTCCCGATCGTAGAGACCGCGGGTCATCCCGGGGTACTGGGCGCCCTGGCCCGGGAACAAGAACACGACGCTGCGGCGGGATGCCTCGACGTGGATGGGCGCGGGCGGGGAAGCGAGGGCCTGGGCCGCGTGCGCGGTATCGCGGCAGGTGAGTATCCGCCGGTGTTGGAAGCGCCTGCGACCGACCAGGAGCGTGAAGGCCACGTCGGCCAGCGGCAGCTCCGGGTTGGACTCCAGGTGACCCCGAAGGGCCTGGGTCGCCTGATCCAGGGCCTCGGCGGAGCGGGCCGACAGGAAGACGAGCTGGTCCCCTCGCGAATCGCCGCCACGCTCCCCTGCCGGAGCCTCCTCCAGGATGGCGTGAGCGTTGGTGCCGCCCACGCCGAAGGAGCTGACCGCCGCCCGTCGGGGCTGGTCACCGCGGGGCCAGGGCGTCAGCTCCCTGGGCACGTAGAACGGGGAGGCATCGAGGTCGAGCGCAGGGTTGGGCTTGTCGAAATGCAGGCTCTTCGGGATGAGCCCCTGCTCCAGACACAGAGCGGCCTTCATGAGGCCGCCCACCCCGGCGGCGCTGTTCATGTGCCCCATGTTCGACTTCACCGAGCCCAGGGCGCAGTACCCTCGTCGGTCCGTCTTGACCCGAAAGACCTCGGTCAGCGCCGCCACCTCGATGGGGTCGCCGAGCTGCGTGCCCGTGCCGTGGGCTTCCACGTAGCCGATGGTGTCAGGGTGGGCTCCGGCCATTTCCTGGGCCATGGCGATGACGTCGGCCTGACCGGTGACGCTTGGAGCCGTGAAGCCGATCTTGTCGGCTCCGTCGTTGTTGATCGCAGCGGCCTTGATGACGGCGTGGATGTGGTCGCCGTCGGCGAGAGCTTCGTCCAGGCGCTTGAGCACCACGATCCCACATCCGTCGCCCCCCACCGTGCCCCGCGCGTTCGCATCGAAGGCGCGGCAATGGCCGTCGGGAGAGAGAATGCCCCCTTCCTCGTAGATGTATCCGGCTTTCTGTGGGAAGGCGATGCCGACGCCCCCCGCCAGGGCAATGTCGCACTGGTAGCTGAGGAGGGCCTGGTAGGCGTGATGCACCGCCACGAGAGAGGTGGAGCAGGCCGTCTGGATCATCACGGCCGGTCCGCGCAGGTCCAGCTTGTATGCCACCCGACTGGCCATGTAGTCCTTGTCGGTGCCGATAAGGCTGGCCAGGTCATGGGTCCAGAGGGGCAGCTGACCAGCGGCGTAGGAGGACACATCGACGCCGGCATAGACGCCTATCAGCCCCCGGTACCGCTTTGGATCATACCCCGCCCGCTCCAGGGACTCCCACGGCCTCGACCATCTCGTCCCGCGTGAAGTGGCGAATGCACTCCCGGCCCTCGACGAGGTTGCGCCAGAATGCCTCCACGTCGGGGGCCAGGGGGAAGCGCCCCGCCATGGCGATGATGGCGACGTCGTCTGTGGGGTCCGGTCCCTCGCGTTCGTGGTTCTCGGTCATCTTGGCCCCCGCGCGCGGCTCCTCGCCCGTCGGGCCGTTCGTTGCTTCCGGGCGCGATCCGCAGCCTCCTCGTAGCTGCGTTTCTCGGCGCCGCTTCCCCCAAGGAAGTCCGCGAGCGAGCGGACGGTGGGGTAGCGGAAGAGATCCACCACGGCGATCCGACGTCCGAATGATTTCTCCAGCCGCTCGAGGACCTGGAGGAGGAGGATGGACTGCCCGCCCAGCGAGAAGAAGTTGGCGTCGATGTCGATGCGATCGATCTCGAGGATCTCCTGCCATATGGCGGCGACGGTACGTTCGGCCGACGTGCGCGGCAGGACCGCCTGTGGGCTTCGGCTCCGACACACCGCGTCGAGTCGGGAGAGATCCACGGCTCCGGCTTCGTCGAGCGGCATCTCGACAACCGGGACGAAGCTGCACCGGGTTGGCCGACCGGCGACGTCCAACACATGCAGGCTGGCCAGCGCTGCAGGATCCGACGGCGTCGTATGGAACGCGACGAGCTCCTGCAACCCGTGGGGGGCCCCCGTCAGGTAGCGGCTGACATTCGGGCGCCGTACGTCGAGGCCGACGAGGAGGGTTCGGGATTCGGCGTGGAGCGTCGCGTCGAAGGAATCGAGGCCGGATCGGCGTCCGATCATGTC
>JARRLD010000342.1:0-4558 GCA_037387345.1 Gemmatimonadota bacterium
AGCGCTGTCGGTGGCCATCCACAGCGTGGTGTCGTGGATGGTCCTCCGACACGGAACCGCGTCCCAGAGGGAGACGTGGGCAGAGCGCCTGGCGTCGGGAGACGCCCTCGGCGCCTTCGCCCTGTCGGAGCCCTCGGCCGGAAGCGACGCCTCCGCCCTGGAGACGGAAGCGGAAGAAGCAACCGACGGCGGCTGGCGCCTAGGGCGTCTCCCGACGCAAGGCGCTCTGCCCACGTCTCCCTCTGGGACATGGTTCCGTGTCGGAGGATCATCCATGACACCACGCTGTGGATGGCTACCGACAGTGCTACCGCGGCATCTCCCCTGGCCAGCTCCTCCAGCACCAGCAGGTAGGTGGACAGATCGAAGCCCAGCCCACCGTGCTCCTCCGAAACGAGCATGCCCAGGAAGCCGAGCTCGCCAAGCTTGGCGAAGACCTCGTCGTCCAGACGTCGGGCCTCGTCCCAGGCCATCGACCGGGGGCGGATCTCACCCTCGGCGAATTCTCTGGCCAGGGCCCGGATCTCGACCTGCTCGGCGGTGGGCATCACGATGGGATCAACCCGTGTAGTCGTAGAAGCCTCGACCGGACTTGCGGCCCAGCCAACCGGCTGCCACGTACTTTCGCAGCAGCGGGGATGGACGGTACCGGTCATCCCCCAGCTCCCGATGCAGCACCTCGAGGATGCTCAGGCACGTGTCCAGTCCGATGAGATCGGCCAGCGCCAGCGGTCCCATCGGGTGGTTCATGCCGAGCTTCATGACCGTGTCGATGGCCTCGACCTCGGCCACACCCTCCAACAGCGCCATCACGGCTTCGTTGATCATGGGAAGCAGGACCCGGTTCGACACGAAGCCGGGGAAGTCGTTCACCTCCACGGGAGTCTTCCCGAGCTCCGTGGCCAACTCGACGACGGTGGCCATGGTCTCGTCGCTGGTAGCCAGCCCGCGGATCACCTCGACCAGCTTCATCACCGGAACCGGATTCATGAAGTGCATCCCGATGACTGCCTCGGGACGCTCCGTGAACGACGCGATCTGGGTGATGGAGATGGACGATGTATTCGTGGCGAGGATGGCGTCCGCGGGCGCCGCTTCGTCCAGGGTGGCGAAGATCTGCTCCTTCAGCTCCAGCTTCTCCGGCACGGCCTCCACCACGAGGTGGGCATCCGCCACGCCCGCGGCCAGATCGCTTCCGATCTCGATCCGGCCGAGCACCGCGGCCTTGCCGTCCTCATCGATGAGGCCCTTCTTCATCTGGCGATCGAGGTTCTTCCTGATGGTCGCCATCGCCCTGTCCAGCATCTCCGGCGCGACGTCCACCAGGCGCACGGACCTCCCGTTCTGGGCGGCCACGTGGGCGATCCCGTTCCCCATGGTGCCCCCGCCCACCACCGTGATCCGGTCGATGCTCATGTCCCACGATCCTGTGGGTTGTCCGACGTCGATCCGGACGTCGGTTCGTCAACGTCTGCAGCGAGCCGGAAGGCCAGAGGCCTTCGGGCCAGCGCTGCCGCTTCGGGACGCGGCCAACGTCCCCACCAGCACGCGGCGGCGGTCCCCAGGAACCCCAGCGTGGCCAGCACGCTTCCCTCGGGACCGAAGGGTCCACCGCCCAGCCAGGACGGGCCCCGGGTGACGGCAGCCACCAGGGGCGCATCCACGATCTCGAGACCGCTCACCGGGAGATCGGCGAGGTACCCCGTGCCCCAATTCCATCCCAGGTGCGCTCCAGAGGCCCACCAGAGGCTTCCGGTCCGAAGGTAGACTACGCCCAGGAACACACCGGCCGCGACCACGTTGGCCGTGGCCAGCATGGTCACCCCGGGGTTGAGCAGGTGTCCCGCGCCGAACACGAGCGACGTCGCTGCGAGCGCCCAGCCGGGCCCCCACGCCTCGGATATCGCCTGCAAGGGATACCCGCGAAGCAGAGCCTCCTCCGCTGCTGCGGGAAGAGCCAGCACTCCGGCGAAGCCCAATCCCTCGACGAGCCACCCCCAGGCCGTGCCCTCGTCTCCCACCCAACGTACCGCGCCGGCCGCCGCCATGGCCCCGGCAACAAAGAACGCCAGAGCCAGTCCCAGCGCCAGTCCGGTGGCGGCCTCCCGAGGCACCGAACGGGCGAGATGAAAGCCGAGCCCCCCGGCGCTCTTCCCGTCCAGCCACAGGAGGCCCGAGCCGGCGGCGACCGCGGCCGCTACCCCCGCCAGTCCACTCCACGCGACCCCTTCGGGCAGGAGCACGCCCAACACGCCGGCCACGGCGACCACCAGCACGACGTAGAGGAGGAGCCTCCAGCCCAATCGGATCCTGCCCGATCTCGCTCGCAGCAGTCCCCCGGCCATGCTCTAGCAGGAAGAAGTGAGCAGCGCGTGGGGCGGACGCGGCACCATGGCGGCCCCGCGCCTACCTGCGCTCGACCGCAAGAGCCACGGCGTTCCCCCCGCCGAGGCAAAGCGTAGCGAGGCCGCGCTCCACCGACTTCTGCTGCATGGCGCTCAGCAGCGTGACCAGGATGCGCGCGCCGGAGGCGCCGATGGGATGGCCCAAAGCGACAGCCCCTCCGTTCACGTTGACCAGGTCCTCGTCCATCTCCAGGGCACGCATGTCGGCGATGGCCTGGACCGCGAAGGCTTCGTTCACCTCGAACAGTCCGTAGTCCTCGATGCTCGTGCCCTCCTTCGCCAGGAGCCTGGTCACCGCGTCGATGGGCGCAAAGAACAGGTCTCGTGGCTCCGTGGCGCCCACGGCATACGACGTGATGACGGCCTCGACGGGGAGGCCATGGGCCTCGGCGTACTCCTGGGACGCGACCACCAGAGCCGCCGCTCCGTCGTTGAGCCCGGGGGCGTTCCCTGCCGTCACCACATGCTCCTTCAGCCCTTCCGGAGCATCACGGACGAAGGCCGGCCGCAGCTTGGCCAGAGCCTCCATGGACGTGTCGGCCCGTGGGCTCTCATCGTTCTCCACGACCGTCACGCCCCTTCGCCCCTGGATCTCGACGGGGATGATCTCGTCCCTGAAACGCCCTGCCTCCATGGCCGCCACCGCCTTGCGGTGGGACTGGTAGGCAAAGGCATCGGCGTCCTCGCGACTCACTCCCGCCTTGTCCGCGGTGTACTCGGCGTGCCCCCCCATGTGACAGTCGCCGAACGAGCACCACAGCCCGTCATGGATGAGGCCGTCCTGGAGCGTCTGGTCCCCGAACTTGACGCCGCCGCGCATCCCGCGGAGCAGGTAGGGAACGTTGGACATGGACTCCATTCCGCCGGCGACGACGAGCCGCGCGTCACCGGCCCGGACGGCCTGGGCAGCCAGCATGACGGCCTTGAGGCCCGACCCGCAAACCTTGTTCACCGTCATGGCGGGAATCGTCGCCGGCACCCCGCCCCTGACGGCGGCCTGGCGCGCAGGCGCCTGACCTTCTCCGGCGGTCACGACGTTCCCCATGATCACCTCGTCCACCTGTCCGACCTCGATTCCGGAGCGATCCACCGCAGCACGCACGACGATGGCCCCGAGATCGGTAGCGGAAAGGGGGCTCAGGCCGCCGAGAAAGCGACCGATGGGAGTGCGGGCGCCGCCCCTCAGGATCACTGCAGTCCTCGACTTATCGCTCATGGCTCGAATCTCGAAGATGTCATGTGGGAAGGGCTGACGCGCGCCCCGGGATCTGCCGGGCAGGCCCTATGAAGATAGGAAAAAAGCGGGGGGAGGTCACCCGCGATCCTGGCCGGTCCGGGGGGGCGCGCCCGCGCCGCGGGGCGCCTCGCTCAACCGGCGGTCAACCCGGTTCCGGGTCCCGTCTCTCCCTCCCGGAGCGCTCGAAGAGGAGCGGGATCTGCCGGGGATCGAAGGCAGCCCTCTTTCGCCGCCTGCGCAGGTACCATTCCAGGGTGGCGACGTCCTCGATGCCCCGACCCCTTGCCTCGTCGAGGAGGCGCAGGAAGACCCTCGCCGTGGCCAGGGCGTCGCCAAACGCCCGATGCCGGGCATGGATCGGAACGCCGAAATGGCGGGCCACCACGTCGAGATTCCGGTGACGCAGGGCGGGAACCAGGCGACGGACCATCCGAACCGTGCACATGCGTACCACGTCCGGTGCGTGACCGAGGGCCCGCACGAGGCCGTCGGCGACGAACGTCCAGTCGAAGGTGGCGTTGTGGGCGACGAACACCCGTCCCTCGAGGCGGGCCATCACCTCGTCCGCCACATGCTCGAAGTAGGGCGCTTCGGAAACCATGGCCTGCGTGATGCCAGTCAGGGACGTAACGCCCGGCGGGATGCGACGGCCCGGGTTCACGAGCGTCTGGAACTCGTCGGCAATCCGCCCTGCGGCGACTTCGACGATGGCGATCTCCGTGATGCGATGGCCGCGGTCGGGTCCTCCCCCGGTGGTCTCGACGTCCACCACGGCGAATCCCGTCTCGTCCAGGGAGGTCCCGAGGGGGGCGAGGGAGGGGTCCAGGCTCCAGACGCCCTGGGCGTCGACCTGGAACCGGCGATCGGCCCCCAGGAGCTGGAACACGGCGGCCGAGGCGGCGCCGGCGTGCCCCGA
>JARRLD010000343.1:0-7752 GCA_037387345.1 Gemmatimonadota bacterium
CCGGCCGAGCGGGATCGCTGCTGGACGCTGAGGCCGCGCCACCCTCTCCAGGTCAGCTACCGCCGGGTCCCTCCAGAGTCCTGAGCCTCCGCCCGTGATCGAGGATGACGGCCCCGAAGTCCACGTCAAAGCGACCGAAGCGGACATCGATGGCGTCGAAGCGTCCGTGGGTTTCGCCTTCAAAACGGTCCAGGCGGACTTCGATACGGTCCAGGCGAACGTCGATGGCGTCGAAGCGTCCACGGGTCTCGGTCTCGAACTGGTCCAAGCGGGCCCCGAGCCGGTCCATGCGGGCCCCGAGCCGGTCGATCCGTGCGGTAATGACCGCCTGACCCTCGGCCAGGGCCCGGATATCGCCCCTCATGGCCTCGTGGCTCACCTCCAGCGCGGCCAACCGGTGCTCGATGGCGTCGAACTTCCTTGCGAGGAAATCGATGAGCTCGGTGTACTGGTCGGCGGTCATGGGCGGGGGACGGAGGAATCAGGGGCGCAAATCTAGGAGGCCATCCCGGTCATGACCATCTCTGGTTGGGACGACGACAAGGAGTCGGCCGCGTGCAGAAGCCGTGCGTACTGCCGATTCCCGGCCTATCATGATGGCGAGGTTGCGCCCTTTGTCGTGAGGCGCCTATGGCCGATCCCCGCGGCCTAGCGCCAGCGATTGATCCTGAAGGCCTGGTTCCCGGCTCCACGGACTGCCCATGCCTGACCCTACAACTCGGCTGAACGCGGCCCTCGAGGGCCACTACCGGATCGAGGGCGAGCTCGGCGCAGGCGGCATGGCCACGGTCTACCTCGCCGAGGACCTGAAGCACGACCGCAAGGTCGCCCTCAAGGTCCTGAGGCCCGAGCTCACCGCAGTGCTCGGTGGCGACCGCTTCATCCAGGAGATCAAGACCACCGCCGGCCTCCAGCACCCGCACATCCTGCCGCTCTTCGATTCGGGTGAGGCCGACGGCTTCCTCTTCTACGTTATGCCCTTTGTCGAGGGCGAGTCGCTGCGCGCAAAGCTCGACCGCGAGCGGCAGCTCGACATCGATGAGGCGCTGCACATCGCCAAGGCGGTGGCGAGCGCGCTCCAGTACGCCCACGACCGGGACGTCATCCACCGGGACATCAAGCCCGAGAACATCCTCCTGCACGCGGGCGAGCCGGTGGTCGCCGACTTCGGGATCGCGCTGGCCATCAGCGCGGCGGGTGGCGGACGCATGACGGAGACCGGGCTGTCGCTCGGCACGCCCCACTACATGAGCCCGGAGCAGGCGTCGGCTGACCGGGACCTCACCGTGCGGTCCGACGTCTACTCGCTGGCGTGCGTCCTGTACGAGATGCTCGCGGGCCAGCCGCCCCACACCGGTCCGACGGCTCAGAGTATCCTCGTCAGGATCCTCACGGAGGAGCCCCGGCCCGTCACCGACCTGCGTCAGGCCGTGCCCGGACACGTGGCGGCTGTCGTCTCGAAGGGCCTGGAGAAGCTCCCTGCCGATCGGTTCAGAAAAGCCGAGGAGCTCGGGAAGGCGCTCGACGATCCCTCGTTCACCCACCTTCGAGGCGACGCGGGGGCGGCGGTGGCCCATGGCGGGGGGCGGATGCCGAGGACCCGGTCCCGGAGCCCCTGGACGGTGGCACACTCGGCAGTGACCGGGATCCTCGCGCTGGCTACGGTGTGGCTCGCCTTCGGAGGCCGAGGCGGGGCTCCACCCATTCCGGAGGGGCCGCCCGTCGCCTTCGTCGCGCGGGACACGATGCCCGGGGGAGACTTCGTCGCGGTTATCGAGGTGGGTGCCGATGGGACCGTCGCGTTCGCGCCCCCGGATGCCCTCTTCGTCCGCCGGCCGGGAGCGCTCGAAGCCACTCGTCTGATCGACGCGGAGTGGGCGGAGTTCGCCTTCTCGCCGGATGGTGAGGAGATCGTCACTACGCTCGACTTTCCGGGCAGCGGCCTGTGGAAGGTCCCGGTGAACGGCGGGGCTCCCGTCATCGTCTCGTCCGGATGGGATCAGGTCATCGGCATGCCGGTCTGGGGCGAGGATGGTTGGATCTACTTCGTTGCGGGTGAGAGTGTGCCGACGCGCTCCGCACTCCACCGGGTGCCGGAGGTGGGTGGGGACGCCGAGCTGCTCCTCGAGGTGCCCGGGAGCGCGCTGGCGCCAACCGCGTTGCTTCCGGGCGGCCGTGCGCTCCTCTACACCCAGCTGGAGAACGCGAGTGAACAATCCCGGGTGATGCTTCTGGACCTGGAGGGCCGGGATACCACGGAGCTGGTGGGGGCGGGCAGCCAGGCCCGGTGGTCCCCGACCGGCCATCTCGTCTACGGGCATCCCAGCGGCGCCCTCTGGGCCATCCCGTTCGACCTCGATCGGCTCCGGGTGACGGGGCCCCCGGTGCCTGTCCAGGAGGACGTTCACGTCGGCGCATGGTGGACCCACTACGGCCTGAACCGGAGTGGGACCCTGGCCTACATGACCGGCGGCTCACTCTGGACGTTCACCTTGGTGGATGAGGTTGGGAACCGGGAGACACTCCCGATCCAACCCAGCGACCACTTCGACATCGCGATCTCCTCCGACGGACGCTTCGCCGCATACACGCGCGAGGACGATATCCACATCATCGACCTGGACCGCGGCTCTGACTTCGCGCTCACGGAGGGTCGCTCGGGACCGCACAGTCCCGTCTGGTCCCCGGACGGCAGTCGCGTCGCCTACCTGTCGCCCGACGGGGTGCGGGTTCGCCCGGTCGATCGCTCGACGGAACCTCGTCTTCTCCCGGGCACCTCGATCCTCGACTCGCCGCGGCAGTGGCCCGAAGCGGGAACGATCATCCTCACCTCGAACGAAGTGGACGTCGCCGCCGTCCGGGTCGACGGGGAGGAGCCGCCGCGCATGCTCCTCCAGGCGGACTGGATGGAGCGGGGCCCCTCGGTGTCCCCCGACGGGCGGTGGCTGGCGTACGTGAGTGATCGCGGAGGGGCGACTCAGCTCTACGTCCGGAGCTGGCCTGACCTCGAGGCCGAGACCCGGATCTCGGCCGGTGACGCCGAAGTCAGCGACATGCAAAATCCGGAATGGTCGCCGGACTCCGGTACGCTGTACTACGTCGAGGGTCAGCAGCTCATCGCCGCCGACGTGCGTGCCGAGGAGGGGCTCGTGGTGGAGGGTTGGCGCAGGCTTCCAGGACAGGTGACCGGCTATCTCCTGGGCACCCATCCCGACGGCCGGCTCCTCGTCGCCGAGCCGGCCGGCTCCACCGGCCAGGTGGACGGCGACGACAGGTCGCGACTCATCGTCGTGGTGAACTGGTTCACACAGCTGAGGGAGCGGCTGGGCGGGAGCTGAGATACCGGGCAGGACGGAGGCTCGGCATACCGGAGGCACGACGCCGCCCCGAAGCCCGGGGAGAAGGCGAGCAACACCCCGACGACGATCACCCCTGATTCGGATTCCGACCCGCCGAAGAGCCCGTGCGGCCGGGGGACTCGCACCGTATCATGGCGGTTTCCCACGCCGCGAGGTGCTCGTGTCCGACCCCCCGACCCGCCTGAACGCCGCCCTGGAAGGCCGCTACAGCATCGAGCGTGAGCTCGGCGAGGGCGGCATGGCTACCGTCTATCTGGCGGACGACCTGCGGCATGAGCGCAAGGTGGCGCTCAAGGTCCTGAAACCCGAGCTGGCGGCTATCGTCGGAGCCGATCGTTTCCTGGCCGAGATCAAGACGACGGCCAATCTCCAGCACCCTCACATCCTGCCCCTCCACGACTCGGGTGAGGCCGACGGATTCCTGTTCTACGTCATGCCGTACGTGGAAGGGGAGAGTCTGCGGGAGCGACTCGACCGGGAGAAGCAGCTTCCGATCGACGAGGCCGTCCGTATCGCGACGAACGTGGCCGAGGCTCTTCAATACGCGCACGAGCGCGGCGTCATCCATCGCGATATCAAGCCGGCGAATATCCTCCTTCAATCCGGGAAGCCGGTCATCGCGGACTTCGGGATCGCGCTCGCCGTCGGCGCAGCCGGAGGCGGGCGGCTCACCGAGACAGGACTCAGCCTCGGCACGCCCTTCTACATGAGTCCCGAACAGGCCACCGGAGAGGAAACTGTAGGTCCGACTGCGGACATCTACGCGCTGGGGTGCGTTCTCCACGAGATGCTGGTCGGGGAGCCGCCGTTCAAAGGAACCACGCCCCAGGCGGTCCTGGCGAAGATCATCACTGGGGAGGTGCCGTCGGCGAGGGGCGAGCGAGCTTCGGTGCCGCTGAACGTGGACGGCGCGACGAGCAAGGCGCTCGAGAAGCTTCCCGCCGACCGGTTCGTGGGGGCAGGTGCGTTCGCCGAGGCCCTCGCCGACCCGAACTTCCGTCACGGGCACGATGGGTCGAGGACCGTGGCCGCCGCGGAGATCCGGGCGCGCCGCTGGAGAACCGTGGCGTTGGTCGCGCTCGCCTCCGCGGCCGTCGTCACGCTCCAGGCTCCCGACAGTCGCACGATCTTGTACACGACCCAGCGTGAGGACGGAGGGCGAGACGTGGTCCGACAGCGGTCGGACGGGATCGGCGACTTCTCGCCCGACGGCCGGTGGATCGTCTTCGCCACGGACGGCGAAATCCGGAAGGTTCCCCGCGAAGGAGGCGCGGCGCTGACCCTGGCCGAAGGCGCGGTTCGATCCTGGAACGCCATCACCTGGATGGATGGAGAGACGATTGCGTTCAACGGACAGGGCTACGCCATCCTGGCGGTCAGCGAGTCCGGAGGACCCGTCGAGACCCTGTTCGACCCTCCGGCCGGCGAGCTCGTCACCGGGACGATCCGGGCCCTTCCGGACCGACGAGGGCTCCTGTGGGTGAGCTGTGACGACCAGTGCATCCGGAGCGCGCTTCACGTGCTCGACCTGGAGGAACGGGAGGATCAAATCCTGGCCGAAGACGTGGTGGCGGCGTGGTACCGTGGGGATGGCCAGGTGCTCTACGTGGAACGGAATGGCCGCGCCTTTCTTCGTCCGTTCGACCTAGATCTGCTGGAGTTCACGGGACCGCCACGCCTGGTCCTGGACGGCATCCGAACGGCTCGTCAGTACGCCGACGTTCAGGTCTCGCCAGATGGCACGGTCGTCTATGTCGAGGGACCTTCGGCGCAGAAGGCGTTCCTGCACACACTCACGTGGGTCGAGCGGGACGGGTCCACAGAGCTGCTCGACACGACGTGGGTCGAGGCGTTTCGCACGGCCGAGGTTTCGCCCGACGGCCAGTCGCTGGCCGTCGAGATGGCCCGCTCGGACGGCCTGTTCATCTGGATCTACGATCTGGACAGTGGGGCGCTGAACCGGCTCACCACCCGTGGGGAGAGCCGATACCCAATCTGGGCTCCCGACAGTCGAACGATCCTGTACACGACGGAACGTGAGGACGGAGGTCGAGACGTGGTCCGACAGCGGTCGGACGGGATCGGCGAGCCCGAGGTCCTCGCGAGGGGGGAGCCCCACATCGGCACCGTGGCGGCGGGGCCGGCCGGGGAGTGGATCGTGTATTCTGCGGCGGGGGCGGAGGGCGAACTGGACCTCTTCGGGTCGAGGATCGGCGAGGGCGGTCAAGCGGTCAGGCTCGTCGCCAACGAGTCGTCGGATGCGGTGCCGAGCCTCTCGCCTGACGGGCGATGGCTGGTCTACCAGTCGGGTCAGTCGGGACGGACCGAGGTGTACGTGCGCTCCTTCCCCGACGTCGAGGGTCAGCGCGCGATCGTCTCGAGTGGCGGGGGAGCACAGCCACTCTGGTCGCACAGCGGTGAGGAGATCTTCTACGTCGACGCCGAAGGGTGGATGGTCGCGGCAAGGGTCACGACCTCGCCCCGCTTCGCGGTGGAAAGCCGGCAGCGACTGTTCAGTGGCGAGGCCTACCGGTTGTCGGGCCTGGGAACGACGCGACGGTGGTATTCCCTGTCGCCCGACGATCAGCGGTTCATGATGATCCAGCAGGTGCCGGGGCGCGATCCTGGACTGGACGCGGGCGATCTCGTGCTCATCCGGAACTGGTTTCGCGAGATCGAGCCAATGCCTTGACCTCGAGTGCGTGCGTCCCGCGAACTGTCATCCCTCAGCTCTTCGCAGCAGCCTCCCGGGGCGCGCCTCGGTCAACTCCCCGTCGTCGATGACGACGGCCCCGTTCACGAACAGGTAGTCGATCCCCTCCGCGTACCGCATGGGGTCTCCGAAGGCCGCCACATCCCGGACGCGCGCCGGGTCGAAGATCACGAGGTCGGCCATCATGCCCGGTGCCACGAGTCCCCGATCCATGAGGCCCAGACGGCGGGCGGCCAGCGACGTCATGCGCCGCACCGCATCCTCGAGGGAGAGCGCCCGGTCCTCCCGCACGTACTTGGCGATGACCCGGGGAAAGGCCCCGAAGGCGCGAGGGTGGGAACTGTCGCTGGTCGCGGGGTTCACGGGCGAAGCGTCGGTGTCGATCATCACGAACTCCGCACGAAGGGCCTCCCATTTCTGCTCCTCGTTCATGCTGCGCGGATTCACGCTCACACCACCGGCTGCCACGAGGTCGAAGAAGGCGCTCCAGGGATCGGTGCCGAGCACGTCCGCAGCCTCCGCCACCGACCGGTTGATCACCCTGGAGTCGACCTCATCGGGTGCGGATACGATGAGGACCTCGTCCCAATCCATGCCCACATGCCGGTACCAATTCTCCCAGTCCGAGGTCGATTCCACTTCACTGCGCAGCTCCGCCCGGACACCGGGGTCGGACAGTGTCTGCAGGAAGACGTCCGTGCCTTCGGCATAGTGGCGGGGATGAAGGAAGGATCCCAGCCCGATTGGTAGATGTGGACCGGGACTCCTGCGCCCCGTCCAATCTCCAGGGCTTCTCGGATCGCGTCGAGAACCGCGTGACTCTCGTTCCGCATGTGGGTGAAGTACGTGCCTCCGTACTCGCCGGCGACACGGGTCAGCTCGATGAGCTCTTCCGTGCTGGCGTAGACCGCGGGGGGATAGATCAACGAGGTGGAGACGCCTACCGCCCCATCCTCCATCCCCTGACGCACCAGCCCCTTCATCAGCTCGAGCTGCTCCCGGGTGGGCTGAACGTCGCCCTCGCCCAGCACGGCCCGACGCACCTGCGTCAGGCCCACGTCGTGCACCACGTTGATGGGAATGCCGAAGCCCTCGACGAGGGCGAAGTACTCCGCGTACGTCCGCCAGCGTAGCGTGTCCCCATCGACGACCGGCGGCCGCCGGAGCGTCTCTTCGTTCTGGGGCGCCGGCGAGCCTCCCTCGCCCGACAGGTAGGTCGTGATGCCCTGGCGGAGCTTGCTTTCGGCGCTGGCCGGGTCGGTCACGAGCACGAGGCTCGACTGTCCCATCATGTCGATGAAGCCGGGGCTCACGACCCGGTCGGCGGCGTCGATCAGGCGCTCGGCTTCGCGATCCCGCAGATGCCCCACCGCCGCGATTCGGTTACCTCGGATGCCGACGTCCGCCCGGAACCAGGGGTTGCCGGCCCCGTCGACCACTCGTGCGTTGGTGATGAGGACGTCGAACGGACCCGCCTCGGCCGAGTCCCACGGACCACCGGAGCCGGAAGGGTCGCACGCGGCGGCAGCCCAGAGGACGGCGGGTACAATGAGGGACGCGAGTCTCAGGGCCAGGACACGACGGCGGCGCATGGGAGCCCTCCGGGGTTGCGGTGCCACGATGGGTCCACGGTGAGTACCGTCGCGTAAGTCCGCAAGATTGATGGGTCGTGACGCCAGG
>JARRLD010000344.1:0-4538 GCA_037387345.1 Gemmatimonadota bacterium
GCGGTCCGGCTCCCCCCGAGCCATGGCCTCGGCCATCCGCTCCCGGCTCGTCATCCGACTTCGGCGCCCGGCGACGGTGGCACGGGCTCGGCGGCCGGCTCGAACCGGACGTGGGCGTCGCCGCCGCACATCCGCGCCTCGCCGACCGCCACCTGGTTGCGGCAGGGCGCGCGGTGCCTGCACCGGCTGCGCACGCCCCGGTGGGGGCAGCGCCGCTTCGCCGAGGCGTCCGCGGTCACTGCCACCTCGGTCAGCACGGCGGACAGCCGCCCGAAGGCATCCCGGAGCGACGACGGGGCGGGGCGAGGCGGCCAGGGTCGGGACCTCCGCGCGCCGGGCTGCGCCGAGGGCCCTGCGGGCGGCGGCGGCGGAGCTGGGCGGTTGCCGATTGCGTCGAAGGAGCTCATGCCGGGACTCTACGCGTCGAGGCGGTCACGTTCAACGGGATCGGGGAAAACCGACGGAAACGGGATCGCCCGGGCGAACGCATCGGTATATCGAGCATCGGTGGCGAGCTCCACGTGGCGCACCCGGCCGGCCACCTCGACGGCATCCTCCCACGCTCGCAGACGACACAGCGCCATGCGGGCACCGGTGGCCGCGGCGTCGCCGACCAGGCGGATCCGCTCCGGGTCCACGGCGGGGACGAGCCCGATGCGGAGCGCGGTCCACTTCCGCAGTCGCGTCCCGAAGGCACCCGCGACGTGCACCGCCCGCAGCTCCCCCAAGGGCACGCCGGCGTCGTCCAGGAGCAGCTCGACCGCCGCCATGATCGAGCCCTTCACGAGCTGGAGCTGACGAACGTCCCGGGCGTACAGCGCGACCGGATCCGACCCGGCGTCCGCTCCCACACGCGCCGGTGCACCACCTGGAACCAGCTCGAACGCGTGGTTTCCCTCGGCGCCTCCGCGGAGCCGCGCGACGAGCTCGGGCGCGAGGCCTGGTGGTACCTGCCCGGGGGCCACCAGCCGGCCGCCGGGCTCGATCAATCCGAGCTCGAGCAGGGCCGCCGTCGCGTCGATCAGCCCGGTCCCGCAGACCCCGACCGGGTCGGCCCCGCCCACGGTGCGCAACAGAAGCTGTCCCTCGGCCCCCAGCGACACCCGGTCGATGGCGCCCGCGGTCGCGCGCATTCCGTGGGTGATCTCCGCGCCCTCGAAGGCGGGCCCGGCGGCGGCCGAGGCGGTGGTGAGCCGGCCGCGCGCCGCCAGCACGATCTCGGTGTTCGTCCCCAGGTCCACCAGGAGCTCGGGACGGTCGCGCCGGTGCATTCCGGTCGCGAGGATCGCCGCCACCGTGTCGCCGCCTACGTGGCTCGCCACCTGGGGGAACACCCGCACCGCCGCGTCGGGTAGCGTCGTCCACCCCAGGTCGAGGCCCCTCAAGGTCCGGGGCGCGGCGAATACCCCATGGTAGGGGGCGAGACCGAGCCCCACCACGCTCTCCCCGACGAAGCTGTGGGTCATCGCACCGTTGCCACAGGCGGTCGCCACCGTGACGTCCTCGGGCCGGGCGCCGGGCTGTTCGACGAGACCCTCCACGAGCTCGCGGACGGTGAGGCGCAGCGCGTCGGTCAGATCCGCCTCCCCCTGGGGTGAGTCCATCGCGTGGCGTATGCGCGAGATGACGTCTCCGCCGAAGCGGGCCTGGGCGTTGAGGGTCGAGGCGTGCGCCACGACTCGGGAGGAGCCGAGCTCCACGAGCGCCCCGGCGACCGTCGTCGAGCCCAGGTCCAGGGCGATGCCGAGCAGACCCCGGGCAGCGGCGTCGCCGTCGGGCGGGCCCGGCAGCAGGTCCGGCCCGAACGACTTCCCCCCCGTTGCCCGCGAGGCTTCCGGGATCTCGATGGTCGCGTCGCGCCTGAGGAGCGCCTGGCACGACAGGCGCCATCCGTCGTCGAGCCTCTCCGGCGACAGCTTGGCCCGGTCCGCCTCGGTGGGTTGGGGCGCTCCCTCGACGAAGCGCACGCGACACCGCGTGCACCGGCCGCGGGTGCCGCACGGATGCTCGATGAGGAGGTCGCACTGGGCGGCTGCCTCCGAGACGAGGACCGGTCGGTCCGAGCCGTACGAGACGCCCTCCGGCAGGAAGGTGAGCTTCACCCCGTGTCGCCGCTCCCCGTGGTGCGCCTCGCCTCCAGCAGCCCGAGGGCGACATCCACCGACGAAGCCGCGTCGGGTCCGTATCCGTCCGCGCCGATCTCCCTGGCCCATGACTCGGAGACGGGGGCACCGCCCACGACGACGGCGAACTCCGACCTCCACCCACGGCCGGCCCACGCGGCGATGTTCTTCTCCATCTGGGGCATGGTGGTGGTGAGGAGCGCGGACATCCCCACGAGGTCGGGCTCGTGCTCCTCGATGGCGGCGTCGAACGTCTCGAGCTTCACGTTCACGCCCAGGTCCACCACCCGGAAGCCAGCGCCCTGGAGCATCATGCGCACGAGGTTCTTGCCGATGTCGTGGATGTCGCCCCGGACGGTGCCGATCACGCACCGACCCACGGGCTCGAGCCCGTACTCCGTCAGGATCGGCTCGAGGACGTCGAGGGCGGCCTGCATGGCGCGGGCCGACATGAGGACCTCGGGCACGAAGATCTCGTTGTCGCGAAAACGCCGGCCCACGTCCGCCATCCCGGTGACGAGTCCGTCGTCGATGATCCGGTCCGGCGTGACGCCCTCACGGAGCAGCTCCCGCGTGAGCTCGGCTGCGCGATCCCTGGTGTCGGGCGTGTGCTTCATGATCGTCGCGGCGAGGGCCTGCAGGTGCGTGCTCATGGATCGGCTCTCGGGATTCGGTAGGTCGAGCCCGGCACGCCGCCTCCGCCTTGCTGCCGGCTCCGTACCCGGGTACGGTAGCCGCCGCCGTGCGCCGCGCAACCGCAACCATCCCCTCGGGAGCAGCTCGTGACCGGAATCGACTGGCTCGTGATCGTCACCTACTTCGTCCTGGCCGCGGCGATCGGGTTGTCCCTCTCCAGGCGGGCGGGCTCCTCGGTGTCCGAGTACTTCGTGGGAGGGCGGGCGCTCCCGTGGTGGCTCGCCGGCACCTCGATGGTCGCCACGACCTTCGCCGCGGATACGCCGCTCGCCGTCACCGAGCTCGTCGCGCGGCACGGCGTCGCCGGCAACTGGCTGTGGTGGAATCTGGTGATGAGCGGGATGCTTACCGTGTTCTTCTACGCACGCCTCTGGCGGCGCGCCGGCGTGATCACCGACGTGGAGCTCACCGAGCTGCGCTACGGCGGAAGACCGGCCGCCATCCTGCGCGGGTTCCGGGCCGCCTACCTGGCGCTGCCGATCAACCTCATCGTCATGGGGTGGGTCAACCTGGCGATGATGGAGATCGTCTCGACAGCCCTCGACATCCCGGACGTGGTCGCGCTCGTCCTCTGCTTCGCGCTGGCGGCGAGCTATTCGGTCACAGCGGGCCTCTGGGGCGTGGTCGTGACCGACTTCTTCCAGTTCGCGCTCGCCATGACCGGCGCGGTGATCCTGGCGGTCTTCGCCGTCGACGCGGTGGGGGGCATGGCGGGGATGCGGGCCGGCCTCGACGAGGTCTTCGGCTCGGCGGACGGCGCGCTCGCGCTCTTCCCTGCCCAGGGCGCCACCTGGATGCCGGTGATCACGATGGCGGTCTATCTGGGCGTCAACTGGTGGGCCTCATGGTACCCCGGCGCCGAGCCGGGCGGCGGTGGATATGTAGCGCAACGGATCTTCTCCGCCCGAACGGAGCGCGACGGTGTGCTTGCCACGCTCTGGTTCAACATCGCCCACTACGCCATCCGACCGTGGCCGTGGATCCTGGTCGCGCTCGCCTCCACCATCCTCTACCCCGGGCTCGAGAACCCCCGGGAGGGCTACGTCCTGGCGATCATGGACCTGCTCCCCGCCGGCCTGACGGGTGTGCTCCTCGCCGGCTTCGCTGCCGCCTACATGTCGACGATCTCGACGCAGCTCAACTGGGGCGCGAGCTATCTCGTCAACGACCTGTACGCGCGCTTTCTGCGGCCGGATGCGGGGCAGCGGGATCTGGTCGTCGTGTCCCGCCTCGCCACGGTCGTTCTCATGGCCTGCTCCCTCGTCGTGACGTACTTCATGGGGAGCATCGAGGGGGCGTGGCGATTCCTCCTCGCGATTGGCGCCGGCACGGGGCTCGTGATGATCCTCCGGTGGTACTGGTGGAGGATCAACGCGTGGTCGGAGATCAGCGCGATGGTCGCTTCCCTCGTGGTGAGCGTCACCCTCTGGTTCGGGGCCGGCCTCGATCCCGACGATCCGACGCAGTGGGCGTGGATCATGCTGGCCACGGTGGGAGCCTCGAGTGTCGTGTGGCTCGTGGTAACCTTCGCCACGGCCCCGGAGAGCGACGAGACCCTGCAATCCTTCTACCGGCGGGTCCGTCCCGGCGGACGCGGGTGGACCAGGGTGTCGGAGACACTCGGCCTCGGAGGCGAGCCCATCGATGGCGGACCGCTCAACTGGACGAACTGGGTCGCCGGCGTGATCTCCGTGTACGCCTCGCTCTTCGGGGTGGGAA
>JARRLD010000345.1:0-6285 GCA_037387345.1 Gemmatimonadota bacterium
TGGCGCTTCTGAGCCGCCCCGGATCTCCCTCACACCCGAACCGATGCCGTGACGCTCGCACTCCTCTTTCCCGGACAGGGCTCGCAGGTGGTGGGCATGGGCCGCGCCCTGGCGGCGGAGTTCTCCCCGGCGGCCGAGACGCTTGCCGAGGCGGACGATGTTCTGGGCTTCGCGCTGTCGCGGCTGATGGCGGAGGGACCCGAGGCCGAGCTCACCGCCACCCGGAACGCGCAGCCGGCGCTCCTCACCCACTCCGTCGCCGTGCACCGCGTGATCGCCAAGGAGCTGGGGCCGGTGGCGTTCGCGGCAGGACATTCGCTGGGTGAGTTCAGCGCCCACGTGGCGGCGGGCACGCTTTCGTTCCGTGACGCCCTGGGAGCCGTCTGGACGCGGGGCCGGCTCATGTACGAAAGCGGGCTCGAGAGACCCGGTGCCATGGCCGCCGTTCTGGGTCTGGGCGACAGCGTTGTGGAGGAGGTGTGCGACGGTGTCCAGACCGGGATCTGTGTGCCCGCCAACTTCAATTCCCCGGGGCAGGTCGTGGTGAGTGGGGACGTGGCGGGGGTCGAGGAGGGGATGGCCCGGGCGCGGGACGCTGGGGCCAAGCGGACGGTGCCGCTCAAGGTCTCGGGCGCATTCCACTCACCGCTCATGGAGCCGGCAGCGCACGGCCTCCGAGAGAAGCTGGACGCGCTCCCGTTTGGGAACCCATCGTTTCCCGTGGTGGCGAACGTGAACGCATCCCCGGTTGCTTCCGGTGAGGAGGCTCGACGGATGCTTGTGGAGCAGCTCACCTCCCCTGTCCGCTGGTCCTCCTGCATCGCGACGATGATCGACGCGGGAGTGGATCGTTTCGTGGAGCTGGGACCGGGCTCGGTGCTGTGCGGCCTGAACAAGCGGAACGCCAGGGGTCTGCCGTGCGTCGCTCTCGGGGAGCCCCAGCAGCTCGAGGCCTTTCTGACGTAGGAGAGCATGTGCAGCGTACGGACAAGAAGATGTTGGAGGGAAGAGTCGCCCTGGTGACCGGAGGCAACCGGGGGATCGGTCGCGCGATCGCTCGGGCCCTGGCCGAAGCCGGGGCGCGTGTCGTCGTGGTGGCCCGCGACGCCGCGAGGGCCGCCCAGGCCGCTGCCGACCTCCCCGGCGTGGGACACACCGGGTTCGGCTGCGACGTGGGAGATCCCGACGCGGTCAGGGTGACGGCGACCGAGGTGGAAGCTGCCATGGGCGGGGTCGACATCCTCGTGAACAACGCGGGCATCACCCGGGACAACATCCTTCTGCGCATGAAGGATGATGAATTCGATGAAGTGATCGCGACCAACCTCAAGGGCGCCTTCAACTTCACGCGTGCGGTCTCACGGGGAATGATGAAGAGACGGGACGGCGTGATCCTCAACATCACGTCGGTGGTCGGGCTCACGGGCAATGCGGGCCAGGCCAACTACGCGGCGTCGAAGGCGGGTCTCGTGGGCTTGACGAAGAGCGTGGCCAAGGAGCTCGCCTCCCGCGGCGTGCGATGCAACGCCATCGCACCGGGGTTCATCCGAACCGACATGACCGACGCGCTCTCCGAGACGCAGGTGGAGAGCCTGCTCCAGGCGATCCCTCTCGGGGCTCTCGGGGACCCGGAAGACGTAGCGACCCTGGTTCGCTTTCTCGCGAGCCCGGGTGCGCGCTACATTACCGGCCAAGTGATCGCCGTGGACGGCGGCATGACCATGTAACGTCCGTTTTGCGATGCGGGCTGCACACCATTTCAGTGTCGATCGAGACATCAGTTCACCAGGAGGAGGTCCAATGAGCGAGCCCACCGAGGCCAGGGTCAAGGAGATCATCATCAACGAGCTGGGCGTCGAGCCTGAGAAGGTCACCAACGACGCGTCCTTCGTTGAGGATCTCGGGGCCGACTCCCTCGACACGGTCGAGCTCGTCATGGCGTTCGAGGAGGAATTCGGTATCGACATCCCGGACGAGGACGCGGAGCAGATGCGCACGGTCGGCGATGCCATCGACTACCTCAAGAAAAACGCGGAAGGCTCCGAGGGCTGAGGTGCCATTGTCCGCTTCGCGCCCGCTGGGCCGGGGCGTAGAAGGGAGAACCTATGAGTCGGGATGCTCGGCGGGTGGTCGTCACCGGCGTAGGCGTGGTGTCTCCCCTGGGATGCGACGTCGATTCGACGTGGACGAATCTCCTCGCAGGCACCAGCGGCGCGGGGAGGATCACCGCGTTCGACGCCAACGAGGACTACGCCACCCGCATCGCATGTGAGGTCAAGGACTTCGATCCCCTCCAGTACATGGAGAAGCGGGAGTCCCGCCGCGCCGATCGGGTATCCCAGTTCGCTCTGGCATCGTCCGCGCAGGCCATGGCCTCGGCGGGGTTGGACGGCGTTCCGCCCGGAATCGAGGCTCAGCGCTTCGGGGTCATATTCGCCACGGGCATCGGAGGGATCGCCACCTTCGAAGAACAGCACCGGAGGCTCATCGAACAGGGCCCCGGCCGTGTGAGCCCTTTCTTCATCCCCATGTTCATCCCCGATATCTCCGCAGGACTCATCTCCATGCGCTGGGGACTCCAGGGGCCCAATTACGCCACCGTGTCGGCGTGCGCCTCTTCGGCGCACGCCATCGGGGACGCTGCGCGCCACATCCGGTACGGCGATGCAGACCTGATGATCGCCGGAGGGGCAGAGGCGACCATCACGCCCATGGCCATCGCGGGATTCGCCTCCATGAAGGCCATGTCGACACGCAATGACGATCCGGAGCGCGCGAGTCGGCCCTTCGACGCCCATCGTGACGGGTTCGTCATCGGCGAAGGCTCCGGCGCGCTGGTGCTCGAATCCCTCGAACATGCCCAGGAGCGTGGGGCCGTGATCCTGGGGGAGATCGTGGGATACGGCCTCTCGGCCGACGCCTTCCACATCACCGCCCCGCCCCCCGACGGGTACGGAGCGCGGCATGCCATGCGGATGGCCCTGGAGTACGCCGGCGTCGACCCGTCGGAGGTCGACTACGTGAACGCCCACGGTACCTCGACCATGGCTGACGCCATCGAGACGCACGCCATCAAGGAGGCTCTGGGGGCGCGGGCCCACGAGATCGTGGTAGGCTCCACCAAGTCCATGACGGGCCACCTGCTGGGGGCCGCCGGAGCCCTGGAGGCCATCGTTTCGATCTTCGTGTGCAGAGAGGGGAAGATTCCGCCGACCATCAACTTCGAAGAGGCGGACCCCGCGTGTGACCTGGACTATGCCCACGACGGGATGGTGGAGAGGGACGTGAGGCTGGCGCTGTCCAACTCGTTCGGCTTCGGTGGGCACAACGTCTGCCTGGCGGTTCGGCGGTGGGGCTGATCATCGGCTCGCTCCCGGTCCGGGCCAGGGTGCGGTAGTTCGTCGAGACCAGGGGAGCGTGGGGCCCATGCGCATAGGAATCGGCTACGACTCACATCGCTTCGACCAGGATCGACCACTGATCCTGGGGGGCGTGCACATCCCGGCTCATCCGGGGCTCACGGGCCACTCGGACGGGGACGCGGTGGCCCACGCCGTCATCGACGCCATTCTCGGCGCGGCCAGCGCCGGCAACGTGGGCAGTCACTTCCCGCCCTCGGAGGAGGCCTGGAAGGGCGCGGACTCCATGGAGCTGTTGGCAGAGGCCGTTCGGGTTCTCGAGGCCCGCAACTATCAGGTGGTGAACGTCGACGTGACCGTCGTCTGCGAGACGCCGAAGATCGCTCCCCACGTAGAAGGGATGCGCGCACGACTGGGCAGCGTGCTTCGGGTGGGGCCGACGGCGGTCTCCCTGAAGGGAAAGACGAACGAGGGCATGGGGTGGATCGGTCGGGGCGAGGGCTTGGCCGTCCATGCCGTCGCGCTCATCGATTCGATGGGCGGCTTCGACGCCACCTGGGGCTCCACGGACGAGGGCATGCCTGTCTGACGACGAGCCACGAGTAGGGTGTGTCGACACCGCGGGGAGGGCGGAGGACATGGTGGAGCAGCTCCTGGCGTGGGTGGAAGCCTTGCCCCGCCTCGTCGTCTATATGGTTCTCGGCGCCGGGGCTGCGGTGGAGAACGTGATTCCGGCGGTGCCGGCAGACACCTTCGTCGTGCTCGGCGGATTCCTCGCCGCCCTGGGGCATTTGGAAGCCAGGTGGGTCTTCGTTGCGACCTGGACGTGCAACGTCGCGTCGGCCCTCGTCACGTACCGACTCGGTCACACGCATGGTCGTCCCTTCTTCCAGGGACGCTGGGGCCGCCGGTTGATCAACGCCCACCAGATGGAGCGTATGGTGGTGTTCTTCGCTCGCTTCGGTACGCCGGCGGTCTTCCTCGCACGGTTCCTTCCCGGCATCCGATCGGTCGTTCCCGTGTTCGCCGGGGTGACGCACCAGAGGTTTCTGCCGGTCGCCCTCCCCATCGCGCTGGCCTCGGCAATCTGGTATGGAGTTCTCGTGTGGATCGGGGGCTTCGCGGGAAGGAACCTCGATGCGGTGCTGGCGGGCCTGGAGCGGGTGAACCTGTGGCTCTCGCGCGGCGCTTCCGTTTCGAGCAATTCCAGGACTACCTCACCTTCGAGCGAGGGCTCTCGGATCGGACCGTGGCCGCCTACGGGCGGGACCTCACCCGGTGGGCGCGTTTCTTGTCGAGCCTCGGCACTCAGGGACCCGAGCAGGTCTCGCCCGAGGACCTGAGGGCCTGGGTCTTCTCGCTGAAGGACATGGGCCTGGCGGCGACCTCCATCCGGCGCGCCCAGTCGGCGGTGCGGACCTACTATTCCTTCCTGCTCGCCGAAGGAGCCGTGGACGAGGATCCCACGGAGCGGCTGGAATCTCCCAGGATCGGACGACGCCTTCCCGACGTGCTCAACCGTGACGAGGTCACGCGCCTGCTGGAAGCTCCCGATCCCGGAGGCCCGCTCTACTGGCGGGACCGAGCCATCCTCGAGCTCCTGTACGCCTCGGGGCTACGGGTGTCGGAGCTCGCCAATCTGACGATGTCGTCCCTCGACCTGGACGAGGGGTTCCTCACCGTTCTGGGGAAGGGGTCGAAGGAGCGGCTGGTTCCGGTCGGGGCACCGGCGCTTCGGGCGCTCGGGCGCTACCTGAGAGACGTTCGCCCACGGGTGGACCGGGGGAAGACGAAAGGCACGGTCTTCCTGAACGCGCGGGGAGGGGCGATCTCCCGCATGGCGGTATGGACGCTGGTCAAGAAGTCGGCGCGCCGCGCCGGTATCACCAAAACGGTGTCGCCTCACACGCTGCGGCATACCTTCGCGACGCACCTGCTCGAGGGAGGGGCCGATCTCGCCGCCGTCCAGGAGCTCCTCGGGCACGCGGATATCTCCACCACCCAGATCTACACCCACGTGGATCGGCAATACCTGAAGGATACGCACCGGCGCCACCACCCCCGGGGCTGACGTCACCGGATGAGGTCAGCGAGCGGCCATGCCCGCGATGGTATCGCACTTCGACGTCGTCACCGGCGTGGCCCGCGAGCTCGGCCGGCTGCCGACGTCAGGGGCCTGTCTGGTCGCCTCGAGCCTGCTCCGCCGCCCTGAAGAGGTCCGTTTGCGACGTCACGGATCCCAGGAGGCGCGCGGCTTCGGTGAGGACCGGGTCCCGCTCCATCCGGAAGTCGGCCTCCCGACCCACGTCCTCCATTCGCTGAGCGATGGTCACCCGTGTACGCCAGTGGAGGTAGTCGCGGACTCCGGGGGCGTCGATGGTCTCCTGCGGGATGCCCTCTTCGATCAGGCCATCCACGAGGTCCTGGAACCGCTGGGGGTCCAACGAGGCCTTTCGGTTCGCCTCGCGAAGATCCTTGGCCACGCCGAATGCGAACTCGGCGAGCCTCAGCGCGAGGTTGATCTCCTGGTCGGCTGCCGCCTGAAGGAGGTCCCGCTCGGCGAGCGTCAGGGTGTCCTCGGCGACGGCGAGGTCGGGAAAGACCCCGCCGGCATTGATCATGGTCCGTCCCGAGGCGGTGGCCACCCGCGGGAAGGTGTCCAGATCCTCCTCGAGCGGTCGCATCTGCATGTCCCGGGGCCGGTGGAGAGACCTCCCGAGGGGAGTCCGCCACTCTCCGGTCGTAAACCGGAGCCGCCGGCCGTGGGGGAGCCGCATGACGGTCTGGACGAGCCCCTTCCCGAACGTTCGCTCACCCAGGACCAGGGCCCGGTCGTAGTCCTGCAGGGCCCCGGCGAGGATCTCGGCGCCGGACGCCGTAAAGCGGTCCACGAGGACGACGACCGGAAGGTCGGGTACCCTGGCGG
>JARRLD010000346.1:0-5140 GCA_037387345.1 Gemmatimonadota bacterium
TCACCACGCCTGGGGGGCGGCCGGGACGCCGGTCGCTCCTTCGCCTCTTCGCGCACATCGTTGTTCAGAGTGATCTCGATCGCTGCCGAAGCTCAGCTTCGACGGTAGGTGGCGTCGAAGAGGACGCTCCACTCGGTGCCGTCCTGCGACATCTCCATCTTCGCGCCCAACAGCCCTTCGGTCGAGAAGTCGCTCGTCATTCGCACATGCATCCCTGGGCCGCCATGCGCGAGCGTCAGGACGTCGCCGTTGAAGCCGCCGACGAAGACCTCGGGGGGCGAGCCGAGGCAGTCGAACCAGTGCAGCGTGTACTCGTCTGATTCCGGAGAATACGTGTAGACGCCGTGACCGGTGAAGGTGATCGCACCATCACGTTCCTGTTCATAGTCGGAGAGGACGGCGAAGCCCCCAAGACTCAGTCGGTTGTGGTTGCGACCCTTCGCGACGCCGCCCTTCGGGTCCCACTGGGACGGATGCATCGTCTCTTCCCCTTCCCAATCACCGACGAGTCGCTCCCGCTGGCGATGACCATCTGAGGGGGTCGGCATGCTCATGGCTTGCCTCCGTGCTCCAGGGATCGTGGGCGCCCCGTTCCCACGGTTCGCGTCTCTCCTGCGCACCACTCTAGCGCGGGTCAGATCATCCCGCACCTCATGTCTGCCGTGGCGCGACGAGTTTGTCGTCCCGCAGCATTGTCGCTCCCATCCTCGGTGGCCATGATCATCCTCGCCCCCGTCCACGTTTCTCAGCGATGGGCATGCGTTGCTCCAGGAGTGGCGGGAGTGGACGGGTCACGGGCCTGGCTCATCGCCGAAGTCGAGATCGCGGGGGCGACCAGCGGGCTGGATGACGAGCCTCGTCACCCCCTCCGTCCCGGCCTCACTCCCCTCGGATCGACTGGACCGGATCCGTGCGCGCGGATCTCCGGGCGTGCGCGCGGCTCTCCGGGCCGGCACGAAGCAGGCCAACAGACCGGGAAGCACGACGAAGGTCGTGGCAGTGGCCACGGTGAATGGATCGGTCGCGCTCACTCCGAAGACGAATCGGCCGAGCAGGGGTGCCAGCCAGAGGAAGGCGCCCAGGCCGAGGAACACGCCCAGGAGGGCAGGGGTCATTCCTGTCGTCACGACGTGCCGGAACGTGTCCCAGGAATCGGCGCCCAAGGCCATCCGGATCCCGATCTCCTTCGTCCTTCGGGCTGCGTGCTGCGCCATCACGGCGTAGATCCCGGCGGTGACCAGCACCAGGGCAATGCCGGCGAGCAGGCTCACCAGCGCCGCGTTGAATCGCCGGCCCGCCATCGCCCCGGCCCTCACTTCATCCATCGTGCGCACGTCCGAGACCGGCAGCAGCGGATCGACGGCGGTGACTACCCTACGTATCGACGGGATGAGCGTCAGGGGATCACCCTCCCCCCGGACGACGACGAACATCCGCGGGCGGGGAAGGACCGAATAGGGCACGTACATCTCGGGTACGGCAGCCTCCTCGACCCCCCACTGTCGCACGTCTCCAACCACCCCGACGATGGTCATCCAGTGGGGACGCTCGATCTCCCAGCTCACCCTCTGGCCGAGGGGAGCCTCGGCGCCGAAGAGCCGACGAGCCATCGTCTGGTTGATCACGATTCCCGGGGCGTGAGGGTCGAAGTCGCGTTCCTCGAGGACTCGGCCGGAGACGATCGGGATCCGCATGGTCTCGAAGTAGCCGGGCATGACCCGAGACAGCTCGATGAGTGGCGCCTGCGCCTGCACGAACTCTCCCTCCCGACCGTCGATCATCACTTTCGTGTTGCTTCCTCCCTCCAGCGGCAGCTTGCTTGTCGCGCCCACGGCGGTGACCCCCGGCAGGCTTCGGATGCCATCGAGGACACCGGAGAAGAAGGCCTGACGTCGCCGGGGATCCTCGTATCGAGCGCCTTCGGGCGTGAGCGTGAGTGTAGCCACACCATCCGGGTCGAGTCCCAGCTCGATACTCGTGACGGCCAGGTAGCTCCGGAGCATCAAGACGGCTCCGTTCGCGAGGAGGAGCGTCATGGCGAATTGCACCGCGACGAAGGTCTTCCCCAGCCGCGCCCTCGCGCGCCCATGTCGGGGCCGTGGGTCGGCACCCAACGGACCTCCCGCGAATCCAGTGGATGCCATCGGCGCAAGCCCGAGGGCCACCGCGACACCCAGTGAGGCCATCGCCGTGAAGGCCAGCACGCCTCCATCCAGCTGGATCTCGCCGGAACGGGGCAGGGCCGAGGCGAGGAGCGAGCCGAACGCCGACAGGCTCCAGCGAGCCAAGAAGATCCCGACCGCGCCACCCACCAGGCAGACCAGCAGGCTCTCGGCCAGAAACTGCCGGACCAGGCGTCCGTGCCTGGCGCCGAGAGCCCGCCGCATGGCCACCTCCTCCTGCCTCGCGACGGCTCTCGCCAGAAGCATGCCCGCCACGTTGACGCACGCGATGAGCAGGACGGCACCCGCGGCCAGTCCGAGAAGCCACAGTGGTCCACGGAGGTCTCCGAGATAAGCCTCTCCCAGGGGGATCACCCTGGTCGTCACTCCGTGGTTCGAGGCGGGGTATTGATCGGCGAGCCGCGCGGCGATGGCCTGGAGATCCTCCTCCGCGCTCCCCAGGTCCGCGTCGGAGCGGAGCCGCCCCACGACGTGCAGGCGACGCCAATCTCGGCCCTCGGCGAGGGATTGGAGAGAAAGCGCGGTCCAGACGTCGTACCTGGCCCAGGGCACCGGCGCGTTGAAGCCCTCGGGCATGACGCCGACGACCACATGAGGCTCGTCGTTCAGCGTCACGCTTCGCCCGAGAACCGCCGAGTCCGCCACGAAGCCTCGGTTCCAGAATCCGTGGCTCACAACGACCACGCTCTGGGCTCTCGGCCGATAGTCGTCGGGGATGAGCACTCGCCCAAGGGCCGCCTGAACCCCGAACGTACGGAACATGTCCTCGGACACCCGAGCGCCGACGATGCGAGCCGGCTCGCCGTCACCGCCGAGGTTCACGGGACCGGGAGCGTAGGCCGCCAGGGCTTCGAACGATCGGGTGAGCTCCCTCCAATCGGCGAAATCCGGGCCGGAGGCCGGGCCCCTTCCACCGTCCCCGCCCTCGGACAGCACCGTCACCAGGCGATCGTCATCAGGGTAGCCAAGCGGCTGTAGCAGGACGCCTCGGACGATGCCGAAGACGGCGGTGTTCGCCCCGATCCCGATCCCCAATGTGATCAGCACGCCCGTGCTGAACACCGGCGACCTCAGGAGCTGCCGGGCGCCATACCACAGGTCCTGCCGCAGGTCCTCCACGATCCGTGGCAGTAGTGGGGTGTCCCCTCCGTCCCACCAGAGCGCCAGCCAGTTCGTGGCGACCACCTCCCTCCACAGGCGAAGACGGGCACGCAGCGGGCCCAGCTCGCTCACGTCCCGCCGGTACGCCAGGGAGATGTCCTCGATTGCCGAGGCGCGAATCTCCCTGGGTAGCAGCACCCCCAAGAGAGCGCGGGGAAGACGGGGGATCTCAGTGCCGCTCACGCGTCCCCGGTGGGCGCCGGGCCCAGCCCCTCCCACATCCGGTCGAAGCGCTCACGGGCGTCATACAGGAGCTCCACACCGTGGGGCGAGACCGTGAAATGCCGCCTGGCCTTCCCGCCGCGTACCGGCGTCGGGTCACCCAGCTCGGAGGTCACCATACCCTTCCTCTCGAGACGGAGCAGCGTCACGTAGACGGCCGAGACGGTGAGGTCGCGGCCCGTGCGTCGGGCTACCTCGTCTCGGATATCTGCGCCCGTCGCGTCGGCGCCCAGGCGGAACGCCGCCAGCAGGACGAGATGCTCGGCCTCTCCCAGGTTTTGACCCTTCGGCATTCTCCGCCCGTTCCTGGCTCCATGTGAGATAATAACAACAAGCCAAATTTAATTGCCGTGACGAAATTCGCTACCCCGGAGTGCGGGGGTGGGGCATCGACCGGATCGGCTTCCGCGACAGGATCGACGACGTCGGCCAGGACGCACCTGGCGGTTCGACCCGCAATAGGTGCGGCGTTCACTTGTTGGAGCGACCTTCGTCACGGTGGGGTACCTGCGCCTTCCTGCACCAACGCTCGAAGTGAATCCAACAGGGCAGATGCTTCGGCCAGCTCGAGATCGTAGACATTCTGATAGTGAGACTTGTTCAGGGTAGCCGCGACGTATTCGTCGTCCAGTCTCAACTGCGCCAGAAGCTCCGGCCCGAGCCGTCCCGCCACCTGGTGCAAAAGACCTTGCCCATCATCGGCGACGCCGGTCGCATACAACGCGAGGCGACCGGCCAGATCAGCCCCCAGCTCCCACACGGTCGCCTTCTCCTCCTCCATATCCTCCACAATGCGCACCCAACGTGCCAGCACACTGCGAACTTCGCGGGCGTGTTGCGTGACCGGCGCCCCCGAGCCGAGGAAGAGCCCCGCCGCCGAGTCGTCGCCGTCGTAGGTCCAGGTGATGACCATGGCCGAGGCCCACGGGATCACGCTGTCCTGCGGGAGGGATCGCAGATCGTCCGGGCTCATGCCGAGGAAGCGGTCAATGCGGTCGAGCTGGGTCCGGTTGAGGTCCAGAAGGCGGTCGAGCTCGCGCCGGTTCTCTTCGACCTCCCCGGCGATCGACTCGAGAACCGTCACCTCCGTGATCCGGGCTTGCCGGTGAGCCCACCACGCGTCGATCCAGAACGCGAGGAGGATACTGACGACAATGACAGCGCCCTCCGAGGCGAGGCGCTTCGTTCGGCGGGAATGTGACATCGAGCTCCCAGGGTCGTTCCAACGGCCGAGGACCTACCGGGCTGCGATCGCAGGATTCGCGAGGATCGTGTCCAACAGTACCATGAGTGTGCCGAGCAGACACCTCTAGCCGAGCAACTCCTTCGCCTCCCGATCCGTCAGACCGATCGCTGCGACCTCATCACTCGCGTCGAGCAGTTCGCGATCATCTGCCCGCCTCGCCAGCACGAGTGAACCCGCGGCTGACCCTGCCCCGATCCCTGCCATCATGCCCATGGGCAGGGCCGCCCGCAGCACGGCCTCGAGGAGAGTGAATCGTGCGCCCGATGTGAGCACGAAGGGGGCGTAGAGAACCATCCCAACCGTCAGCCCTGCGAGGCCGCCCCACAGA
>JARRLD010000347.1:0-7700 GCA_037387345.1 Gemmatimonadota bacterium
GGCTGCGGACTCGGAAGGACGCAGAAGTTGCAGGGATAGGCCATGTCGGCCACGTCGCCGGTCACGTCCACCCTGTGGATCGACATCTTGTTGCGCATCAGATCGTGGATCCGATGCCCTTCGTAGCCCAGCTCGATCCTCCTCTCGATGGCGATGGCATCGAGCAGCGCCTGACCCGTCGCGGTCACGTCCGCCACGCCGGCCCGCTGACGGATCATGTTCAGGTCCGCCTGCGCGGCGGCGTCCTGGCCCAGCCGGGCGTTGGCCTCGGCCCGGTTCAGGTACACCTCGGACAGTCGGATGACGGGAATGTTGTCCGTGTTGCTCCGGGTGGGCCACTTGTTGACCCGATGGCTCGCGTAGATGCCCGTGAGGAGCGGATCCTCGACGAACATCTGCCACCGGAGGTCGGCGGGATCGATCTGGTCCAGCAGGTCCTTGGCGGGGAGGTAATCCCCGTACCCGGACGCTCGGTACATGCCCCCGAGGCTGTCGCTGCCCCGGTTGTCCGTATCCGTGTTCTGGATCTCGAAGATGGCCTCGGACGAGCCACCGGCCACGAACTGATCGATGTAGGCCTGCCCCTCGACGAGGCTGTACTTCCCGCTGTTGATGACCGCATCGGCCATGCTCACGGCCATGGACCAGTCGCCCATGTAGAGATAGACCCTGGACAGGAGGGCCTGGGCGGCCTCCTTGGTCATCATGAAGGGCCCATCCCGGGTCTGGGACATCATGCCGATGCCCGTGTTGAAGTCGGAGATGGCCTGCTGATAGACCTCCCCGACCGTGTTCCGGGACGGGAGGGCCGTGACATCCGGCTCCAGAACGATGGGAACACCGGGATGGGAGGCATCCGCGGTGAAGGTGTAGTGCTGAGCATACATCCTCACCATGTCGAAGAAGATCAACCCCCGAAGGGCATAGGCCTCACCCATGATCTGGGTGTACTCGGCCTGGACGCCTGAAGGCAGGTCGGGCTCAGCCATGATCATCATGTTGAGCATGAAGTCGGCGAACTCCTGGTACCGGTTGGCGGAGCCGCTCTGCTTCACGTCCTCACTCATGATGTCGGACATCAGGTGAATGCTGCGCCCGTAGTAGTCCGCGATCGATATCTGGTCGTACACGCCCACGACGGCGGCCCGGAAGTCCCCGATGGTCTCGAAATACGAATCGTTGGAGATGTTCGCATAGGTCTCCAGGGCCAGGTCGTTACAGGCGAAGGCGACCGTGATCAGCGGCAACATCGCCGCAATTCTGGCAATTCTTTTCATGATCGTGCCTTATCCTCAAGAGTGGTGTTTACGTTGGCTTGGCATCCTTCGCCTAGAATCCCACGGTGAACCCGAGGCTGAACGTTCTCGAGTTCGGCGTGCCCGTGTTGTAAACACCGCTGACGATCTGCTCGGGATCGATGTGGAGGTTCTCAGCCGCCACCCAGGTGAAGGCGTTGGTTACGTTCAGATGGGCCTGCAGAGAGCTGAACCGCAGGCGGTTTGCGAGCTCCTCCGGGAACCGGTACGAGAGCGTGACGTCCTTGAAGCGGATGTAGTCGCCCGGGTCCAGCCACCGGTCCGCATCCGACGGCTGGGAGCTGTTCACGCCACCCCACGAGAACTTCGGGAAGAGCGCCTGGTCACCGGGCTGCCTCCACGCATTCTCATACGCCCACCGGGAGGTGGACCGGGGCAGATAGCGCCCGTCACCGTGGTAGAACCGCTCGGCCCCCTCATACAGGTAGTGGCCGAACATGTACGTGGCGAGGGTGCTCAATGTGAGCGACTTGTAGCGGGTGTTGAAGCCGAAGCTCCCGAGGTATTTCGGCGTGGCGGTCTTGCCGTCGTAGAAGCGCTCCGCCTCGCTCAGGTTGCTGGTCGTGGTGGTCTTGGTCTGGTCGGTGTACCACAGCGGCAGGCCGTTGTCCGGATTCACGCCGGCCCATCCGTACAGGTAGTACTCCTGATAATCCCGGCCCTCTTCCCGACGCTTCGTACCGTCGATGAAGGGCTCGGAGAGCTTCGTGATCTTGTTGTTCTGCGTGGTGATGTTGAAGTCCACGCCAAAGTCGTAGTCCTGGGCCCTCACGACGTCTGCATGCACCGAGAACTCGATTCCCGAGTTCTCCATGTCACCGAAGTTCTGCAGCGTGCTCCGGAAGCCCGTGGTGAGGGAGACCGGTACGTCCAGCAGCAGCTCGGTAGAGGACTTCTTGTAGTACTCGACGGTACCCGTGATCCTGCTGTCCAGGACGGCGTAGTCGAAGCCGATGTTGAAGGCCCCCTGGGACTCCCAGGTGAGCGCGGTGTTGGCTACTCCGCTCGGGCCCGAGCCAGGCTGGCCGTCGTACGCGCGGGAGAACCCGTACAGACCCCGCCAGGCATAGTTGCCGATCTCGGCGTTCCCGACTTCGCCGTAGCTGCTCCTGAGCTTCAGATAGTCGAAGAAGCCCTGGTCTTGCAGGAAGGAGCTGGTCAGGGTCCACCCGGCGCCGACGGACCAGAACTTCCCCCACCTCTTGTCGGGGCCGAACCTCGAGGATCCGTCCGTCCGGAAGGAGGCGGACAGGAAATACGTGCGGTCGAGGTCGTAGTTCACCCGGGCGAAGTAGGACTCGAAGGCATACTCCGACTTGGTGCTCGAGGCCTCGGTGATGGCCGCGCTGGTGCCGAACTTCAGGTTCGGATGGGCGAACCCCTCACCGTAGACTTCGGCGAATTCTCTGTCGTTCTTGCTGGTCTCGTATCCGACGACGGTGTTCACGCTGTGGGAGCCGCTGAAGAGGTTGTCGTAGGTCAGCGTGTTGGTGCCCTGCCAGTTCACGTTGCCCACCCGGCCCTCGTTGACGTACCCGCCGGAGTTCCGGCCGTCTCAGAAGAACATGTTCTTGAACGTGTAGTCGTGGATGTCGTAGAGGTCGAAGCTCCACGCCGACTGCACCGTGAACTGGTCGTTGAACCGGTAGGTCCCGCTGAGGTTCTCGATGATCCGCTGGGTCTCACGCGTCCGGGGGTTCTCCTCAATGCCCCCAAGCGGGTGATTCGCACCCATGACGTTGGTGTGTCGGTGGTACCAGAACCCGTCGTCGTCAAACATGGGAAGCACGGGAGGCATGAACACGGCCATGTAGAAGGGGGCCTCCCACGCGCTGCCGTCTTCGACGCCGTTGTAGTCGGTCTTGGCCACGGTGAGGTTGTTGGCCAGGCTGAACCGGTCCGTGAGACGGGCCGTGAGGTTCACCCGGCTCGACCAGCGCTCGAAGAACTGCTTCTTGACGTTGCCCTGCTGGTCGAAGTTGCTGGCCGATACGTAGTACGTGAGCCGGTCGTTACCACCGGTGGCGCTCAGATCCAACTGCCTACGGGCCACTGGTTGGCCAGTTGGGCCTGGGCGTCGGCCAGGGACATGCCGTCGTTTTGACGGGCCGTCAGGTAGTAGTCGACGTATTCGGCCTGGTTCAGGCCCTGCAGCAGGTTGTTGTAAGCCCAGCCTGACACACCCATCTGGGTCCTCAGCTGGAACTGGGGCTCGCTGGCCCAGATCTGGCTGCCGGCGACCCCACCCTTGGTGGTGATCAGGACCACGCCGTTGGCACCCCGGGAGCCGTAGATGGCGGTGGACGCGGCGTCCTTCAGGACCACCAGGCTCTCGATGTCATTGGGGTTGATGGAGGCCAGGGTATTGGCCGTCCGGCCACCGTTGCCCAACTCGGTACCGGCGTCAGGGTTGTTGAACAGCGGCACGCCGTCGATGACGTAGAGGGGATCGCTTCCCGCGGTGATGGAGCCCTGTCCGCGCACCCGGATATCGAAGCCCGCACCCGGGGCGCCGTCCAGGGACGTGACCAGCACGCCCGGGCTACCCTGGATGACGTCCTGGAAGGTCGTGGTGGTGGGAAGCTCCAGCTGGATCGATGGGATCGAGACCATCGAGCCCGTCAGCTCCTCCTTACGTGCCGTCCCGTACCCGGTCACGACGATCTCGTCCAGGCTGAGGGGATCCACGTCCAGCGTGACGTTCACCTGGGCCGATTCGCCCGCAGCCACCGTGAACTGGCTCCTCTGCGTGGCATACCCGATCGAGCTGACCTCGAGCTCGTAGGTCCCCGGGGGGACCCGCAGCAGCAGGAACGCACCGTTCTGGTTCGTGAGGGCTCCGATCCCGGTGCCCACGACGAGGACGTTGGTGCTGGCCAGGGGCTGGCCGGTGTCGCTGGCCGTTACCCGACCGACCACCCTGCCGAAGTTCTCCTGGGCCGTTGCGCTCTCGGCCAGGACACCGCCGAGGAACAAGAGCGCCGCCAGCCCGAGCAGGCGTGGAACACGCTTCGTACAAAGGGAAACCATTGCTCCTTCCTCCTTAATTGGGGGTAAAGGAACTCACATGCACCGTGTGGTGCGACAAATGCACCTTCTGGTGCGACAAACCGGTGATGCGTACGAGAACGAGGGGCAGAGTGCCCCATGTCGTCCAACATCACCGGGAGAAGCTCGTGGCTCGAGCGCGTCCGGCCGACCCTGTGCCACGGATAAAGAACGAGACTGATGAGGGGGGAAACGCCCGTCGTGACCATGGATCCCCACCACACACCCGCCACCCCACCATGCTCAGCACCCAGGAAGGCCTTGACTCGGCAAACCTCGTCACGACATCGCCTACTGGGAGGGCCTGGTTGAATCGAGCCCTAACCTAACCGATCAGACTACGAAAAACACTCCTGGACGTTACAGGCCTTCCCGACAACCCGGCAACACGAACGCCCCGATGCGCGTCGAGTAGGTTTCGGCGCCTTCCTTCAGGTAATCGCCCACGTACCAGATGGTGCAATCGTCGACGGGATCCATCGCCGTCTGCGTGTAGTCCTCCCAGCGCAGCGTGGTGGTCTGGGCGGCCTCGCCCTCGACGAGCACGGCCTCCTGCAGCGTGAGGATCCCGAGCGGGTCGGCGGCGAGCCGGCCGGCGAAGCGCTGGCCGGCGTAGTGAGGCGTCCCCCCGAAGGAGTACCCGATGCCGATGTTGCCCGCCCGATCGATGGCAGGGCTGGCCATCCAGCGGTAGAGGGAGTCCGGAGCATAGGTACCCTGCTGCCTCAAACGCACCGACCGGTCGTCGCGCACGTCGAGCTCGTACCAGCGCACCCCACCGGCTCCGGCCTGGGTGACCACGGAATGCACCGCCACCAGGGACTCCCGGTCCCCGAGGTTCCGGTAGACCAGGCGGGCCATGATCTTGTCGCCCTGGGAGTCGAGGTGGCGGTCGGTGCCGGGCTGCCGCACGCAGTTGGTCAGCTGCCCGTCACAGAGGAAGTGATAGGGAGCCACCGGGATCTTCTCCGGGCCGCTCAGGGCCGAGCGCGCCGGGTCGTCCCAATCCACATGGAACCGCCAGACGTAGATCCCGTCGTCGTCGAAGTCCCCTCTGAGCTGGGTCCCGCCCGTCGCCATCACGATGTTGGGCGACCCGGCCGGGGGAAGCCGCGTGCCGTCGAGGTCGGCGTTGTTGAGGAACCCCACGTCGTCGAGCACCATGCACTGTTCGGTCGCCGGATCCCCCCGCAACATCGCCGCCCGGTCCACCACGCAGGTGTGCTTCTGGACGACATCGTCACCCGTGCTGGTGGGCACGTAGTATCCGTCGGGCCAGACCGCGGGCCTGGGATAGTCGGGAAAGAGAGGCCGCAGGAACTCGTAGCGGTAGTACGAGCCCAGCGGGTCGGGTCCGGTGCTGACCGCGTAGCACATGGAATAGGGGCCTGACTCTTCCGGCGGTCGTGTCCGGAGACGCAGCCCGGCGGCCGCGGCCGAGTCGTAGGGAGGCGGCACGAACAGGGGAGCTGCCGGTCCCGGCTGCCCCACCACGCCCGGGGGACTCAGGTGCGCACGAGGGGAGGCCGTCCACACCTCCGGCTGATCCGGACGCTCCGCGGCCCTGCGGAAGATGGGCATCACGATGAGCCACCGCTCGGCCAGCTGGTCGTAGCGGACCACGGCGTCACCGTTGTTCCGGGCTTCGCACGTCCCGCCGAACCCGTGGAAGACCGTGTTGGTCGGGACCGCCCCGTACAGGACCCGACCCGTGCTGTCGAACCGCTTCCCCTTCTTCGTGAAGATGGCCAGACGGGAGTTGACCGTCTGCACGATGTGGTCGGGTCCCACCGCCAGGCTGTTGTCCGACGGGTTCCGTCCCGTGGACGGGCCGTGAGGGCCCGTGAACCCGACGCCGAGGCCGTCGAAGCTCGCCAGCAGCGCGGCGGCAGGCCTGCTCCCCTGGGACGTCTGCTCCACGTCGGCCGACGACGAAGGACGGGGCGCGTCCACCGGGCCGCAGCCCAGAATCCCCACCACGAGGATGATTGCGGGCAAGTGACCCGAGATGCCGGGACGGGCCGGGGACGACGAGCCGTTCGATAAGCACCTCATGGTGCGAGCGTAGGCCCGGCGGGGACGGACGGCAAGGCGATGGGCAGGCCCACACTCCCTGCCCGACGAGTGTCGGAGGGGGGACGCCTTGCATACTTTTGGGGGTCCCCTCCCGCCCATCGGGCACCGCAGACCAACAAGGCACCAGAACATGAGCAGCCAAGAGCGCAGCCTGTTCCCCGCCGCCAGGATCCCATACGGCACCTGGGGGAGCAGCTATTTCCCGGCCTGGCAGACCTCCGCCCTCGCGGAGGTCAACATCGGACAGTTCGCGGGCGAGTCCATGGCCCGCATCATGGGCCTTCGCTCCGTCCCCATCGGCGAGCTGGAGTACCTCATCCTGGGCTCTACCATCCCCTGGCACTGGAAGTTCTGGACGGCCCCCCTCGTGGCCAGCTGCATGGGGAACCGGATTCCCGGCCACCATGTGGAACAGGCGTGCGCGACGGGCCTCCAGGCGACCCTTCAGGCCGCCGCGGAGGTGGAATCCGGCGGCAACGACGTGGTGGGCGTCCTCACCTTCGACCGGACCAGCGACTCCCCGGTGGGCGTCTTTCCGGAGCGCCGCGCCCACGAGCGCACCCAGGCCATCGCCGACGTGTGGGACAACTTCGGCTTCGACCCTGCCACCGGGAATGCCATGATCACCGCGGCGGGAATCACGGCACGGAAGTACCAGGCGGAACGCAGCGAGACCGACGACGTGGCCTACCTCCGGTACCAGCAGTACTTCCAGGCCAAGGACTCCGGCTTTCTGGATCGTGTCATGGTCCCCCTGGACCTCCTCAGCGTCCAGGGTCGTCCCCTGGGTCGTATCGACGACGACATCGGGGTGCGGGAGATCAGTCGAGCCGCCCTGGCGAGCCAGCGGGAGCTCGACACCTGCGTTACGGGCGGCACCCAGACCCACGCCTCCGACGGCATGGCCACGCTTCTGGTCACCACACAAGCCAGGGCCAGGGAGCTCAGCCCCCGACCCGAGATCGACATCCGCTTCGTCGGCAAGGCCGAGACGCGGGCGGAGCCCAGCCTCATGCCCGAGGCTCCCGGCCTGGCTGTGCGGAAGCTGCTGGACCGTCTGGGGATGACCATGGACGACGTGGCGGTCGTGAAGAACCACAACCCCTTCGCCGTGAACGACGTGATCTTCGCCAAGCAGATGGACTACGACTGGCGGAAGATGAACAACACGGGGTGCTCGCTGGTGTGGGGCCATCCTCAGGGCCCGACCCTCACCCGGATCCTGATCAAGGGGCTGGAGGAGGCGGTGGATCTCGGGGG
>JARRLD010000348.1:0-6959 GCA_037387345.1 Gemmatimonadota bacterium
GCACGACGTTCCGGGAGCGCGCGCCAACGGCCATACGCACGGCGATCTCGTGGGTCCTCTGGCGGACCGAGTAGGCGAGCACGGCGTAGAGGCCCAGCGCCGCCAAGACGAGCGCCGTGGCGGCGAACAACCCCACCAGGGTGGCCCGGAACTTCGGCTGGTTCACCGACGACGCGATGCGGTCATCCATGGTGTGGATCCCGGATACCGGCAGGTCTTCGTCCACGCTCCACACGGCCTCGCGCACCGACGCCGCGGCGATCATGGGATCCCCGGTCGTGCGCATCACGAAGCGCAGGGTGCCGAGTCCCCCGAAGTTCTGCCGGATGGGGAGGTAGAAGGTGGGCCGGGGCGGCAGGGCCGGACCCTGGTCGCTCAGGTCCCCGACGATCCCGATGACCTCCAGCGGGATGGGCGGATCCCAGGGGAGCACCACGTAGCGGCCGAGCGCGTCCTCCCCGGGCCACAGCGCCTCTGCCATGGAGGTGTTGATCACCGTCACGAGCGACGAGCTCCGGTCGTCGGTGGTCCGGAAGGTCCGGCCCTCCAGGATCGGGAGGCCCAGGGCCTCGAGGAAGCCCTCCGTGACGAACCGTCGCTGTCCGGGCAGGTAGTCGGAGGTGCGATCCGGCTCCCGCCCCTGGGCGTACACCCCGTTCCACGTCCCCCCCAGCCCTACCGGGAGCTGATCGGTCGCGCCCGCCACCCTCACCCCGGGGAGCCGGGCCAGCGCGGTCTGGATCTCGTCCCACACCTGCTGGGCCTCCGCCCGCTCGGGATACGATCCCGGCGGCACCTGGATCTCCGCCATGAGGAGGTTGTGGGTGTCGAAGCCCACGTCCACGCCCTGGAGCCGGAGGAACGAGCGCAGCAGGAGGCCCGACCCGAGCATGAGCATGAGGGACAGGGCCACCTGGGCCACCACGAGGGTCGAGCGTGCCCCGGCCCCGCCTCCGCCCACCGACCGGCTCCCCGCCTTGAGGGTGTCCGAAAGGGACAGCGCGGTGCCGCGCAGCGCGGGAACGGTGCCGAAGATCAGCCCGGTCAGCGTCGCCACCACCAGGGCGAACACCAACGCCCGCAGGTCGAGGCCGACCGTGTCCAGCCGGGGAAGGTCCGCCGGCCCCCAGGTGCGCAGCGCGCGGATGCCCAGCCAGGCTACGGCGAGGCTCGCCACGCCCCCGGCGAGGGCCACGACCATGTGCTCGGTGAGCAGCTGGCGGACCACGCGTGCCCGCGGGGCGCCCATGGAGATGCGGATGGCCACCTCGCGGCTCCGCGTGATTGCCCGCGCCAATGCCAGGGACGCCACGTTCGCGCAGGCGATGAGGAGGACGAAGGTCACCAGGCACAGGAGGATGACGAGCGCCTGGCGGACGCCGGCGAAATAGCGCTCGTGGAGTGGCACGAGCAGGACGCCCCACCCCGCGTTGGACTCGGGATAGGCGGCCTCCAGCTGACGGGCCACCACGTCCGCCCGCGCCTGGGCCTGCGCCAGCGTGGCCCCCTCACGGAGTCGTCCCACCACGAGGAAGTTGTTGTTCCCCCGACCCTGGGCGTACCCCTCGTCGACCCTCGCGGGCAGCCAGAGGTCCACGTCTCCCGGGTAGTCGAAGCCTTCGGGCATGATGCCCACCACCTCGTAAGGCGCCCCGTCGATGGACAGCGCGGCTCCCACCGCTGACCGGTCGCTCCCGAAGCGACGCATCCACACGTCGTGACTCAGCACCACGACGTCGGCCGCGCCCGGGAGCCCGTCCGCGTCGGTGAAGCCCCGCCCCAGCGCCGGCAAGACGCCCAGGGTGGGGAAGAGGTTCGCGGTGACGTAGTTGCTCACCACCCGCTCCGGCTCCCCCTCGCCGGTGAGGACGGCAGGCGGGCGGAAGGTGAGGAACGCGGCCAGGGACCCGAGCTCCGGCACCTGTGCGCGGTAGTCGAGGTAGTTCTCCAGCGAGATGGAGTTGCGCGGGTTCTGCTCTCCGCTGTACCACATCCAGACCAGACGATCCGGGTCGGGGAAGGGCAGCGGACGGAGCGCCACGCCGTCCAGCGTGCTGAACATGAAGGTGACCGCCCCGAGTCCGAGGGCCAGCACGAGGACCGAGGCGAGGGTGAAACCCGGCGCCTTCACGAACGAGCGGAAGGCCAGGCGAACGTCGGTGCCCATATCCTGCGTCGTCATCCCTCTCCCCTCCCATCGGTCCGATGTCGTCCTGCGGTCCCCCTTTCCGGGAAGCATTCGGCGGAGCAGGAAGCGTCCGCCCACGGGGAGCGCCTGCCGCCAGTACCAGCGGCGCGCATCGCCCGTCGCGGCGGGTCTGGCGCGGCGGGCGAAGGCTTCGGCCAGGTCGCCCACCACGGCATCCCGCGCCCGCGGGGGCACGCACAGGGCCAGGAGCGCCTCGGCCACCCTGGGCGGCCGCGCTCCGTGCCCGGGGTCGGTCACGACTCCTCCCAGGCCAGCCCTTCCCAGAGGCTCTGCCAGGCCCGCCGCGCCTCCGCCAGGGCCTCGAGGCCCTCGTCCGTCACGGTGAGCAGCCGGCGTGGACGGCCTCCCCGGCCCGGAACCGCCGGCCCCTGGCGGGAAGAGAGCAGTCCCTTCTCCTCCAGACGGTCGAGCGTCACGTAGACCGCACCGCGGGACACCGAGCGTCCGATACGCTCCTGCAGCACGTCCACGATGCCCAGCCCGTTGGCCTCCTCGCCCAGCCTGCGCACTGCCAGGAGTTGCGGCGACTCCTTTCAGCGCCGGCGCCATGATCGACATTCCCTCCCGCCTGCAGACCGCCCTCGAGGGCCGTTACCGCCTCGAGGGGATGGTAGGCGAGGGTGGAATGGCCTCCGTCTTCCTCGCCGAGGACCTCAAGCACGAGCGCAAGGTGGCCATCAAGGTCCTCAAGCCCGAGCTGTCTGCCGCGGTGGGCGCGGATCGCTTTCTGGCCGAGATCAAGACGACAGCCAATCTGCAGCACGCACACATCCTTCCGCTCTTCGACTCCGGAGACGCGGACGGCCTCCTCTTCTACGTGATGCCGTACGTGGCGGACGAGAGCCTCCGGGAAAGACTGGAGCGGGAGCAGCAGCTGCGCGTGGAAGAGGCGGTCCGGATCGCCCGGGAGGTGGCCGAAGCCCTGGACCACGCCCACCGGCACGACGTCATCCACCGGGACATCAAACCGGGCAACATCCTCCTCCAGGACGGCGGGGCCCTGGTCACGGACTTCGGCATCGCCCTGGCCGTGAGCGCCGGGGCCGGCGGACGGCTGACCGAGACGGGGCTGAGTGTGGGCACGCCCCAATACATGAGCCCGGAGCAGGCAACGGGGGACCATGCGGTGGGCCCCGGGACGGACGTGTATTCGCTGGGCTGTGCATTGTACGAGATGCTCACCGGCCGCCCTCCGTTCCAGGGTACCACGGTCCCAGCGGTGATGGGTCGTCTCCTCGCGGACGAGGCGGTGCCTCCCCGCACGCTGCGCCCCTCGACCCCGCTGAACGTCGATGCGGCGATTCGACGGGCCATCGAGAAGATCCCGGCGGATCGCTTCGCCTCGGCGCACGACTTCGCCGAAGCGCTCGCCGACCCTTCGTTCCGTCACGGCCCGACATCCGAGGAGGGAAGGCCTCGCGCCGGCACCTGGCGGCCGGCCGCGCTGGCCGGGTGGACGCTCGCCGCGATCCTCGGCGTAGGGTTTGCCCGGAGCGTCCTTCGACCACCGGAGCCGGGAGGTGTGGAGTTCCTGCCCATCGACACCTCCGAGTACTGGACCCGGTCGGCCCACCTCGACATCTCGGCGGACGGCACCACGCTCGTGTTCCGCGGACTCGGCGACGACGATGGAGTCGCCCGACTCTACGTGAAGTGGCCCGAGGTGCGCGATCCGGTCCCGATCCCGGGCACCACCAATGCCTACTACCCCGCGATCCACCCCGATGGTGAACGGGTCGCGTTCATCGCCGAGGGCCGGCTGGTGGTGGCCGACCTCCGCGGGGGGCCGGACGAGACGCTCACCGACTCCGCCCGATGTTGCCCGGCGTGGGCGGACGATGGCTCGATCTACGTGACGATGGCCGGTGGCACGACCGCGCGGGTGTTGGACGGCGTCGTCGAGAGGATCGTGGAGCCTGGCCCGGAAGGTGAAGCGGACCTCTGGTTCCTGCCGGTTCCCGGGAGCGACGGCGGTGTGGTCTCCACGCAGGGCGACCCTCCTCGCCTCGAAGCGATATCGTTCTCCACCGGCACCCGGAGATTGCTCACACCGGGCTCGAGGCCGTTCCTCCTTCCATCGGGGGACCTCCTCTTCGGGACCTCGGAGGGTCGGCTCATGGTCGCTGGCTTCGACCCCGCCGATCTCTCGTTGACGGGACTCCCCACGTCCGTGATGGACAGTGTCCAAGTCGCCGGGAACGAATCGCCCTTCTTCACACTCTCCGAATCCGGAACCCTGGTCTACTGGCACGAGGCCACTTCAGGGGCGCCGGTCGAGTTCGTCTGGGCCTCGCGGTCCGGGGAGATCGAGCCGGCCTGGCCCGGATGGATCGTCGACGTCGGTCAGGCGGACGCGGGCTGGGGCTTGTCGGGCGACGGCCGTTCGCTCGCCGTCAAGATCCTCTCCGACACCGGAGCCGACATCTGGATCAGGGAGCTCGCTGGTGGACCGCCGCGACGCCTGACCACGGCCCCAGGCGAGGATCGTTACCCTCGATTCATCCGGGGGGACGAGCAGGTGTCGTTCACGACGGCCCGCAACGGGGGCCTCGACGTCTTCGTCATCCCGGCCGACTTCTCCGGCCCCGCCGAGCCCCTGCTCGATAACGAGATGATGTTCACCGAGGCGGTGTGGAGCCCGGACGGGGAATGGCTCATCGTTCGCACGGCCGGTACCGCCGGCGCGGCTGGAGGTCGCGACATCTGGGGGTTGAGGCCTGCCGAGGATTCGGCCCTGATCCCCCTGGTGGTCACCGGGTTCGACGAGTCCGCCCCGTCTGTGTCCTCCGGTGGGAACTGGTTGACCTACGTCTCGAACAGGACCGGACGCCAGGAGGTCTTCGTCCGCCCGTTTCCCGAGACGGACGGGCCGGAGGTCCAGGTGTCCGGCGGCGGAGGGCACTCGCCCTTGTGGTCACGGACGGGAGACGAGCTCTTCTACGTCTCGGTCCAGGGCGGCTCGGCGGGGGGAAGGGCTCTCATGGTTGCGTCCTTCGAGCCCGGTGCCTCGATGCGCGTCACCCGGCGGCGCCTGTTCGACATCCCCGAGGAGATCTATCTCTCGAGCGTGACCACCAAGTACGACGTGGCCCCGGACGACCAGCGCTTCCTCATGGCCCGCCGGGTGGCTCAGGGCGGCGGGGGGAACCAGCTGGTGATCGGCCGGAACTTCGTCGAACACGTGCGGCGGCAGACGGGACGTTGATCCGGGCCGGGCTCCAGCGCCTGTCGGCATGGTATGGTGTTGGCGGCGCGACCACCCGCGGCGCGTCCGGAGAGGTTGGCAGTATCCGGCGAAAAAGAAATAGAACCGGAGAAGGCTCGGCTGGGGCGGACCGTGCGTTCGGCGTGACGGCACCGGCCCCTGGGCGAAGCAGGCGCACGACTTCGTCGACCCGAACACCCTCGCCATTGAGCCGGCCGAGCGGGATAGCTGCTGGACGCTGAGGCCGCCCCACCCTCTCCAGGTCAGCTCCCTCCGGATCCCTCCAGAGTGCGGAGCCTCCGCCCGTGATCGAGGATGACGGTCCCGAAGTCCACATCAAATCGACCGAAGCGGACTTCGATACGGTCCATTCGGACTTCGATGGCGTCGAAGCGTTCTCTCGACTCAGCCTCGAACCGATCCATCCGTGCGGTGATGACCGCCTGGCCCTCGGCCAGGGCCCGGATGTCGTCGCGCATGGCCTCGTGGCTCACCTCCAGCGCGGCCATCCGGTGCTCGATGGCGTCGAAGCGCTGCTCGATGGCGTTGAAGCGCCGATCGATGGCCTCGAATTTCCTCGCGAGAAAGTCGATGAGCTCGGTGTACTGGTCGGCGGTCATGGACGGTGGACGGAGGAGTCAGAGAGGCAAATCTAGGAGGCGCGCCCGGGCATGACCATGTCTGGTTGGGACGACGACAAGAAGGTCCGCGTTTGGCTGACCACCTTCGGGACGACCCCGCCAGGGGCGTCGCCAGGAGGACGATGGTGTTGGCCCTTTCGGTCCATAGCGCTCTCGTGCGCCTCCCTTCCACGACGAGCCCGTCCTCGGTGCTCGAACGCTTTGACGAGGACCGTCAGCTGCGGCGGCGTCGCATCGAGGAGGTCGCGAGCAGACGATGCACCACCGCTGGGCCATCGAGTATGACATGGTGTGCCGCACGCCGATTCGTGCCGGTCCGCGCCCCGGTCCGTCGATGGTCCACTCGATCCGTACTCGATCCGGGAACTCGAGCCATCCGCCCCTGGTTCCAAGAGCCAAACTCGCGATCCGAAAAGGAGCGCCTCGGCCAGCCTGGGCGGCCAGATCCCGCGCCCAGGGTCGCTCACGACTCCTCCCAGGCCAACCCTTCCCAGAGGCTCTGCCAGGCCCGCCGCGCCTCCGCCAGGGCCTCGAGGCCCTCGTCCGTCACGGTGAGCAGCCGGCGTGCGCGGCCCCCGCGGCCCGGAACCGTCGGTCCCTGGCGCGACGAGAGCAGTCCCTTCTCCTCCAGGCGGTCCAGCGTCACGTAGACCGTGCCGCGGGACACCGACCGGCCGATGCACTCCTGCAGCACGTCCACGATGCCCAGCCCGTAGGCCTCGTCGCCCAGCCTGCGCACCGCCAGGAGCACCATCTGCTCCAGCTCGCCCAGGTACCCGCTGCTTCCCATGGAGCCTCCCGCGTCTCACTTGTCTCCGCCGGTTTTCATACATTGTCATCATTGATATCGGGGGTCAAGATCTACCGAGGGCTCCCGTCGGCCCCTCGCGGGGGCCACACTGGG
>JARRLD010000349.1:0-7358 GCA_037387345.1 Gemmatimonadota bacterium
GCGTGCGCCTCCTCGCCTGGAAGAGGCTGCCAACACGCTCACCCACGGCGTCGGCGTCCTGGCCGCGCTGACCGCGGCGGCCACGCTCGTCCCCCTCGCGGCGACCCGGGGCTCGGCTGGGCAGATCGTGGGCACCTCCATCTTCACGGTTACGCTGGTCGCCCTCTACTCCGCGTCCACCGCCTACCACGCAGCCAGCACACCTCGATGGAAGGCCCGCCTGAAGGTGGTGGACCATGCGGCCATCTACCTCCTCATCGCCGGCACCTACACGCCCTTCACCCTGGGGGTTCTTGGGGGTGGATGGGGGTGGAGCCTCTTCGGCGTGACCTGGGGGCTCGCGGTTGCCGGGGTGGTCTTCAAGCTCTTCACGGCCGGTCGCTTCAACGCCGTCTCGACGGTCCTCTACGTGGCCATGGGCTGGCTCGTCCTCGTCGCCGCGGGGCCCCTCGCGCGGCAGCTCACGACGACGACGCTCGCCTGGCTCCTGGCCGGGGGCCTGGCCTACACGGCGGGGACGGCGTTCTACCTGGCACGCCACCTCCGGTTCGGCCACGCCATCTGGCACCTCTTCGTTCTGACGGGTAGCCTCTGCCACGCGGTGGCTGTGGTCACCATTCTCTGAAGCCGGAGCCCACACTTGCGCGGAGCGATACCGTGAGAGACGCCATGGACCTCCTCGCCATCTTCGCCCATCCCGACGACGCCGAGCTCCTGTGCGGAGGAGCCCTCGCGAAAAGCGTGGACGCCGGTCAGCGCGTGGGGATCCTGGATCTCACCGGCGGAGAGATGGGCAGCCAGGGGACGGTGCAGCTGAGAGCCGAAGAAGCGGCGGCGGCGGCCGACCTTCTCGGCGTGGCGGTCCGTCGGTGTGCCGGGCTTCCTGACGCGCGCCTCGAGAACGGCGAAGCCCACCGGGCCGTGGTGGTCCGCTACCTACGGGAATTCCGTCCGCGAGTGGTGGTCACGCACTGGAGGGTCGGACGTCACCGGGATCATCGCATCGCCTGCGAGATCGTGCGCGACGCGTGCTTCCTCTCGGCTCTCCGGAAGCTCGACGCACCCGGAGACCCCTTCCGGCCCGAGAAGCTGGTGTACGCCACGGCGTTCCGCGAGGACGCACCGGCTCCGTCGTTCGTCGTCGACGTGACGGAGCAGATGGAGCGGAAGCTCGCGGCCGTCCAGGCCTACGCTTCGCAGTTCGACGGGAAATCCCAGGCAGGAGAGGTCTTCGCCGGCGGGGACCGCCCGTTGGTCGACCAGGTGCGGGCGCAGTGTGCTCACTACGGCTCCCTCATCCGGACAGCCTACGGAGAGCCCTTCGTCGTGGACGAAGCCCTTCAGGTGGAGACCCTGGGACATCTGAGAGGATCGAGCTTCTAGGCTTCCGCGGGCTCCGGGCAGGTCCGGCAGGTCGCGCTCAGGGCGCGCGCGACGTCCCCTCGCAGTCTTCGGCGGTGGTACGACACGCGACCTGGACCACCATGCGGCGCCAGGAAGGCACCTCCTGCCCCTTCACCTGGAATACCGTGGCTTCGGCTCGGCCTCCTCCCTGCATCCATGGGCACAGCCAGCGGCCGATCTCCGGCGGGAGGTGTCCGATGGGATCGCCCGATGCCGCGTGGACCCACACCTCCGAGAGCGCGGACCCCGGCGGATCCGTCTGGAGTCGAAGGGAATCGCCAGCCTTCATGCCCTCGAGGTGCCGCTCCCGGTTGCCAAAGACGATGCCGTGCACGGTCGACCTGAAGTGGGTGGGCCGTCCGGGGGGAAACCGCGGAGGAGCATATGCCATGGGAGCTCAGGGCCAGGGGGGACGAGCGCCCGCAGGCCCGCTCGGGGACCTGGACGGCGCCCCGTAGGTATACGGGGCAGGACGACCCCTGAACCTACCATCGACCATGGAACGTATCTACCTGGACCATGCCGCCACGACACCCGTGCGCGCGGAAGCGCGGGAGGCCATGGCGTCCGTCCAGGAGCGGCTGTTCGGGAACCCCTCCTCCATCCACAGCTGGGGACGGGAGGCGTCTGCCGCTCTGGAGCAGGCTCGTGCCGACTGTGCTGGGGCTCTCGGTGCAGCGGCAGGCGACGTGTACTTCGTGAGAGGAGGCACCGAATCCGACAACCTGGCGGTCCTGGGCAGGGTGGCCATGCTGCGAGCCGACGGGCACAGGCCGCCGGTGGCCGTGACGCGGGTGGAGCACAAGGCGGTCCTCGACGCAGCCCATCACGCCACGGCCAGGGAGGCCGGTCGATTGACCCTCCTCGAGGTGGGGCGCGACGGTACGCTGGACCTGGATGCCCTCGACGCGGCCGTGGCGCGGGGGCCCTCCGTCGTGTCCATCATGTGGGTCAACAACGAGACCGGAATGGTGCTTCCGGTTCCCGAAATCGCCGAACGCCTCGCCGGCACCGACGCAACGGTCCACACCGATGCGGTTCAGGCGGTGGGTAAGGTGCCCGTCCGACTCGACGACGTCCCTCTGGACCTCCTGACCGTGACGGGCCACAAGATCTACGGCCCGAAGGGGACGGGACTGCTCTTCGTTCGCGGAGGAACCGAAATCGCTCCTCTGCTCCACGGAGGGGGGCAGGAGCGCGGTCTGCGCCCAGGAACCGAGGACGTGTCCGGCGCCGTCGGCATGGCCACGGCGCTGCGCCTGGCCGTCGAGGAACAGGAAGAAGAATCGCGTCGTCTGGAAGCCCTCCGAGTCGAGTTGGAGACGGAGCTGGGCGTGCGGCACTCGGGGCTGCGTGTGAACGCCGGAAACGCGCCCCGTGCGCCCCACGTCAGCAGCCTGGCAATCCCCGGGATCGATGGTCAGGCCCTGCTCATGTCGCTGGACCTGCAGGGAATCGCCGCGTCGGGCGGATCCGCCTGCAACAGCGGTGCGGCCGCAGCCAGCCACGTGATCTCGGCGCTTTACGGAAGGCACGACTCGCACGCCACCGTGCGACTCTCTCTCGGCCGAAGCACCACCGACGTGGAGGTGGAACGTGCCGTCGACGTGCTATCCGAGATCATCTCGAAGCTCGGCGGACCAGAGGCGACATGAGCAGGGTGCTGGTGGCCATGTCGGGCGGCGTGGATTCCTCCGTGGCCGCCGCGCTGCTCGTGAAGGAAGGCCACGACGTGGTCGGTGTGACCATGAAGACCTTCTGCTACGCGGACAGCCCCGCGGCAGGGCGAACATGCTGTGGGCTCGAAGGGATCGCCGATGCACGACGGGTCGCCGTGGCGCTCGGAATCCCCCACTACGTCTTCGATGTCGAGGAGGACTTCACCCGGGACGTCATCGACGACTTCGTCGCCGAATACGCCCAGGGCAGAACTCCCAATCCCTGCGTTCGGTGCAACAGCTACACCAAGTTCCGCGACCTTCTGGCCCGCGGGAGCGCGCTTGACTGTGACCGGATCGCCTCGGGGCACTATGTACGCATCCGTCACGGTCCTGCCGAGTCGAAGCTCCTGCGGGGGCTGGATTCGGAGAAGGACCAGAGCTACTTCCTATGGGGCTTGCCCGCGGACATGCTGCCCCTCCTCCACTTCCCTCTCGGCGAGCTCACCAAGGCCGAGGTGCGCGACCGCGCGCGGGCCCTGGAGTTGGCCACAGCCGACAAGCCGGAATCCCAGGAAATCTGTTTCGTACCCACGGGAGACTATCGGGACCTCCTGCGGAGTCGGCTGGGTGATGTCCATCCCGCGCTCCAGCCGGGGGCCATCGTGGATCGGAGGGGAACCGTCCTGGGCGAGCATTCGGGTTACGCCGGCTTCACCGTGGGTCAGCGCAAGGGCCTCGGAGGGGGCCTCCCTGAGCCGCATTTCGTGCTGGAGATCCGGCCGCACGAGCGGGAGGTGGTCGTCGGCACCCGGGACGAGCTGTATTGCGGTCGGGTCACGGTGTCCGGGATCAACTGGCTGGGCGACCCGCCCGGTCCCGATGGCCGTGTCCAGGTACAGCTGCGCTACCGGGCTCCGGCTGTCGGTGCCGGAATCGTGAGCCTGGACGCCCAGCTCGAGCTCGAGCTGTCCCAGAAGATGGCGGCGGTCACGCCGGGGCAGTCGGCGGTCGTCTTCGACGGCGACCGCGTCCTGGGGGGCGGGAGAATCGCTCGAGCGTGGAACGGGAACGGCTGACGCGGCGCCCGCGGCGTTCGATCCTGAGCCTCTGACTAATGCCGGAGCCCGGACGCGGCGGCAAACCCCTCCATCGCCCGCTGCTCGTCGGCCGACAGCTCGTCGGGAACCTCGATCTTGACCTCCACGTACTGGTCTCCGACACGGTCTCCCTTCTCCACCCCCTGCCCCCGGATGCGGAACTTCGTGCCCCCCTGTGTCCCCTTGGGTATCCTGAGCACGACCTTCGTTCCGTGTATCGTCTTCACCCTCACCTTGGAGCCCAGCGTCGCCTGCACGATGTTGATGGGCACCGTGACGTGGATATCCAATGGCCGGACCTTGAAGGTGATGATGAGGTCGCCGGCCGGACCGCCACCTGTGCCCCGCTCCCCGTGACCGGACAGGCGAACCTTCGAGCCCGTCTCGACACCGGCGGGAACGTTGATCTGGATCTTGCGCCTCTGCCGCACGGTCCCGCGCCCCTCACATGAGGGGCAAGGTGTTTCGGGGATCTTTCCTCTCCCGAAACACGCCGGACAGGGACGCTTCACGGCAAATCCTCCCTGGCCGAAAGCCACGTGACCCGTCCCCCGGCACTCCTTGCAGGTCCGCAGTCCCGTGCCCCGCGCCGCGCCATCGCCCCCACATGTCGCGCAGTCTTCCGTGATGGCCACCTCGACGGGGACTTTTCCTCCTCGTGCCGCCGTGAGCAGGGGGATTTCCACCACGTATTCGACATTCTGGCCCTTCGCCGGCCCACCCCTGCGCGGGCTCGGCTCCGATTTCTTACCACGGTCGAAGAGCGAGCTGAACAGGTCCGAGATGTTGCCGAATCCACCCTGGAGATCTTCGAACGAGAAGCCCTGCTCGGACTGGAAGCCCCCTGCGCCGGAGCTTCCGCGTGATGTGGACGTACGGGCGCCCTTCCCGAATCCGAACGCGCCCAGCCGGCGCATCTGGTCGTATTGCTTGCGCTTGTCGGCGTCGGAGAGGACGGAGTAGGCCTCCCCGACCTCCTTGAATCGCTCCGGCGCTCTCGGGTCCCCCGGGTTTGCGTCAGGATGATGCTGTTTGGCGAGCTTGCGATAGGCCTTCTTGATCTCCTCCGGAGTGGCCTTCTCGGAGACCCCGAGGATCTCGTAGAAATCCTTCTTCGCCGTTGCCATGATGGAACCCTGACCCTTCAGCCGTGCTTGCGTACGCTCACACGCGCTGGACGAACGAGCTGGCCCTTGAGCCCATACCCCTTGAGAAAGACCTGATCGACGACGTCGTCATCCTCCTCCTTCTCGGCGGGTACACGCATCATGGCCTCCATGGTCTCCGGGTCGAAGGGCTCGCCCACCGGATCGATGACCTCCGCCCCGACCTCCTGCAGCACGCGCAGGAATTTCCGATCCACCAGGTCGATGCCCTCCATGATCGCCTCGACCGTCGCATTGTCCAGATCGAGGCCCGCCACTCTCTGGAGGTCGTCCAGGACATCCAAGAAGCGCCCGACGAGGTCAGCCTGGGCTCGGGCCCAGAGATCGAGGCGCTCCGCTTCGACGCGGCGGCGGTAGTTGTTGAATTCAGCGGCGAGCCGGAGATGGCGGTCCCTCAGGCCCTCGAACTCCTCACGAAGCCTAGCCAGCTCGGCGTCGGCCGTGCCAGCTTCCTCCACGGCGTCGGCCGCCCGGCCACCTCCGGGCGCCTCCCCAATCGCCTCCTCGCCCACGAACGGTCCATCGATCCCACCCTCAGGAGCGTCCTCGGCCACGATCTCGTCTTCGCCGCGCACGTCCTCGACCACAATCTCGTCCTCGTCGAGCGCCTGCTCGGTCACGATCTCGTCCTCCTCGGAGGGGCCGTTCGACGGCCCCATCGCTTCAGGTTTCGATACGGAGTCGGTCATCGTCTCGTCTTCGTCCGGTTCGCGGGCAGGGGGTTCGACCATCGTTTCACAGAGACCGTCAGCCGTAGAAGATACTACGCAACGGGGGTTGGATCAGCCCTCTGGGCGACCCTCACGCTTCGAGGCGTCCATCGAGGAGCCTGAGCAGGAGGAAAAGCGCAGCCTGGGCGGCTCGCTCGCGGACGTCCGCCCGGTCTCCCGGAAAGCGCTCGAGCCGTGCAGCGATCCGCCCCGGTACGCTGGCCGCGATCCAGACCGTGCCCACCGGCTTGGCCTCGGTGCCACCTCCCGGTCCGGCCACTCCGGTGATCGCCAGTCCGCACGCCACTCCAAACCGGCTCGCCACCCCCAATGCCATCTGACGCGCGACGACCTCGCTTACCGCCCCTTCCCCATCCAGGACCGCGGGGTCGACGCCCAGGTGCCGGACCTTGACCTCGTTGGCGTACGCGACGATCCCCCCCTCCAGGACCTCCGACGACCCCTCCAGGTCCGTGATCCTCTTGGCCACGAGCCCCCCGGTGCAGCTCTCCGCGACCGCGAGCCTCAGCCCCGCCCGGCGGAGCGCAAAGCTCACGGCGTCAGCGAGGTCACCTCGATCCGCTTCGAACCTCCAGGGCTCCACAGTGGCCCGGAGTCGGTCTTCCACGCCGTCCATCAGCTCCTCCGCCTCCCCCCGGCTGCCGGACGTGACGGTGAGACGGAGATCGACCCCCCGAACGTCGGGAAGGAAGGCGAGTCGCACGGCCTGGGGGGCGTCTCCCAGAACCTCCGTCACCTGGGCGGACAGGAGAGACTCGGGGATTCCCGTTGTATGGATGACGCGGTGGAACACCGGCCGAAGGCGGGAAGAGAAGCTCGCGGTGAGGGTCTCCTCCAACCCGACCTCGACAATGGCCCGGAGCTCCGACGGCACGCCGGGCAGAAGGACGATGACGCTGTCTTCGTGGTCCAGTACGAGCCCCGGGGCCGTTCCCACCGGATTGGCGAGCTTTCGGGCACCCTGCGGAACCTGGGCGACCCGCCGGTTCGGAGACGGCAGCTCGGTCACGCCCCGCTGGCGGAAGCGGATTTCGATGGACCGAAGCACCTCTGGATCTTCGAGGAGAGGTAGGCCCAACCAGGCTGCCACGGCGTCTCGCGTCAGATCGTCGGGTGTGGGTCCCAGACCTCCCGTGACCAGAACCAGGTCCGCCACCTCCGCAGCGTCCGAGACCGCGCGTCGGATCTCGTCGGCATCGTCACCGACGGTGTGACGCCGCACGACCGGAATGCCGCGAGCGGCCAGCCGCCGTCCGATCCACGCGGCATTGGTGTCCACGGTCGTTCCCAGAAGGAGCT
>JARRLD010000350.1:0-4417 GCA_037387345.1 Gemmatimonadota bacterium
GCTCCTCGCCGGCGTCACGCCCATGGTCCCGAAGAAGCCGGGCCGGACCACGGCGAGCCGATCCCGCGGGTAGTCCTCATCCCGAAGGTACTGCTCGCCCTCGATCTCGATGGGCCCGGTCCCGACACCCAGCGCGGGCACGATGTCCGCGAATGCGGCCGCCTCGATACCCGGCCGGCTCTCCACCCACTCGACGAACTCCTCGATGAAGGCCGTCCTGGTCTCGGCGGTGGGGAAGTATCGGGTGGGCATCGCGAGCTGCGCCACGAGCACCCGCTCTCCATCGAACGGAAGATCACTGTTCCAGGCGCCGAAGGATGCGATCAGGAGCCCCGCCGCGACGAGCAGCGGGTAGGCCAGGGCCATGGTGGCCACGACCATCACGTGCCCGAGCCTGCCGAGGCCCCGGCTCGACGCGCCTCGGCTCTCGTCCTGTAGGACCTCCCGAACGCTGACGCGGGCGGAACGCACCGCGGGCGTCACGCCGGCGAGGAGCGCCGCGAGGAGAGAGGTGCCCAGCGTGAAGAGGAGGATCGGCGTGTCCACCTCCATCACGAACCACACCGGCTTGCGGCCGACGAGCGCGCGATCGAACCAGCGCACGAAGCCGCCGGCCACCAGGACGCCGAGGCCGCCACCGAGCATCGACAGGACCACCGCGTCCAGGATGAGCTGACCCAGCACTCTACGGCGGCTCGCACCCAGCACGGTACGGACGGCCAGCTCACCGGTCCGATCCGCCGCCATGGCGCTCAGAAGGTTGGTGACATTCACGCACGCAATGGCCAGAACCAGGAGGCTACCCATGACCATGGCCCAGAGGAGCGCCACGTCGTCTTCACCGAGGAAGGATTGGACGAGAGGGACGAGCACGACCCTGGGAGGCTGCGCACCCTCCCCGAACTCGCGCGTCAGTCGGGCGAGGATCGTCTCCAGCTCGGCACGCGCGACCTCGACGTCAGCCCCCTTGGGGAGCCGGCCCATCACCTGCACGGAGGCCTGGCCCCGGCCTACGGTGGTGGGATCGTACGGGATGGGAAGCCAGAGGTCCTGGTTGGCCGGAAAGTGGAAGCCCGGTTCCATGACGCCGATGATCGTATGGCTCTCACCGTTCAGGCGGATCGAACGACCGATCGCTCCTGCATCCCCCCCGTAGCGGCTTCTCCAGAGACGATCGCTGAGGAGGACCACCCGGGCGTGAGGTCCGAGATCGTCGGGCCCGAGTCCGCGCCCGAGCTGGGGCGAGACCTGAAGAAGCCGCAGGAAGGACGGAGACAGGCGCGCGGCGCCGATCCGCTCCGGAGGAGCGTCGTCGTCGGCAAGGTCTACGCTGCCCCCGACCAGGGCCCCGAGAACGGACAGGGTCGACTGCTCCGCCACCAGATCCTGGTAGTCCAGCAGAGGCATGGACCGAAGGCGACGCCCCGTCTCCGGGTAGAGGCGCTCGACGCGGACCAGGCGGTCCCCCCCGTCGAAGGGTGTTCCCCGAAAGAGGACGGAGTAGGCGATGGAGAACATGCTCGTGGTCAGACCGATTCCCATCGTAAGGGCCACCACGGAGATGCCCGACCGGAGCGGGTCGCGCACCAGGCGGCGCAGACTGACCCGGAGCTCGTGGGTCAGAGTATCGAGCATTGAATGGGCAGGTGAGGCACGGGGCCGGTCATCTCCCACGATGCGCCGCGCCGGCCCGGTTCCACAACCGGTCGTCTTCCATCTTCTCGGCCCAAGCTCCGAAGGCGGGCCCGGCCCCCTGCCACTCCAATTCTTCCACGCTCTCGAAGAGGGGTGCGTCGGTGCGGAGGGTCGCGAGGTCCTTGAACAGGAGCGCGCGTTCCCGACGGTCGCCGAGAATACCCGGGGGAAAGGACTCGATGGGTCCGTGCTCGTTGAGCAACCTGCTCGCGGTGACCTTCCCGATGCCCCTGATGCCCGGGAAGCCGTCGGCGCTGTCGCCTACGAGCGCGAGCCAATCCGGGATCAGGCACGGCTCGACGCCGAACTTGTCACGTACGCCGGCCGCGTCGCGGATCTGACCGTTCCTTCGATCGACCTGGACCACGCGTGTTCCGCGCACGCATTGGCCGAGGTCCTTGTCCGGAGTCCAGATCGAGACGCGCGTCACACGCTCGTCCCTGCAGGCGATACGGGCCGCGGAGGCGAGCCCGTCGTCGGCCTCCAGCTCGACCATCGGCCAGGTGGCTACCCCCATGGCGGCCAGCGCCTCCTCGAGTGGGTGGAACTGCGCCCACAACGCCGGGTCGATGCCGGCGCTCGTCTTGTAGCCCGGCCACAGGTCATTGCGGAAGGACTCCACCACGTGGTCGGTCGCCACCCCGACGTACGTGGCACCGCCCTCGATCATCTCCAGGACGGAGTGCAGCACACCGGCCTCGGCACCGTAGCGGGGCAGGTCGCCCCTCGTGTAGCGAACGCGACCGTAATACTGGCGGAAAAGCTCGTAGGTGCCGTCGATCAGGTGGACGAGCAGGGGAGAGGATGATCGCCCCACCCTACGCCCCTTCATCGAAGCTCGGGTGCTCGTGCACCGAGAGGTGCTCTGCGAGGGACTCCAGGCTGCGCCCCCTGGTCTCCGGCATGACGAAGAGGACGAAGAGGAGCTGCAGGACCATCATGGCGGTGAAGAAGCCGAAGATGGTGGCGCCGTCGAAGCGGCCCAGAAAATAGGGCATGAAGAGGGTGATCAAGGCTGCGAAGACCCAGTGGGTTCCCCCTCCGAGCGACTGGCCCTTCGTACGTACGTTGTTGGGAAAGATCTCGGCGATGAAGACCCAGATCACGGCCCCCTGTCCGACTGCGTGGGAGGCGATGAACAGGAAGACGAAGACCACCACCAGGAGCCCTGCAGCGTCGCTCTGGAAGGCCCAGGTCACCGCCCCCAGGGAGGCGATGTATCCCAGCGATCCGATAAGAAGAAGCGTCCGCCGCCCCGCCAGGTCGATGAGGTACACCCCGAGCATCGTGAGGACGAGATTCACCACCCCGATCCCCGCCGTGGAGAGGAGGGCGGAGCTGCTGTCCAATCCCGCCAGCTCGAAGATCCGAGGGGCGAAATAGATGACGAAGTTGATCCCGGAAAGCTGGTTGAAGGCCGCCACGAGGAAGGCCAGGATAATGGGCCGCAGGTAGGCCCGCCTGAAGAGCGCTTCGTTGGTGAACTCCCGCGCGGCGTGCCGGATCTCCCGGATCGTGCGGTCCACCGCCGAAGGGTCGACAACCTGGAGGATGCGACGGCTTTCTTCCTCGTCGCCTCTGCGCAGAAGGAGCCAGCGAGGGCTCTCCGGTACCCGGGCCACCAGAAGCAGGTAGGCAAGGGCGGGCACCGCCTCGATGCCCAGCATCCAACGCCAATCCAGGCCGAACCAGGTGGCCAGAGCGAAGTTGGAAAAGAAGGCCACGAGGATCCCCAGGACGACCTGAAACTGGTAGAGCGCCACCAGGCGGCCTCGCGCTGCGGGAGGCGCAATCTCGGAGATGTACGCCGGCACCGCGATGGAGGAGACTCCCACGCCCAGCCCACCCACCAGCCGCCAGACCGAGAAGCTGTAGGGGTCGGGGGCGAGGGCCGACCCGATGGCCGAGGCCAGGTAGAGGATCCCGATGCCGATGAGGACGGGCTTGCGGCCGAAGCGCTCACAGGGCCAGTTCCCGAAGAGCGCCCCCACGACAGTTCCCCAGAGCGCGGCGGACATGACGAACGTGCCGTGGAAGAGATCGCTGGTCCGCCAGAGAGCCTGCAAGGGCTGGTCCGCACCAGAGATCACCGCCGTGTCGAAACCGAACAGGAAGCCGGCCACCGCCACCGTCACGGACCAGAACGCGATCCTGCCCCCCATGTCGATCTCCCTTCGAAAGAGGCCACTCCCTGCCCCGCCCCATCCCCGGACCGTGCGCCGGCGCACCGCGGCCGGCCTCCTGGTCCTTCTCCTCGGAGGCTGTGGCGTCGCGACGCCCGGAACGCGGCCGTCCCCCGGGTCGGTCACGGCGACCTACACCGAGCCGCATCGGCCACAGCTCCAATTCTCGCCGCCAACGAGCTGGATGAACGATCCCAACGGGATGGTCCACCACGGGGGGAGTACCACCTCTTCTACCAGTACTATCCGGACGACATCGTATGGGGCCCGATGCGTTGGGGCCATGCGGTGAGCCGTGATCTCGTCCACTGGAAGCATCTTCCCGTGGCGCTCTACCCGGACGAGAACGGGTACATCTTCTCCGGTCGCGCCGTGGTGGACTGGAACAACACCAGCGGCTTCGCCACCGGTGGACTCCCTCCCCTGGTGTTCATCTTCACCTATCAGAATCCCCTCCGGGCCGAAGTCGGTACCGACGACCACGAGACGCAGGGCGTGGCCTACAGCACCGACCGCGGCCGGACGTGGACCAAGTACGA
>JARRLD010000351.1:0-4278 GCA_037387345.1 Gemmatimonadota bacterium
ACCGCGTTCTTCTCGCCCTGCACCAGCCCGAACTGATTCGGCGTTCCGGGCTTGGCGGCGAAGTCGTCCATCTCGTTGTTGAGGACGAAGCCGGCTCCGGTGACCGTCACCTTGCTACCGTACCAGCTGTTGATCGTCGTGGTCACCGCGACCGCGTTGCCCATGGCATCCACGATGGAGTAATGCGTCGTGTTCTCTCCTTCCGTCGGCCCGTCCAGACCGGGGCCGACGTCGGTCGAGGGTGTCGCCCGCTCCGTGGAGATGTCGGAGGCCCGCAGGGTGGCGTACTCCGGCGAGGCCATGCGCTCCAGAGGCCGGTCGACGAAGTCGGGGTCCCCGAGGTAGTGATTCCGGTCGGCGTAGGCGCGTTTCCATGCCTCGGCGTAGAGATGGACCATCTCCGGCCCGTGCCACCGCAGGGCCGCGAGGTCGTACCTCTGGAGGATATTGGCCATCTCTGCCATGGTCACTCCTCCCGACGAGGACGGAGGCATGGAGATCACCGAATTGCCGCGGTACGTGAACGTGATCGCTTCCCGCCAGGCGACTCGATAGGTCGAGAGGTCCTGGTGGGTGATGATCCCTCCCCCCCGTTCCATCTCCGCCACCAAGAGGTCCGCCGTCTCACCTGTGTAGAAGCCGTCGGAGCATGCGATCTGAATCCTACGCAGGGTAGCCGCAAGATCGGCCTGGCGGAGCGTGTCACCCAGTGCGGGGGGCTGACCCTCCCGGGGAAGGAACTGGGCGGCCGACGCGGGAAACGCCGAGAGCGACTCCACCATGTCGGGTCCGAGGGAGTGGAGGAACCGGCGTCGCACGGGGAACCCCCCGGCCAGCCGCACCGCGGGTGCCAGGAGGTCGGCCCAGGGCAGGGTACCGTAGCGCTGGTGGGCCTCCCACATCCCGCGTACCGTGCCAGGCACGCCTGCGGCCAGATGCCCCACCACGGACCGGTCCGTGAGGTTACCGGCCTCGTCCAGGAACATGTCCCGGGTCGCTGCGCCGGGGGCCTGCTCCCGGAAGTCCAGCGCCGCCGTGGCGCCGCCGGCCTCCCGAAGCAGGAGGAACCCTCCGCCTCCGATATTGCCCGCCTCGGGGTTGACCACCGCCAGCGCGAACTGGACCGCGACGGCGGCGTCCACCGCGTTGCCCCCGGCGTGGAGGACGTCCACGCCAACCTGGCTGGCGAGCTCGTCCGTCGTCACCACCATTCCGTCGGTGGCCACGACGGGTGTCGCGTTCGAGGCGTATTCCCATCCTTCGGGGAAATGGATCGCACCGGGGGTCGTATCGGCCGCCCCTCGGCACGCTGCCAGGGCCAGGACGATCCAGGGAACGCGGCACACGCGGACAACGGCGGGGTGTTCGATCATCGAGGGTTCTTCGGTTTCTGGGCGCCCGGGCGGCAATCGTTGCCGGCGTCTCGTGCCCCCGGTACCATTGGCAGCCCGAGCATAGGGGCTCTCGTACGCGGCCACAAGCGGCCTCACCCGACACCGTTCCACCATGCGTGACGACCGTCTCACCGAGCAGAGGAACCCGCGCTCCGCGCGCATCGACGAGTTGGAGTCCCTGGAGATCGTGGATCTCATCAACGCCGAGGATCGTATGGTGGCCGAGGCCGTGGGGGAGGAGCGGGAGGCCATCGCGCGGGCGCTGGATCTCGTGGAGGCCTCCTTCCGGGCCGGAGGGCGGCTCATCTACGTGGGAGCGGGCACGTCGGGGCGCCTCGGTGTGCTCGACGCAGCCGAGATGCCCCCTACGTACGGCACCGATCCGTCGATGGTTCAGGGGATCATCGCCGGCGGGTACGCCGCCCTCGTGCGGTCCCAGGAAGGCGCGGAGGACCATCAGGAGCATGGGGCCGAAGCCATCGACGAGCGGGAGGTGGACGCGAGGGACTTCGTGCTGGGCATCGCCACGTCGGGCACCACGCCGTTCGTCCACGGTGCCTTGTCCCGAGCGCGCGCGAGAGGAGCCCGTACGGGATTCCTGCTCTGCACCTATCCCCCGCCGGAGCTGCTCGAGGCTCATGACGTGGTCATCGCTCCCCTGGTGGGGCCGGAGGTCATCACCGGGTCGACCCGCATGAAAGCCGGCACGGCCACGAAGCTCGTCCTGAACACCATCACCACCGGAGCCATGGTCCGGTTGGGCAAGGTCTTCGGGAACCTCATGGTTGATCTGCAGGTCACCTGCGAGAAGCTGCGGGATCGGGGAGAGCGCATCCTCATGGAGATGCTGGGCCTCGAGCGTGTCGACGCCGCGGCGCTCCTCGAGTCCGCAGGAGGGCACGTCAAGACGGCGCTGGTGATGGGCCAGGCGGGAATCGACGTCGAGGAGGCGAGGGCACGCCTCGACCGGGCAAGCGGAGTGGTGTCGCGGGCTCTCGAGGCGTCGCCGTGACCGAGCGCGGTGGGGACGGGCCGACGTCGGCTGGGGCGGCCCTCGCGGCCGACCCCGACGAAAAGCGGGAGGGGAAGCTGGTCAGGACGCGGTGGATCCTCGCCCTCCTGCTGACGCTCCTTTCCACCGGGATCGTCGTGGGCGCCTTCAACCCGGCCCCCCACACCGGCGGGGACAATGCCGGATACCTGGCGTTGGCCTACTCGCTCCTGACCACGGGCAACTATACCGAGGTCTTCGATCCCGCAGGCCTCCCCCACACGAAGTATCCGCCGGTCTTTCCCCTCCTTCTCGCTGGCCTGATGGCGGGCGGGGTCCGTTCCTGGGCGGGCTTCAAGGCTCTGGCTGCCGTGGCGACGGTCCTGACATCCCTGGCCTCCTACCTGTGGGCCGAGCGGCGCATCGGTCCGGTTTGGGCCTTCGGGGTCTCGGTGCTCGTCAGCCTGTCGTCGGCGGTCGTGTACTACAGCCACTGGATCCTCTCGGACCCGCTCTTCGTCGCCTTCACCCTCGCGTCTCTGTGGGCTCTGGAGCGAAGCGACGCGGGCGCCAGCCGTTGGACGGTGGTCGGGATCGTCGCCGCCGGGCTGGCGTACTTCACCCGGTCGGCCGGGCTGCCGCTACTCGTGGCCGTTGGAGGTTGGCTCCTCCTGCGGCGTCGCTGGAAGGCGTCGGGGGTCGCCGCCGTTGTCCTCGGTGTGCCGTTGACGCTCTGGCTCGTCAGATCCCGGGCCGCCGCAGGTGATTACATGTCGGAGTTCTGGCTGGTGAATCCCTACGATCCGGCGGCCGGGACCGTGGGTGTCGGTGGGCTCATGGAGCGCCTTCTCGCCAACGGCGAAGGATATGTGGGCGCCCATCTTCCCTCGGGGATCGTCGGAGGCGGTGGGTTCGCGGTGACCGTGCTGGGTGTGGCCGTGGTAGCGCTGGCCCTGACGGGGTGGGTTCGGGCGGCGCGGAAGTCGATCGGGATGACGGAGCTGTTCCTGCCGCTGTACGCCGGGTTGATTCTTCTCTGGCCCGAAGTGTGGTCCGGCGACCGATTCGCGCTTCCACTCTACCCCGTCCTGTTCATGTATGCCGCCTCGACCCTGAGAGGCTTGACCCGCCGTATGGGGCCCCGGGTGGTGTCCCTGGCCGGAGCCTGTGCCTTTCTCGTGCTGGCGCTTCCTGCGCTGGGTTCCTGGGTGCGGGTGGTGCAGGAGGCGCAGGCCTGCGGCGCGCGTATACGGACGGCCGGCTCATTCTCCTGCTACGGTCCCCGCGTGGAGGCGTTCGTGGATGCCGCCGGATGGGCCGCCGACAATCTCCCCGACGGCTCCGCCGTGTTGTCGAGAAAGCCCCGACTGTTTTTCGTTCTGAGCGGCGTACCGTCCCGGACCTTCCCCTTCAGCGGGGAGCCGGAGGTGCAGCTGGCCGGCGCCAAGGCCGTCGGAGCTTCTTACGTTCTGCTCGACGAGTGGGATGCCTTGGCCGGCCGATACGTGGGAGCGGCCGTGCAGGCCCGGCCTGAAGCATTCTGTGTGGTACGGACCTTCGGTGCCGCGGGACGTACGCTGCTCCTGGGCATCACCCCCGATCGCCAGGGCGGGGTGGGCGATCGGGAGGGCGCAGGCGTGCTCCTGAACCCGTGCCCGGCCTCGTACGGGGACCGGGACGGGACCAGCCGCTACTCCTCGGCCTCCACCACCATCCCGATGCTGGCCGGCCTGGACCCGTAGAGGACCGCCAGAGCAATGCCGAACGTCACATGTTCCACGTAGCCACGTTCTCCCACGTCGATCCCCTCCAGCACCTGGGCCACAACGGGGGCTCGCCTCAGGGGAGCATGAGGCCCCAGGAGCCGGCCCATCCCCCCCACGGGATCCACGG
>JARRLD010000351.1:4316-11279 GCA_037387345.1 Gemmatimonadota bacterium
CCACGGCGTACTCCGCCGTTCCGTAGAGGGCGCCCTTGAGGACAGGCGGACCGGGGATCCGCGGCTCCACCACGAGGCCGTACACGAGTCCCTGACTCGCTCCGGCCAGCGCTCGCTCCACGGCCCGGTCTGCCATCGTGGGGCCTTGGGCGCGACCGGTGAGAAGAGCGCGGGCCAGATCCGTGAGAAGAGCAGCCCCTGCGCCCGCCGCCCCGGCCTTGAGGATCCGCATGATCCCGGTCCTCTTTCGTGGGCGCCATACGTCCAGGGCCTTGGCGACGACGGCCACGGCGCCCGATGCGATGAGATCGTCCGCGGATGGCCAGGAGGCCGGATCCGTGCCACGGCGTTCACTTCGGCGGGCAGGGCGGTTGCGCTCGCCGAGTCCCGCCAGCTTCCCAGGGCGCGCGGAAGGGGCGTGGCGGGCCCGCTCGAGGGCAAAACCGAGGCGATACCACATGCTTTTCTGGGAGGACATGCGACGATGACGTCCAGGGGGTTAGGCGTGTGTCGAAGGGTGGCGAGGTCGGGGGGCTTTTTCAAGACGGCGACGGTCATGCTGGCCCTTCTCGGGCACTTCCGAGTGACCTATCCGGAGAGGATGACCCGCCTGGCCCCTCGAATCGGCGCCATCGCCGAGAAGGCCCGCGCCGGACTGGCGGATGCGTTTCTCGAGCCACCCGACGGGAAGATCGACCTGCTCGTCACGGACGCGACGGACTACTCCAATGGCTTCGCGCAGGTCACGCCCTCCAACCGCATCACCGTGTACGCGCGCCCGCCCATCGACGAGCCAGGTCTCGGCTATTTCGACGATTGGCTGGAGCTGGTGGTCACCCACGAGCTGGCGCACATCGTCCATCTGGACAGGACGGGCACCCTGGGTCGCCTGGTCAGGGGGATCTTCGGACGGGTTTCCACCACCTGGCCTTTCTTCCCGGGGTTGGGGAGTCCACGATGGACCATCGAAGGGCTGGCCACCTGGTACGAGTCGTCTCTCACCGACGCCGGACGGATCCGCGGGACGCATCACGACATGGTCCTGCGCACCGCGGCCCTCGAGGGGCGCTTCGAGGGGCTGGACCAGGCCGCAGGTGACGCGCCGGTCTGGCCTGGTGGCGAGCGCTACTACGCCTATGGCGCCCGGTTCTTCGAGCATCTTCTCGACAAATTTGGAGAGGACCGCATGGGGGAGTTCGCCTCCGCCGTGGCCGGCCAGTGGGTCCCCTATCGCCTGGATGCCGCGGGTCGAGCCGCCTTCGGGTCGTCCCTCTCCGAGGAGTGGCGCCTGTGGTCGGCGGAGGTGGCCGAGGAGTCCAGGACCCTCGTGGACGATCTCGAGGCGGCCGGTCTCCTCACCCACCCCGAGCCCCTCACCCGGGGGGCACGGGTCGGCTACTATCCCCGCGTCTCACCGGACGGGAGCGCCCTGGCGTTCACCTGGTCCGATGGCCGCTCCGACAGCAAGATCCGTGTCGTGGATCCGGGGAGCCGCCGCCCCGTGTGGGACGCCCGTACCAACGGGATCGCCACCTTCGATTGGCTCCCCGGCGGAGACCTCCTGGTCGCCCAATACGAGCTCGACGGACCGTACCGGATCTTCTCCGACCTCTACCGGTTCTCGCGGAATGGCCGCCAGCTCCGTCTGACCCGGGGCGAGCGGCTGTCGTACCCTTCGTCGGGACCTGACGGTCGCTGGGCCGTGGCGGTCCGGGATGGCGAGGGCACGACCACGCTGGTGCGCGTCGACCTGGCCAACGGCGGAGTCTCGGAGCTTCTCCCACCCGAACCCGAGGTGCACTGGACCCATCCGGCGGTCTCGCCCGACGGGCGCTGGATCGCGGCATCGCGGTGGCGCCTCGGCGGATACCTGGACGTGGTGATCCTGGACCAGACCGGTCGTGTGGTCCTCGAGCTCACGCGGGACCGAGCCATGGACCTGGCTCCCGGGTGGAGCCCCGACGGGAGCCACGTCGTGTGGAGCTCGGACCGAACGGAGATCCTGAACCTCCTCGTGGCGTCCGTAGATCCGGAGGGGGGGCAGGTGGGACCGATCCGGATGGTGACCCATGTGGCCACCGGGGTCAGCCACCCTTCGGTGGACCCCACGGGTCAGTGGATCTACGTGAGCGCGTACCACGTGGACGGCTGGGAGGTGGAGCGCGTGCCGTTCCAGCCGGGGCAATGGACCGCTGCTCCCGAGCCGTCCTCGCGGTTCGCCCCCACCCGACCTCCGCCGGCGCCCGAACCCGCCGAGGGACAGGCCCGTCCCTACTCCGCGCTCCCGACCCTGGTGCCGCGCTACTGGGAGCCCCTCTACGAGGAGCCCGTGGTCACCAGCCCCGTGCAGACCGCCGAGATCCAGCTCCGCAGTCGAGAGCTGTTGGGCGGGGCCATCGGCGCTCAGACCTCGGGAAGGGATCTGGTCGGCCGTCACGCGTACGATGCCTGGGCTCGCGTCTTCACGTCCGGAGGAAAGGTGGATTTCGGGGCCTCCTACTCCTGGGCGGGCCTCGGCAATCCTGTCCTCTCGCTCTCCGCCTCCCAGTTCTGGGGCGAGGACGGTGGATACGCTGTTCGTGCGTCGCAGGCAGCGGGACGTCTCCGGGTCGGTGACCATTCTCAGGCCGCGGTGGCGCCGGGGGTTCTCGGTGAGCTTCGGAGGAGGGCTGACCTGGGAGTCCCGGGAGCTCCTGAACAACCAGCTGGACCCGGCGACCCGCTATACCCTCGGGCGGCCGGGCCGACGCTTCGCAGATGCCCGCGTGACGCTGTCCCTCTCCACCGCCCGTTCCTATGCGTTCCAGACCGGCGGGGCCGACGGGGCCTCCCTGTATCTCGCGGGGCGGATCAGGAACGAGCTCACCGTGCCCGACTCCCTGGTGGGCGCGCCGGGCGGGGATGGCTCCGTGGACGACGTTCTGGGTCGCCTGCGCCTGTTCAAGACCGTGGGCGGACCCGGACACGCCTCCCACGTCCTGGCCGGGCGCGTGTCGATGGGGGCGGCCCGCGGCCCGGGCGCCAGGGCAGGATACTTCCAGGTCGGGGGGGCCTCGGGAAGGGAGGAGGACATCAGCGGGCTCGGCCTCTTCGGGGGGCGGCCTCTCTTCTTTCCCGTGCGAGGCCATCCTCAGGCTGCTCGCTTTGGGCGCTTCGCCTGGAGCTTCTCCGCCGAATACCGGTTCCCCTTGTGGCTGGTGCACCGAGGGCTCGGAGCGTGGCCGGCCTACGTGGACCGTATCGTGGGCTCGGTGTTTCTCGATGCCGGGAACGCCTGGGGGCCCGAGCTCGGTGTTCCGGGCTTCAACAGCCCTCGCCAGTCCACGCTGACCTCCGCAGGTGTCGAGGTCTCCACGAGCTTCCTGACCCTGTGGAAGGAGCCGATCCTCGTTCGCACCGGGGTCGCCGCTCCCCTGCAAGGCGGGACGCAGCCTCAGGTCTACGTGAGGGTCGGCCTGTCCTTCTGAGGGGTGCCCCTACCGGCGACAAGCGACCCGAAGATACCCCGAAACTTCGGGTCGCTGGCGGTGTATCAATTGAGGGAAAAAATGGAAACAGGTTGGCGCGCGGACACTTGCGGAGGACGATGCCGTAAGGCGCCGCCGCACGCCTTGACCCCAATATCCGGGGCCCCTAATATGGGTCCGCCTCCACATATTGTGGTTGGCGAAAGGGCTTCCACAGTCGGATTCGCGGCGGGCGCGGTTTCCCGCCGCTTTTCCACCTCTTGGTGTCAGGTTTTCCACCTCTTGCCCACAGGAGCAAGCCGTCGATGCAGCGCGTTCATCAGCCCCGTCCCGTCCGCGATCCCGTGATTTTCGACGACGTCGTCCCGGACGACATTCCGGCGGCGGAGCTGACCGAGAACGCCCGTATCGTCCTGGCCAAGCGCTACCTGAAGAAGGACGCCGACGGCAATCCGGTGGAGGAGCCCGAGACGATGTTCTGGCGAGTGGCCAAGACCATCGCCGATGTGGACGCCGAGTATGGGGCCTCCGAGGCGGCGGTAGGCGAGGTGGCCCGCCAGTTCTACGACCTCATGGTCAACGGGAAGTTCGAGCCGAATTCGCCCACGCTCATGAACGCCGGTCGGGCCCTGGGGCAGCTGTCCGCCTGCTTCGTCCTCCCGGTGGACGACGCCCTGTCCAACGGCATGAGTGGGATCTACGACACGCTCCGGGCCATGGCGCTGGTCCACCAGTCGGGCGGCGGTACGGGTTTCTCCTTTTCACGCCTTCGTTCCGAAGGAGATCAGGTGCGCTCCACCATGGGGGTGGCATCCGGTCCGGTGTCGTTCATGAGGTTGTACGACGCAAGCACCGAGGTGGTGAAGCAGGGTGGGACGCGCCGGGGCGCCAACATGGGCATCCTGCGGGTGGATCACCCTGACATCCGTCGGTTCATCACGTGCAAGAACGACACGTCCCAGGTCACGAACTTCAACATCTCCGTGGCCGTCACGGATGGGTTCATGGAGGCGGTGCGGCAGGGCGAGTCCTATGATCTGGTCAGCCCCAAGACCGGAGAGGTCGTGGGCCGGGAGGACGCCCGGGAGATCTTCGACATGATCGTCCACGGGGCATGGCTCACAGGGGAGCCGGGGACATTCTTCGTCGACCGGGCCAATGAGGACAACCCGGTCCCCAGGCTGGGAACCTACGAGGCCACGAACCCCTGTGGCGAACAGCCCCTCCTGCCCTACGACGTGTGCAACCTGGGCAGCGTCAACCTGGGTCGGTTCGTCAAGGACGACGTCCGCCCCGGCGGCCCTCCCGAGGACGGGATCGACTGGGAGGGTCTGCGCCAGGTCGTGCACCTGGCCACCCACTTCCTCGACAACGTCATCGACGCGAACCGGTATCCCCTCCCGGAGATCCACGACCTGGCCCAGACGATCCGGCGCATCGGCCTGGGCGTGATGGGGTGGGCGGACATGCTGGTGCGATTGGGCGTGGCCTACGACTCCGAGCATGGAGTGGAGCTGGCGGGCAGGGTCATGGGCTTCATCAACGAGGAGGCCCGGGTGGCATCGGAGAAGCTGGCCGAGGCCCGGGGAGCCTTTCCTGCGTGGGAGGAGTCCGTCTGGGGTCCCGACGAGACGGCTGCCAAGGGCCCGGACGGCGCTCGCATCCGTCCGGAACGGGCGCTGAGGAACTGCAATCTGACCACGGTGGCACCGACGGGCACGATCTCCATCTTCGCCGGGTGCTCCGGAGGAATCGAGCCCCTGTTCGCCGTCGCGTTCATGAGGAAGCAGGCCGGGGTCCTCATGCCCGATGTGAACCCGGACTTCGTGCGCCTCGCCCGGGAGCAGGGATGGTACAGCGAGGCCCTCATGGAGAACATCGCCACCGAGGGGCACATCCACTTCGACGAGGTTCCGGACGAGGTCCAGCGGGTCTTCCGCACGGCCCACGACATCACCCCCGAGTGGCACGTGCGCATGCAGGCCGCGTTCCAGGCGCACACCGATTCGGCCATCTCCAAGACGACGAATTTCCCGCGGGAGGCTGTTGAAGAAGACGTCCGCAAGATCTACGAGCTCGCCTTCGAGCTGGGGTGCAAGGGTGTGACGGTCTACCGGGACGGCTCACGGGAAGGCCAGGTGCTCTCCACCGGGAAGACCGCACAGGGCTCGCATTCCGAAGCCGTGGTCCAGCAGGCGGTATCGGACCTCGAGCAGCAATTGGCCGACACTCGGGAGGAAGCCCACCGGCTGCGGGTGGAGCTGGAGCGAGTCCAGCACGAGCTCGGCGAGCGCGACGCCCAGGCCGGCGCAGCTCGTCACAAGCGGCAGCGCCCTCAGGCGCTGCGGGGCTACACGATGAAGATGATGTCGCCCCTGGGGGATCTCTACGTGACCATCAACGAAGACCACCAGGGCCGGCCCTTCGAGGTCTTCTGTACCCTGGGCAAGGCTGGTGGCGCCGCCATGGCCGACGCCGAAGCCATCGGACGACTCGTCTCCCTGGCCCTCCGCTCCGGCATCCCCATCGGCCGGGTGAAGGACCAGCTCCGTGGCATCTCATGTGACCGTGCCGTCGGCGTCGGGCCCAACAAGGTGTTGTCCGCGCCCGATGCCATCGGCCAGGCCATCGAGCGCTACCTCGAGGAGAAGGAGGGCATTCAGGAGACGCTGCCCCTCACCGTGTCCTCGCAGGGCGTCGCCCGCACGCAGTCATCCTCCTTCCACACCGTGCAGCAGCAGAGCTTCCTCGGCGCGTGCCCCGAATGCGGCGGCGGCCAGATGGCCTACGAGGAAGGGTGCATGAAGTGTCACATCTGCGGCTTCAGCGAGTGCGGATAAGCCGGGCGCATCACGCCACGCGAGCATCCCCATGGCGACCCGATGCCTCTTCTGTTGACAATCTACAGAAAGTGAGCATTATTCTGTAGATGATCTACAGATGGGGCTCGTCATGGCGGACGATCGATCCGAGCTGTTGCAGGGCACACTCGACCTGCTGGCCCTCAAGGTCCTTTCCCTCGAGCCCATGCACGGGTGGGGGATCTCCGAGCGCATCCGTCTCCTCTCCGGAGAGGTGTTCGACGTCAATCAGGGCTCCCTCTATCCGGCCCTGCAGCGACTGAAACGAAGGGGCTGGATCACCTCGGAGTGGCGGGTGAGCGCGAAGAACCGACGCGCTCGGTATTACGAGCTCACGGGCGCCGGATGGAAGCAGCTCAAGGCTGAGCAGAACGCCTGGAAGCGATCGTCATCGGCCGTGGAGCGGATTCTGGCCGCGGCGGCCTGGCCGGCGTGAGGGGCGTGGGGAGGAAGGGAAGATGTCCTGGATACGATCCCTGGGTGAGCGGCTGAGGGCCCTCCTCAGGAAGAGGCAGGTCGAGGCCGAGATGGCCGAGGAGCTTCAGTACCATCTCGAGCGGGAGACAGAGAAGAACATCCAGGCCGGCCTGTCGCCCCGTGAGGCCCGCCGGCTGGCACACGCCCGCTTCGGCGGA
>JARRLD010000352.1:0-8976 GCA_037387345.1 Gemmatimonadota bacterium
CGTCGCCGACGCAATCCGCGTCGTCTCCCTAGGTGCGTGGCGCGGCGTGGAAGGTGTCAGCCTGTTTGGAGGAGATCCTACGTTCCTCGGTGCCCCGGTTGGCGCGGCTGCAGGGAAGGATCCGCCTCGACCTCGGGAGGATCGTGACTACATTGGTCCTGTGGCCCTGACCCAAGAGCGCGCCGAGCAGATCCAGCTCGAGGAGACCGTGCTGCGCCGCCCCCGGACCCCCGACGGGTCCACCGAGGAGGTCCGCTTCCGGCGCTCGATCTTCCGCGACGTGGCGATGCTGCGCGACGCCGGGATCATCATCGACGTCCCCGCCGAGTAGCTCACCCGGCGCGGGTGCCCGGACTGGGTCGGCGAGGCGCCCCCGACAAGCAGCTGGTGTGCAAACCGAGTTGCTAGTCGGCGTTGTGTATGGTGAAACCGCGCGGCGACGCGCCTCCGGCCGGGTATTTTTCCACGGAAGATCATAGAAGAAGATGGGGAATTACGACCTGGGCCAACCCGGTGGGCGGAACGCTCTGGGAACGAGGACAGCGTTGACTTTCACCGACACGTGGTCGCGTTGGTCTATGAACGAAAACGGTATCCGCTTCCCGGCTCGAACACCCGTCGATACTGCTCTGACAAATGCCGCGTGCTGGCGGCTTACCATCGAAGACAGGATTCCAGCAAAAGATGAGCCAATCGCGCCTACGCATGGCTCGCAACGAGGGCTGCGCGACGTATGCGTGGCGCGTGTTCACTTTCCTCGAGCACCCTCCCGGACTTTCCCAGCCGGTTTTCCCGCGCCCGTGGGGTGGTCAATGCGCTCTCGGAGCGTCGAGCTGACGGTTCAGGCACACCCTACAACGACCAATGGCCGAGGAGCGGTTTGGAAGGCCAAGAGATGGGCGAGGAAGAAGCGCGTCTAGTCGACAATCGCCTTCAGCATATATGCGACCCTTTGGCCGACTGGTCTCAACGAGCGAGTCGGCGGGCACGGGCTTCCGCCTCACGCTGCCCGTCACGTACTCCCTCCCAGAAGCGTGCGCGTGCCGTAGCGGCCCGGCGTGCGTCGGCCCGGCTTTGCGAGCGGCGCAAGAGACTCCACAAACGATCGCGCAAATGTTTCATCATTTCGGTTCCCGTCGCGAACGCCGAAGGCGCTTCGGTCAGTTCGACGATCTCCGCCTACTGGGCCTGCGAGAAGCCCTCTGGGTGGGTAGATCCCGGCGCGATCTCCGGTCCCCTCGGGGCTGCATCGGCACGGGGTCGCACCGGTACAGCGCCTTCGTTTGCCGAGATCGGTCGGTTCTCGTTGTCGAGCTTTCGATTGCCACCGAACGCATCGTAGTTCCGCCATTCCTTTGCGTAGGCCTCGTCGGCGGAGCGCGCATAGCTGTATGCGAAGTGCGTGTAGCGACTTTCTGTGCACCCGACGCGGTCCAGCGCGGGCGCGGCGAACGGAATTCGTCGCCGGTGCCGGATTCCCCAGGACGCCTTGGCGAGGGGAAGATAGTTTCTGTCGCGGCTCGGCATGCCCACCCATTGGTGCAGGCGTTGCCTCAGGTCGGAGTCCGACCGCCCTACGTAAAATACGTTGAACAGGTCGCCCTCCAGGAATCCGAGGGCGTAGTTACCTGGCAAGGCTCGCGTCAGCTTCTCGTCAATCACGGCGTCATCGAGTGGATAACACCCACGCATCTCCAGTGATCGCATGGTCGTGTACTTCGCCGTGCAGGCCGGACAAACCGACAGCGGGTGTTCGCCGGGATGGAGTTGCTCGCACCAAACACAGCTGACGAGGGGCACCCCCTCCGGTCGGCTGGGCGACTCGTCTCGGTCCTCAAGTTGGTCCAGGATGGCTCTCCTTGCGTCGGGGCTTGGCGGTTTTGGGGCCTATTTGGGATAGTGCTAATAATACAAAGCAAAATATGTATGTCAAGCAGTCTAGCAGAACGCTTGCTCTATCAAGCAATTTGGACGATGCTTGAAGTCGTGGGACCCAGCGGGAAACGACGGCGGCGCCAAGACACTGAGTTCATCGCTAAACCCAGCGAGCTCGGCACATTTCTGGCGGATTTGCGCACGGCCAAAGGGCTCTCGCTCCGAGAGGTCGAGGAGGCGACGGACAAGGCAGTGTCAAACGCCTACTTGAGCCAGCTCGAGAATGGGAAGATCCGAAAGCCCTCGCCCAACGTCCTGCACAGCTTGGCCAGTGTCTACGGGGTGCCCTACGAGGCGCTGATGGAGAAGGCCGGCTACCTGCTGCCCTCCGAAGACAGCGGCGGCCGTCGCAAGAGATTGGCGGCCTTCGCCATCGACGACCTGACCGCCGAGGAGGAGGAGGAGCTGCTGAAGTACCTGGCGTTCCTTCGCTCCCGCACTTCGTCATGAAACCGCGCTGCGGCACCAGCTGGCGGGCGCCCGAACGTCCGCGACAGTGAAAAGTGAAGGATGACGAGGATGAGTGACACCAGTGCTCGCACGGAGGCCGCTCGGGCGTATGCGGAGGCGTACGCGGCCCACTACTCCGAGCGCGACCTGGCCAAGGCGCTCCAGCTCTACAAGGACCTCATCGCTTCGCACGCGAGCGCTCAAGAAGCAGGGTACTCCCGAGCGCAGATCCAGAACATCGTCAACACGCTCGTCCCGGCGCAGGAGCTCCTGGATGCTCAACTGGAGCTTGCCCTCGCCCGCCTCGAGCGAGCATGAGCGAGGTCCACGTCTTCGTCAGCTTCGATCTCGAACACGACGAGGATCTCTACGAGCTGCTCGTCGCGCAGTCGAGGACACCCAGCTCCGGTTTCGCGGTGTTGGGCGGCTCCAAGCGCTCGACCACCCCGTATCTCGCGACCGAGAGCGTGCGGCGCCAGATCCGGGAGGCGGACCAGGTGATCGTCCTCTGCGGCGAGCACACGGAGGTTTCTGCACCCGTGAGAGACGAGCTCCTGGTCGCTCAGGAAGAGCGGACACCCTACTTCCTTCTCTGGGGCCGGCGGGATTCGATGTGCACGAAGCCGCACGGGGCCAAGACTGCCGAGGGTATGTACAGCTGGACGCGGCAGATCCTCCAGGAGCAGATCACCTTTACGTCTCGCAAGGCCGCCGCGGATGCGGCGGCCGCGAGCCTGTGCAAAGCCCATGCGAAGCGTTGAATCGAGTCACTCGCTTGCGCGTGCATCGGGCGTCGCATACGTTGCGCTTCGCAAGGCCGTTTACGCGCCGAATCCAAACAGACCTTCCTGCTCTCCTTCCTGCCTGTTTCTTCGTGCCAACGTGAATTCGCCTTTCGCTCCCAGCCGTAGGGGCTGGGCAGCACCGCGATCGCGGGCGGGCTCTCGTGCTCGGACATCCCGAGCCAGCTCCCCCGATCAACGCGCCCCATTCGGATTCCGAACCGGGGCGAACAGGACCATCAAGTGAGCAAGAAGATCTACATCGGAAACCTTCCCTTCTCGAGCACGGAGGCAGATCTCAAGGATGCCTTCGGACGGCACGGCGCCGTCGAGTCCGTGAACCTCATCACGGACCGCGAGACCGGCCGCCCGCGAGGCTTCGCCTTCGTCGAGATGGAGGAAGCGAGCGCCGCAGCTGATGCGATCCGCGCCCTCGACGGGAGCGACCTCGGCGGCCGCACCATCAAGGTCAACGAGGCGCAGGATCGTCGAACTGGCGCTGGTGGCAGCCGCTACTAGAGGGCCAGCGAAACGGAAGCGAGGCGATCGGGACGGGGCACACCCCGTCCCGACCCGTCGCACTTCCCCGAGGACCATTTCGCCGGGCTGCGGACTCGTGAACTCCAAGTCATCGATGCAATCCAGGCCTGCGGGCGCCCGCAGCAGCGGATCCGCGACGCCCGAAGGGAGACGGTGGGTGAAGATCCTCGCGCCCTATGGCGTTGCCGATCCGAAGCGCAGTGCCCTCGAGCTGGTCTTCACGGCCCTGCCCTTCCTTCTCCTCTGGGCGCTCATGCTCTACGGCCTCGAGAGCCATGGCTACTGGGCTTGTCTGCCCCTGGCGCTGCCGGCCGCAGGCTTTCTGGTCCGGCTCTTCATGATCCAGCACGATTGTGGGCACGGATCGTTCTTCCGCCGGCGCTCGAGCAACGACTGGATCGGCCGCATCATCGGCGTGCTGACGCTGACACCCTACGGCTACTGGCGTCGGACCCACGCCGTCCACCACGCCACGACCGGCAATCTCGACCGGCGAGGCATGGGCGACGTCCCCCTGCTCACGGTGGCGGAGTACCGAGCCCTGTCGCGCTGGCGGCGCATCGGCTACAGGCTCTCGCGAAACCCGCTCGTCCTGCTCGGGCTCGGACCCCTGTTTCTCTTCGTCCTCAAGTATCGCCTGCCCGTGGGGCTGATGCGCGACGGCAAGGGCGTCTGGATCAGCGACCAGTTCGAAGACACCTACTGGGCGCGGCAGGGCGCGTGGAGCTTCCATGCCGGCGCCCTGCAAGGCGCCACGCATTACGACCTGCCGGGGGTGCTGCGCTGGTTCACGGCCAACATCGGCATCCATCACGTCCATCACCTGGCGAGCAGGATCCCCAGCTATCGGCTGCGGGAGGCCCTTGCAGATCATGCCGAGCTTCGCGATGTCGGCCGCCTCACCCTGCGTCGGAGCCTCGAGTGCTTCCGCCTCGCGCTCTGGGATGAAGAGACCGGCAAGCTCGTCGCTTTTCGCGATCTCGCGACGCCGCTCGGGAGTCGCGGGCGTTGACCGCTCCCGAGTCCTCCACGGCGGGAGATTCCTCGAGCTCCTTCGAGCGCTACGGATTGAGGCTCGTCGAGGAGCAGCTGCCGACGTGGATGGGGAAGCACGAGACCGTGCGCGTGACGCCCCTGCTGCCCGTTTCTCCTCCGTCTGCTGCCGATCGGCTCATCGCTCTCGGCTTCGCTGCCCTCCTGCTCACCTATGTGGCCGGCATCGGATCGGGCCTGTGCTGGGCGCTCTGGTGGCTGGTCGGAGCGTGACCCCGGCCGCTGGGGTCCGAAGCTGTCGCGGAACCCGCTCGTGCTGGTGCACCGGCCCTTCATGACGCGCGCCGCGCCGCGCCACCGCCGCGGGCCGAAAGGCGAAACGTGGTGAATCTCAGGGAGGGCGCGATCGCTGCTTCCTCTCCCGTGGAGGAACCGATCCGCGCCGAGCTCTTTGGCCCGGAGCGGCTGGAGCAACACGCCGAGAGCCTCGCGGCGGCCGATCGCGTCACGGAGAAGCCCACCCGGGGGCGGGACCTTCTTGCGAGGGTCCGTTCCAACGGGAGCCGTCTTCTCGACGCCTACCGCAGCAGCGTCGAGGCGGTCGGGGCGAAGCAGGAGATCACGCTTGCCGAGGAGTGGTTCCTCGACAACTTCCACGTCGTCGACGAGCAGCTCCGGGGGATCCGAGACCACCTCCCGAGGAGCTACTACCGCCGGCTGCCGAAGATCGCGGCGGGGCACCTCGCACGCTGCCCCAGGGTCTATGGCCTCGCGTGGGCCTATGTGGCCCATACCGACAGCCGGTTCGACGTGGAGACGCTCGCCCGTTTCATCCGTGCCTACGAGCGCATCCAGCCGCTGGGGATCGGCGAGCTCTGGGCCGTGCCCATCCATCTCCGCATGGCACTGGTGGAGAACCTGCGACGCGTGTCGGAACAGGTGATCCGCAACCGTCATGCGCGGGCCGAGGCCGACGAGCTGGCCGATCGCATCCTGGGCCTCAGCGGTCGGCCCGCGGAGAGCGCCGAGGACGTCCTGGGCCCTCTGGACGACGCCCCCCTGGCGGACGCCTTCGCGGTCCAGCTGGTCCAGCGGCTCCGCGACCAGGACGAATCGATCACGCCGGCCCTGGTCTGGCTCAACCGAAAGCTCGGTGCGCAAGGGACGTCGCCCGCCGAGGTGGTGGCCCGGGAACACCATGCCCAGGGTGCGGCCAACGCGACGGTCCGGAACATCATCACGAGCATGCGATGGATGTCCTCGATCGACTGGCTCGCGTTCTTCGAGAGCATCAGCCTGGTGGATGAAGCGCTGCGCGCGGCTCCCGCCTATTCAGCCATGGACTTCGCAACGCGGGACGAGTACCGGAAGCAGGTCGAGCTTCTCTCTCGGGGTTCGGGTCGATCGGAGATCGCGGTGGCGCAGGAGGCCGTGCTGCTGGCCCAAAACGCTGCCCAGGGGAGACCGCGCCCAGCTTGCCCGGCGGTGGAGAGCGATGTCTCGGGGAGCGCGCCGAGGCTTCCCGGCGTTCCCGAGCGCGCCGAAGAGGACCCGGGGTACTACCTCGTCTCGAAGGGAAGAACCGACTTCGAGCGGCGACTGGGCTTCCGCGCGCCCGTGCGCCTCCGGCTCTCCCGCGCCTGCCGCGCCCACGGGATCGCGGGCTACCTGGGAGGGATCGCGGCCCTCACCGGTCTGCAGCTCGGCGCGCTCCTGCTCATCGCGGCGTACGGGGGGGCGGCGCCCTGGACCCTCGTCCTGCTGGCGATCCTCGGCCTGGTGCCCGCTTCGGACATCGCGGTGTCCCTCGCCCATCGCCTGGTGCCCGCTCTGCTTCCACCCCGCAGGCTCCCGAAGCTGGAGCTTGCAGAGGGCGTCCCTCCGGAGCTTCGAACCGTGGTCGCCGTGCCTACGTTGCTCACGAACCGAGCCGACCTCGAGGAGCAGCTCGAACGCCTCGAGGTGCACTACCTGGCCAACCCCGAAGGCCACCTCCACTTCGCCCTTGTAACGGATTGGGCCGACGCACCCCGCGAGCGCATGCCCGGCGACGAGGCGCTGCTTGCCACGCTGTGCGAGGGCATCGAGCAGCTCAATGCACGCTACGACGGTCCACCCGGAGCCGGGGCGCGGTTCCTTGTGTTGCACCGCCGGCGCCTCTGGAACGCGCAGGAAGGCAAGTGGATCGGCTGGGAGAGGAAGCGCGGCAAGCTCCACGAGCTGAACCGGCTGCTCCGCGGCGCCACCGACACCACGTTCCTTCCCGTCGGAGGACGGCCGCCTGCGGTCCCCGATGGCGTCCGCTACGTCATCACGCTGGATGCCGACACCCGGCTTCCCAAGGGCGCTGCCTACCGCCTGGTCGGGGCGATGGCGCACCCGTTGAACCGGCCGCGCTTCGACCCCCGGAAGGGACGCGTCGTCGAAGGCTACGCGGTCATGCAGCCCCGCATCACCCCGTCCCTGCCCACCGGCCCGCACAGCACGACCTACCAGCGCATCGTCTCGGGCCGAGGCGGTGTGGACCCCTACGCGGCGGCGGTCTCCGATGTGTATCAGGACCTCTTCGAAGAGGGGTCCTACACGGGCAAGGGGATCTACGAGGTCGATGCCTTCGAGGAGGCGCTCGAGGGGAAGGTCCCGGAGAACGCGCTCCTCAGCCATGATCTGTTCGAGGGCTTGTTCGCCCGCGCCGGGCTGCTGACGGATGTGGACCTCTTCGAGGAGTTCCCCTCCAACTACGAGGTGGCCGCGCGTCGCCAGCATCGCTGGGTACGGGGTGACTGGCAGCTCCTCCCCTGGGTCCTGGGCCACCCGCGCGACGCCGCCGGAGGGAAGCCGAGGACCCGCATCCCCGTCCAGGGCCGCTGGAAGATGGTCGACAATCTTCGCCGGAGCCTCGCCGCGCCTTCCTCGTTTCTGTTGGCGGTGTCCGCCTGGACCCTGCCGGGCATTCCTGCGCTTCTCTGGACCGGTCTCTTCGTCGGATCCGTCGCGGTGCCGGCCTTCATCCCGGTTCTCGACGGCCTGATCCCGCGGCGCTGGGGCATCTCCAAGCGCAGCCACCTGCGGGCCGTGGCCGACGACATCTTCGTGGCTCTGTCGCAGACGCTCCTCGCCATCACCCTGCTGCCCTACCAGGCCTGGCTGATGGCGGACGCCGTGGTGCGCACGCTCGGGCGGCTCTACGTGACGAAGCGGAGCCTCCTCGAGTGGGTGCCTGCCGCCCAGGCGGGCTACGGGGCCGAGCTGAGCCTCCAAGCATTCTACCGGCACCTTCGTTGGGGAATCGTCCTCGCCGCCCTCGCGGGCCTGCTCTTCGTCGTGCTCGAGCCAGGAGCGTGGCCCGTGGCCACACCATTCGTTCTCCTCTGGGCGCTGTCGCCCGTCATCGCCTGGCGGATGTGGACGAGAAGGAGAACGCGCTTCCGCCCGACAACTTCCAGGAAGACCCCGAGCCGGTGATCGCCCACCGCACCTCGCCCACCAATCTGGGTCTCTATCTGCTGAGCGCGACGGTCGCTCGTGACTTCGGCTGGATCGGGGCGCTCGACATGGCGGAGCGGCTCGAGGCCACGCTCGACACCATGAGCCGGCTGCGTCGCTTCCGCGGTCACTTCTTCAACTGGTACGACACGCGGACCCTCGAACCGCTCGATCCCGTCTACGTCTCCACCGTCGACAGCGGCAATCTGGCAGGGCACCTGATCGCCATGGCCCAAGCGTGCCGCGAGCTCCTGCAGCGCCCCCTGTTCGGCCCGGAGTTGCTGGAGGGCATACGGGACGCTCTCCAGCTGGTTCTCGATGCCGAGGAGCGGGCCGAGCCAGCCCGCACGCAGACGGTCACGGAGGCGCATCTGCGCAAGGCCGCGGAGGCGATGGAGGGCGCTCTCGAGGAGGCCCCGACATCCCTTCCCGAATGGGTTCGCCGGCTCGAGGAGCTGGAGGCCCAGGCGGAGAACCTTCTGGACGTCGCGCGCACGCTCTCGAGCGAGGCCGACGAGGGATCCCGATCCGAGGTCCTGGCGTGGTCGAAGCGCGTTCGGGACTGCGTCGCGAGCCACGCCCGCGATGTCGACGCGGCCCTGCTTCTCGAGGCTGTGGATGCGTCCGAGCAAGCGGAGAGCAGCCTCGACCACCAGCTCTCGGCTCTCGCACTCCGCGCCGAACAGATGGTCCAGGCCATGGACTTCCGCTTCCTCTTCGACTCCTCGCGCAAGCTCTTCTCCATCGGCTATCGCGTCGCCGACGGCACACTCGATCCCAGCTGCTACGA
>JARRLD010000353.1:0-4365 GCA_037387345.1 Gemmatimonadota bacterium
TCGTGCGAATCGATCCGGGGTTCGGGAACGAAGACGTCCTGACCGTGAGGGTCTCGGCCCCGAGCGCGTCCTATCCCGACGCGGCCTCCGTGGCACGGTTCTACCAGGAGCTCCTGCGCCGCGTCCGGGACCTTCCAGGCGTACGCGTCGCGGGTGCGGCGCGGCTCCTGCCCCTGGCAAGCACCATGGGTGACTCGTTCTTCCGCCCCGTGGGGTACGAGCCCGGGCCCAACGAGTCGACGCAAGGAGACTGGCAGTGGGCGACGCCGGGGTATTTCGAGGCCATGGGCATCCCCCTGCTCCAGGGCCGTACTTTCGACGCCGGCGACCGTCGCGAATCCCAGGCCGTGGTTTTGGTCAACGAAGTCGTGGCCCGGCGGTACTGGGGGGAGGAGAGCCCCCTCGGGAAGGCCGTCCTCGGGGGAGGCGCCAGCGACACCGCCGTGGTCGTGGGCGTGGTGGGCAACGTGAGCCACAACGGCCTCACCTCCGAGGTGAAGACACGCTACTACGTGCCCCACGCCCAGGTGCACGACAACTGGGCGAGCTCGATGCGGAGCATGACCCTCACCATGGCCACACAGGGCTCGCCCGGGGGTTACGTGGAGGCGATACGCCGTACCGTCCGTGACCTGGACCCGTCCATCCCGCTGGCCGAGGTGCGAACGCTCGACGAGGTCCTGTCCACCGCCGTGGCCCAGCCCCGCTTCGCCATGGTCCTACTGGGGTCCTTCGCCGCCATCGCCCTGACGCTGGCGCTGGTCGGGATCTACGGCGTGCTGGCGTACACGGTCAGCCGCCGGACGCAGGAGATCGGAGTTCGCATGGCGCTGGGAGCGGAGGCCGGACAGGTGATCGGCCTGGTGGTCCGTCAGGGGATGGCCATGGCCCTCGCCGGGGTCGCCGTGGGGACCGCGGTCGCCTGGTTCCTGACGGACCTCATGGCGAGCATGCTCTTCGGCGTCGCGCCCCAGGACGCCACGACGTTTCTGTTCGTGCCGACGATCTTCGTCGCCGTCGCGACCCTCGCCTGTCTCATTCCGGCGGCCCGGGCTTCCCGGGTCCGGCCATCCACGGCGCTGCGCTACGAATAGCCGGCCGACTCCAGGTCCTGGATCCGCAGACGCACCCGGGTCAGGACATCGATGATCACGCGGGCCTCTTCGTCCGTCACCTGCGATGTGAAGATGGCCCGCACGGTCTCCCGGTGATGCTTGGCGGCCTCACGGAATCTCATCTCACCGGACGCCGTGAGCACGATCCGCGTCGCCCGGCGATCGGCAGCGTCGGGCCGTCGTTCGATGAGGTCCTCGGCCTCCATCCGATCGACCAGGGCCGTCAGGCCGCTCTTGCTCAGCACGGCGGCCTTCGCGAGGTCGGTCATCCGCCGTCCCCCCTCTGCCTCGGACACGTGGAGCATCACGTCGTAGTACAGCAGATCCAGATCCAGCGCTCCCCTGAGATCCTTCGCCAGGTGCTGAACGACGTCCCGGTGCACCTCGAGGAAGGTCCGCCAGGCCCGACCCCGGATGGTGGGCCCGCGACGTCCTGAACGTGGGTCTTGCATGCGGTGGCTCCATGTAGTACGTTGACCAATAGTTCGATAATGAACTATACGACCGTGTACCTTACGGACAGGATAACACCGTGGTGCCAGAGGTCCAGGGAGGACCGGATTCAACGAGAATGGAGGTTGACATGGGACCGATCGCGGTAGTAGGAGCCAGCGGAGTCATCGGGGGGCGTGTGACGGAGGCCCTGGCCGCCCGCGGACATGAAGTCGTCGGGCTGGCCCGACGCCCGGGGGAGGACCCACCGGGGGTGCGCCGGATCGCCGTGGACCTGACGGACCGCGCCGCGGCCGCTCGGGCGTTGGGGGGAGCACGGGCCGTCTACCTCACTCCTCCGGAGTCCGGCGACGACCCTCTCGGCCTGGAGCGGAGCGTTACCACCAACGTCATCGATGCCGCCCGCGAGGCAGGGGTCGACCACCTGGTGATGCACACGGCGGTCCACGCCGATCGCGGGGACACCGGCGCCCGGATCCTGGACAACAAGACGCCCATCGAGGTCACCCTGGCCGAGAGCGGCGTGCCCTTCACCATCCTCCGCCCAGCCTGGTTCTTCCAGAACCTCTTTGGGGCCAAGCCCTACCTCGAGCAGGGCATGTTCAGCATGCCGTGGCCTTCGGACATGACGTGGGCGGCGACCGACATCGCGGACGTGGTACGCGCTGCGGTGGCGTTCCTCGAGGGTGATCCCGCGAACCGGGGCTACGACGTCCACGTCCCGGGCGGCATCACGGCCGCCGACATCTGCGAGGCCGTCGCGAATGTGACCGGTCATCCCGTAGGCTACCAGGAGGCTCCGGGCACGCGTGAGGCCGTGGACCCCTATCCCATCAGCGAGGCCCACAAGGAGCTCTACGCGGAGCTGTTCGACTACTTCAAGGCGATCGTGTACCTGGGCGACCCCGAGCCGATCACGGGGGCGGTGGAGGGGTTCACGTACGGAACCCTCGAGGGATTCGTCCACCGAGAGTTGTTCCCCGAGATGAACCGAGACGGTCAGGAGCGCGAGGTCGCGCGAGCTACACATTCGGCCTGACGCTCGGACCCGCCACAAGGAGGCAGGCAGATCGTCCTGACCATCCTCGTGATCTCGGGTGGAGACGGGCTCCGACACCCAACCCCGCTGTGGGATCGGAGCCCGTCCCGCTTCCCCCCCGTCCCTACTTGTTCCGTCCCTTCCCCTTATTGCCCTCTTCCTCGCAGGTGCTCCGGTGCGGCGGGTAGGAGTACTCGGGGCCCTCCACCTCATAGATCGTGTAGACGAAGCCCACGCACTTGCCCGTGAAGACGTCGATCCACTCTCCGTCGTTCACCAGGTCCTCTCTCACCATCGGGTTCTCATAGACGTCCGGATCGCCTCCGGTGCGGACGAGGTCCACCAGGGCCCCGTCGGCCCCGTGCCACGTCACGGTGATGCGGTTCTCCTTCTTCACCCGTGTGTACTGGGTGGAAACGGTGATCGGGCTTGGGACGACGTGGACGTCGAAGGTGGTGGTGCCGACGGCGTCGTCGTTGTCCCAGACGGAGAACTGGATCGTCTTCGTTCCTTCCGTGGACCACTCGTAGTACAGCTTGCAGTAGGGATACGTCTGGCCGCCGATGAGGAACCTACACGCCACGATGGTGCCGTCTGGGTCGCGGCCCTCGAGGAGGCCGTCGAAGGTACACCACATGTAGCCACATTCGGTGGCCACCTCGGCTGTGGGGGATTGGTTGCCCTCGGCCAGGGTAGAGAACTGAGGACCGAGAACGTCGTCGGGTGGAGCCGCGCACGAGAGTGCGGCGAGCGCGAGCGCGACCGCCAGGGGGGGCTTCATGGGATGCCTCCAGCTGGAACCGTGGGGGGGTCCGGCATAGGCAGGAGGAAGCGACGGCCGGTACCGGACGTTCCGGCCTCGCGCGTCGGGTATACGTGCGAAGGATAGGCCGCCCCCGGCGGGTCCGCCAGAACAATCTTCCGGCACCCTGTGGCGGACGGCGCCTTCCGGTGGGACCCCCGGGGTGTCCAGGCTCTGCATCGCCGGGCACGTCTGCTTGAGCCCATGCCTTCAGGGTCTACATTCCGGCCATGTTCGGTGCGTCGTTGGTCGGTCGGTCGCTGGAGTGGGTCCCGGCGCCGGATCCCCCTGGTGCGTGGACGTATTCGGTGGGCGGCGAGGTGGTGGCCGAGCTCGGATGGTCCCGGTCGGAGAAGCTGGTTCGGGCCGAGGTGGACGACGGCGTCTGGCGGATGCGCTTTGGCGGAATCGCCCCCATACGAGGGGCTCTGATGGACCCGGCCGCCGAGCCTCGTCTGGTGTACGCGGGGAGCGTTCGTGGGGGTCTGGCCCGCACGGCTCGGGCCCGAGGGTTCGTGTTCTTCTCGCAGCTCGATGGCCACCAGGGACCATGGTCGGGAGTCGATGATGCGGACGGGGAAGGAATCCTGCGTATCCGGGGCCGGCTCGGGGGCGGTCGCCTCTGGTCCGAAGTGACGATCACGCCCGACGCCCGGAACCGCGACTTCGTCGGCCAGGTTCTGCTGACGTGGGGAGCGATCCAGGTGCTGCGCCGGAGGCAACCCTGGCTCGGCCCGCTCTCCATGGGGGTCTCGGAGCGCGCGGTGCAGCGTGCCCTCCACCAGCTGGAGGTGTCGGTAGCCTTCTGACGGGAGCAACATGATGCGCAAGGTCCGCTACAGCGTCGCCGCGAGCCTGGACGGATTCATCGCCGGGCCGGGCGGGGAGTACGATTGGATTCCCGAGGAGCCCGAGATCGACTTCAAGGCCTTCCTCAGCCAGATCGACGCCATCGT
>JARRLD010000354.1:0-4362 GCA_037387345.1 Gemmatimonadota bacterium
CAATCCCGCCGGAGTCACCCTGAAGTGTCGCTGAGGGAGCCTGCTACGCGCTTCGGTGGGCTCGCGGACCTCCCAGGTCAGGTAGCCCTTCTCTTCGAGGCGATCGAGGGTCGTGTAGAAGGCACCCTTGGAGACGGTCCGATCCGCCTCCAGCTCGAGCTCCTTGCGGACCTCGTATCCGTTCGCGCTCCGGCCTCGTTGCAGCACTGCCAGGAGGACCATCTGCTCGAACTCACCGATGTACTTGCTGCGCGCCACGCGGCTGCTCCCCATGCGGTCTACATTGTAGTTTTCCCATGGTACACAATGTAGACCGATTCAAGCAAGGGGGCCGTGCTGGGCTACCTCCGTGGCTGCCCCAAGGTCAGCGGAAGATCGGAGCCCTGACGGAGCAGGTGACCGTGGTGGATTTCGACGCCGCCATCGCAGCCCACTGGGCAGACATCTTCACCGAGCTCCGGCGCGCCGGCAGCGCCATCCCCTCCAACGACCTGGCCGTGGCAGCCACCGCCCGTCACCTGGACTTCGGTGTGCTGGTGGGACCGAGGGACGAAGATCACTTCCGCCGGGTGCCCGGCCTGAGGGTGTAGGTGCTGCTAGTCGGCCAACCCCCAACCGGCTGATCGCGAGGTCTGCTCGAGCCGGCTATCTCCTGCTGGGCGAAGCCTGGAAGCGGCTCCAGGACCCGGCCTGAGGGAGCGGGGCCCAGCTACCAGAGGCAGGGAACGCCGTAGGCCTGGAAGGCGGGATCCCGTGTCACGCACACCAGCCCGTCCAGCTGGCTCTGGGCGACGAGCATCCGGTCGAAGGGGTCGTCGTGGTGTCGGCGCAGGCGCGCGGCGGCCTCTGCGTGGCGCGCCGTCACGGGCAACTCGGCAAAGCGGTTGGCCTGGATCTCGGCCACCAGATCATGCTCACCGGCCTCCAGGCGCCCCAGGGAGCGCTTGATCTCGATCTCCCAGATGCTGGCGGCGCTCACCAGCACCACGTTCGCCGGGTCCGCCACCGCGGCCCGGGCCGCGGAAGGCAGCCGGGGGTCGTCGGCCAGCCACCAGAGGTAGGCGTGGCTGTCCAACAGCAGTTTCACTTCCCGGCTCCGAATGCGTCGGCGACTCCGGGCGGGAGCGGCGCCTCGAAGTCGTGCCCCATGCGGAGCTGCCCCTCCAGTCGGCCGGGCGTGCGCTCGTCAGCCCGGACAGGAACCAAACGGGCCACGGGCACGCCGGCTCGGGCGATGACCACGTCCTCCCCCGCCTCCACGGCCTCCAGGAGCTTGGAGAGCTCGGTCTTGGCCTTGTGTACGTTGACCATCCTCATGCCTCAAGATGGGGAATATTAGCTAATCTAGCTAGATCCTACGGAGGCAGGTCCTCAAGGATGCCGAAGCTGGCGGGGCGCCTCCATGGCTCGCCAGGCCCACCGATGTTCCTTGTCCTTGCGTCCACCCCGACTTTCGGTTTATATTCGGGTTCGGCGGGAGACGAGGTGACGGTGACGTGGCGGCCCGCCCCGCGCGCGCCACCCGGAACAGCACGCGCGAGGCCAGTGAAGATTCCCTACGTCGAGCTCCACTGTCATTCGGGCTTCTCCTTCCTGGACGGCGCTTCCCATCCCGAGGAGCTCGTCCTGCGGGCCGCGGAGCTCGGCTACCCTGCTCTGGCCCTCACCGACCACAACGGCCTGTACGGAGCCATGGAGTTTGCCCAGGCGGCCCGGAACGCGGGAATCCAGCCCGTCACAGGAGCCGAGGTAACCCTCCGCGACTGCTTTCCGGGAACGGACGAGCCGGAGGAAGGCCACCACGTCACGCTGCTGGCCGAAACGTCCCGGGGCTACGCCAACCTGTGCCGCCTCCTCACCGAAGCTCACATGGGCTCACCTCGTGGTGACCCGCGTCTTCCCTTCGCGTCCCTGTTGCAGCTCTGCGAAGGACTCATCCTCCTTACCGGATGTCGGCACAGCCCGGTTCGAGCCGCTCTCCGATCCTCGATGGCCGAGGGCGAAGCTCTGACCCGGCGGCTCTTCCAGGCCTTCGGGCCGGGAAACGTCTTCGTGGAGCTGCAGGACAACGCCGTCAAAGGTGACGCGGCACACAACCGGGCACTGGGCCGCCTGGCCGGCCACCTGGGACTCGGCGTGGTGGCGACCGGAAACGTCCACTACCACCGTCCCGAACGCTGGCGCCTCCAGGATGTGCTGGTTGCCATACGGAGCCGTTCCACCCTGGACGGTGCCCACGGCGTGCGTCGTGCCAACCGCCTCTTCCACCTCTCCGAGCCTCGGGAGATGCAGCACCGCTTCCGGAGCCGCCCCGAGGCCCTCACGAACTCCGTGCTCCTGGCCGAGCGCTGTGCAGCCTTCGACCTCACCCAGGATCTCGGGTACGACTTCCCGGACTTCGAGGGTTCGGAGCGGGGCGGAGCCCTCGAGACGTTGGCCGCCATCTGTCTGGCGGAGATCTCCAGGAGATACGAGCCCGGCTCCCCAGAGGAGCGGGAGGCCGAAGAACGTCTCCACGCGGAGCTGAGGCTGGTGGACCTCCACGGCCTGGCCGGCTTCTTCCTGGTCTATCGCGACATCATGAACCTGGCCCGGGAAGTGGCCAACGACGTACGGGCAGGAGCTCCTCGGGCGTGTGCGGGACTTCCCCCGGGCCGGGGCCGAGGCTCCTCGGTGTCCTCCATCATCTGCTACCTCATCGGTCTCTCCCACATCGACCCGGTGAAGACCAACCTCTTCCTGGGTCGCTTCCTCAACGAGGCGCTCCGTAGCGTTCCCGACATCGATCTCGATTTTCCCCGGGATATCCGTGAGCAGCTCATCCTCCGGATCTACGAGAAGTATGGCCACGAGCACACGGGACTCGTGTGCACCTTCCCCACCTATCACCTCCGCTCGGCGGTACGGGAGATCGGCAAGGCTCTGGATCTGCCCATGGGCGAGTTGGAGAAGCTGGCCAAGCTCTCCGAGCACCGGTCGGCTGCCGGGCTCGCCGACGAGATCGCGTCCTTGCCCGAGTTCCGCGAGCGGGCGGACGCACCGTCATGGAAGCTTCTCGGGGAGCTGTCCGAAGACGTGGCGGGGCTTCCCCGTCACATCTCCCAACACGTGGGAGGCATGATCATCTCGAGTCGTCCCCTGGTCGAGCTGGTTCCCCTGGAGCCGGCCGCCATGGAGGGCCGAGTCCTGTGCCAGTGGGACAAGGACTCCTGCGACGATGCGGGGTTCATCAAGATCGACTTTCTGGCGCTGGGCATGCTTTCCCTGGTGGAGGAGGCGACGGATCTCATTGCCGTCCGACATGAGGAGCCCCTGGATCTTTCCCGCATCGACTTCCAGGACGAGGTGGTCTATGACCGTATCTGCTCCGGTGACACCGTCGGCCTCTTCCAGGTGGAGAGCCGGGCCCAGATCCAGATGGTCCGCCGAACGCGCCCCAGGAACCTGGAGGAGCTTGCGGTGCAGGTGGCCATCGTGCGGCCCGGACCCATCGTCGGAGGCGCAGTGAATCCGTACGTGCGCCGGCGCGAGATGCTACGGGAGAATCCCGACTACGAGATCCCCTATCCTCACCCCCTCCTGCGCGAGCCTCTGGAAGAGACCCTGGGAGTCATCATCTATCAGGACCAGGTGCTCACCGTCTGTCAGGCCCTGGCAGGCTTCAGCGACGGACAGGCCGAGTCCCTGAGAAGGGCCATGAGCCGCAAACGCTCCAAGGAGGCCATGGACGCCCACTGGGAGGCTTTCCGCGAAGGTGCCCTGGCCCGGGGCGTGGACGGTGCCACGGCCCGGGAGGTCTTCCAGCAGGTGACGGCGTTCTCCGAGTTCGGGTTCCCGAAGTCCCATGCCGCGGCGTTCGGGCTGCTGGCCTACCAGTCGGCGTGGCTCCGCCACTACTACCCGCTGGAATACTACGTGGCCCTCTTCAACAACCAGCCCATGGGCTTCTACTCCCTGGACGCCCTGGGACGCGACGCCCGTCGGAACAGCATCCACACGCTCCTGCCGGACGTGAACCGGAGCGATGTGGCCTGCACGGCGGAAGGTCAGGACCTGCGCATCGGTCTTGGCTTCATCCGGGGGTGGGGATCCGAGATCGCCGAGGAGGTCGTCGAGGAGCGCAACCGACGGGGACCCTACCGATCTCTGGTCGATTTTCTCCGGCGGACGCCGGCGTCGCTGAAACGTCCCGCGGTGGAGAACCTCATCTGGGTGGGAGGCTTCGAGCCTTTCGGCCTCACTCGGCGCGAGCTCCTCTGGCAGGCCGGCCTGTGGCTGGGCCCCGAATCGGACGACGAGCGTTCCGGCGGCCGGAACGACCATGCCCAGACCGAGCTTCCCCTGGAGGACCCGTATGCCGGC